>CAZPTJ010000097.1:0-11454 GCA_964589085.1 uncultured Flavobacteriaceae bacterium | reverse complement strand
GCCACGTATCTACTTCGTCATATTTCTGATAAGTCCTTCCTCCTTTGAAAGAAATCAAAACAACATTTTAAAAAAACAACTTACTAAAACTCACTAACTTGAATCTTCATGCCATTATCTTTTTTTCCTTTCCCTATTTTGTAATTAAGTCCGAGCAGAAAATACTGACCTAGGTTTTGAAAATTCTCTTCACTTATAGCCGTAGCCGTTCCATACCTTCTATACCCAATATTTTGATTAAGAATATCGTGAGCAGATAGAGTCAATTCGATTTTATTATTCAGAAACAATTTACTTAATCTAGCGACCCACAAATAGTATTTTGGATTATCAGAGAATCCATCTGAAGAATATCGATTGTAATGCAATTCAGAACTGATCGTAATCCCTGCAGGTAAGTAAAAATCGGATATTAAAAAGTAATCCAAATTAGAATATGACTGATTAAAATCTTCATTAATCTCATAACTTAAGCGATTACCATTCCATCTTATACCGGCTTCTATGCTTACATAATCTGTCTTACGATTCTGAAGAGAAAACTTAAAGTCAAAATTACTTTCAAAAACGGGGCTACTAAATCCATTGAGAAATGAATTGTATTTTGAGATCTGTAGCTGTGTACTAACAGAATATGTAACCTTTAATGGCCTGAATGGCCTTTGATAGCTAATAAATCCTCTGGTACTTCTGTAGTTATCAGTATTGACGGGAGTTATATTTCTTACTAACTGTTCATCGATATCCGTCATATTCACAATTCTGTTCTTGGATACAGTAAAATTGATGCTGCTAAATAGACTGGACATATTAAAATTATCAAATAGACTAGCTCTTACACCGACATCATGAGTATATTCTGGGATTAGATTAGGATTACCAATAAAGTTATAGTTTGGGTTTGTATTTACTGGTAAGGGTAAGAGGTCTTCTAGTCTTGGTGCAGACACGGAGGTGCTGTATGAAAATGAAGCGTCCCTATTGCCTTTCATCTGCACATCCAAACTTAAGGACGGTAACCAATGCTGGAAAGATCCTTCTATACTACTTGCTCCTTCATTAATTATTCCATTTAGATTGATCCATTGACTTTTAAGACCGACTTTGGTCTTAAGCTTGCTACTATTTTTTCTAATACTAAAACCTGCTATGTGATACAGATACTCTTTACGATATGTTGACGACAAATCCTCGTTGATAATATTCCGACTGTCCAAAATGTCAAAATAATCACGGGATGGTGTTTCTATACTAGAAGCATATATGTATTCTAAACCTAGATATAAATTTCTAAATAAAGGCTCGGTATACTTGGTGGTCAGATTGTACTGATCTAAATTGCTCTGGTAGTCCTGGATCTGATTTATTCTTCTAGAGACTAGAGAGAGATTATCCAAGTTGTCAATTCTGTCATTTGATGCTGAATTATTGTGTTTGTATAAAATAGTACTAATAATATTTCTGCCCTTCTTTTTGAATTTCTTGCGGATACTCGTATGGGAGTCAAAATTTAAATTATTATTGAGTAACTCATTAAGTGAGGTTGTGTTTCCAGTATTGATTTCATTCTGAAAATATTGACTTAATGACTGACTATTAGTTGCATTTTCTTTAATGGCTATATTATTCTTAAAAACCAATTCTAACAAAGGACTGTATTTATATGTTAGCCTAGTATTTATCGCATGGCTGTAATAGTCATTTTTACTTTTGATAGTATCCCGTGTTCTAAACTGACTTATGACATTCAGATTGTCACTGTTTGTGGTTTTATTTAGTGTATTCTCTTTGCCATTAAAGATATAGTGCGAATTCAATTTTACTTTTGAAGAAAAATCATAATTAATATTACTTCCAATAGAAGTGAATCTATTTAACCCATCTTCTAATACTCCAAAATCTGATAAATCCAGAGATCCAGAAGACAATAATCCACCTATCCCTCCAAGAAAATCTATGCGGTCAGATAGTGTAAATGTTTCTTTGTTAATATTATTGGAAGCTGCTATAAATGAAGTCTGTAAAGTGGGACTAAATCGGAAATAATTAAGTTTAGCTTCATAACTCTCATCGGTGCCTGCCGCTGCTAAGGCATTTCCAAACCCACCTTTTTTATAGTCTTCTTTTAATTTTAGGTTAATGGTTTTTTCTTCTTCTCCATCCTCGATTCCTGTAAATTCTGCAATCTCTGACAACTTATCAAAGACTTCTACCTTATCTACAGCTTCCGCTTGTAAGTTCTTAGTAGCCATCTTAGGATCGCTACCAAAAAACTCTTTTCCATCTACCAATACTTTGTTCACATCTTCGCCTTGCGCTTTGATGTCACCATTACGTTTTACTTCTATGCCAGGTAATTTTCTCAGCAGATCTTCTACTGTGGCATTAGGTCTAGTTTTAAATGCGGCCGCATTATAGCTAATGGTGTCTCCTATAATACCCATTGGAATATGCTCAGCCTTTATTGTTATTTCCTTTAGTACTTCATTGGATTCTAGTAGTACTATCGGGTCCATATTTATCCTATTCTTATTAGCATCTATTTCTATTATCTTAGAATAATTTTGATGAGCTATATAACTGACTTGAATAACAAACCTTCTGGTATTAATATCTTTTATTTGATATTTTCCAAAATCATTAGTCAGAGAAAATTCGATTATAGTACTATCTGTCTCCGCTAAGATAACCACTGTGGCCCCAATTAGGGCTTCTTCGTTTTCATTAAGGACATAACCCTCTAATGAAATCTGTGCAGTGGCAAAAGAACTAAAGCAGAATAAGAATAGGACAAATAATTTGTTCATTGTGATAAATTATGATAAAAAGGAAATGACTAGTTCCCTATTTTTAGTAGATTTCCATTGCCATACATCTCCTTTTGCTCTTTCATCTTCTCTTCATTAATTTTGTCAAATTCCTTTTGACTAACTTTCTTGCCATCGCTAGGTGCCGTTAGGGCAGCAGAATCCATAGAGTTAATTGATACTTTTGTAGCTTTAATCTCAAGAGCTCCATCATCTATAGACAACATTAAAATTGCTCCTGGAAGGCCATTGTACTTTGCAGGACCAGATTGAGTAGGAATCTGAGAAGTGTACCAAGCCACTACTAACCCATCTTCAGTCTCAATAACCGCTTTTTGGCATTCATAGTCGAGATACTTTATTTTCTCATTAGTCAGTTTCCATTCTTTCTTTTTTACTTCATCACTCACAATAAATGACTTACCCATAATACCTTTCTGATGGATTGTCATGTTTTCTTCCAGCGAAGTATATAATATATCTTCGGTATCATCTTGATGAAATTTGATCATAATAGATCCTCCTCCTGATTCCATATTCATATCCTCTGGCTTTGCACCTTTTTTGGTTCTATAGATTGACTTGTTAGAATCGAATAATAGTTCCTTTTCAAAACTCTGAGACTTAGGGATCATGTCTAACATAGCTTTTGGTAGCACTTGTAATTGCTCACTCATTTCTGTCAAGTCTAATTTCATTGTTTCTTGATATTCAATCACACTTACTGATTGAGCTTCTATTGTAGAGCTTAATACCAACGCTATTACTAGAATTGTGAAATTTTTCATTTATCTTCTATTTATAATTTATTAATAGTTCAAAGTTATACAGACTATACGCTGGAATAGGTTAATGAAGGTGTATCTAACGTTAATTAAGGTTAAAGTAGCACGCATGCAATAAATCGATGTGCTAAATTTGTTATATGCTCAAGCAAAGATCAAATGGACATTTTGTTATAGGACTTTTAAGTCTGTTATTAACCGTAGGATTATTATTTAATTTTATCACAGGCGAATATGGAGATGAGAAGGCGGCTATGGTATTAGAAACACGTGATGACTTGTTTGTAGAAATTTTCTCAAATATAGAGGACAATCTGAAACCAGATACTCCTGGGATAGAGACTTCACTTTCGGAATCTTGGAATCAATTAGATTCACTAATAAATCACACGACTATTTCTGACATTATGCAAAGTGCAACTTTGATTACCGATGATGATAAGTTTCAGAAGGATGCTGCAGAATACTCAAACAATCCAAGTGGTTTTAATTCGATGATTATAGAGATTAGTGATGGAGATAAAAGAGTAAGTCAAAACATGGACCTAAGTCGATTTAAAAAAATGCAAGCCGCCGGAAACAAAGAGGATATCGCAGATCAAATTTCTGCGATAGATGTTGTTAAACGCATTATACCACAAATCTTATTTTCAATATTAGTATTATTATCAATTCTCGCTACTTATTTCATGTTTTTACGACAGTTAAAAAAAGAGAGAAAACTTTCGCAGATAAGGAATGATTTCATGTCTAATATGTCACACGAGCTTAAAACTCCTGTGAGCACTATCAGCGTAGCTCTAGAAGCTTTGAGCAATTTTAATGCATCTAATAATCGAGAATTAAGCAAAGAATATATAGAAATATCTAAGCATGAAGTAAACCGATTGGGCTTGCTCGTTGATAAGGCCTTGAATATAAGCTTATACGAACAGGGAAAATTTATTGCTGATACACAGACTTTAGATTTGAATGCAGAGATAAAATCCGTAATCAAAATATTGAAAGTCCAGCTAGAAAGCACTCAAGTAAATTTGAATTATCAGAATAATGGTAATCATTTTAATGTGGAAGCAGATAAGACTCATATTGTTAATGTGATCCACAATCTTATCGAAAATGCGATCAAATATTCAAATAAAGAACCTCGCATAGATATTGTTCTTACGGAATTGGAACACAATATTCAGCTTACCTTTACAGATAACGGTACAGGTATAAGTCTTGAAAATCAAGAGAAGATATTTGACAAATTTTACAGGGTGACTCAAGGGAATAGGCACAACACAAAAGGGCATGGTCTAGGCTTGAGCTATGTCAAGGAAGTCATAAATAAACATAATGGAACTATCAATGTAAAGAGCCAAGAGGATGTGGGGTCTACGTTTACAATTGTGCTGCCAAAAATTCAATATGCAAATGACTAAGATTTTATATTTAGAAGATGAACTACATCTAGGGAGAATAGTAAAGGAAAGTTTGCAAAGTCGAAATTATGATATAAAATTAGTCTCTGATGGAAAAAATGTAATGGCTGCTTTTGATAATTTCAAACCCGATATTTGTGTACTGGATGTAATGGTGCCCAATGTCGATGGATTTACTTTAGGGCTGGAGATTAGAAAGAAAAATCAACATATTCCTATTGTTTTTTTAACGGCTAAAAATCAGACTGATGACGTCCTTCAAGGTTTTCAGTCAGGAGGGAATGACTATATCAAAAAGCCCTTTAGCATGGAGGAGCTTATTGTCCGTATTGAAAATTTATTGACTATATATCGCAAGAATGTATTGAAATCCAAAACTCAGTTGGACATTGAAATAGGCTCATATACTTTCTCTTATAGCAAGTTTGAGCTACGTCATATGGAAAATATACGAAACCTTTCTCATAGAGAAAATGAGTTACTCAAATTGCTCTGCGATAATCTCAATACAACTATCGAAAGAAAAGATATTCTTCTTAAATTATGGGGAGATGATTCAATGTATAACTCCAGAAACCTAGATGTCTATATTAGAAAAATAAGACAATATTTTGAAAGTGATAAGCGAATCAAGCTCGTTACTCTAAGAGGTGTTGGATATCATTTTACGGTAACATCTAGTAATTCTTAAGTTGATTTAAGTTAAGAATTTTATAAACTAGATTTCTAGACAGATAAGTAATTATAAAGTATGTAATACTTAGACTTATTCTATCCCTATGTTTTCATTGTACACAGACACCGCTTACTAACCAGTTTATTAGTTACTCTAATCTATAATCACCAGTACTTAACCATTGTAAGAAATCTAACTTGCTCTTAAAACATCGGTCGTAAAATTATTAAGCGCAGTTGATTTTTTATGAACAATTATGTTAAGTGGGTCTATACTTATGGTATGAGGCTTTCGATTCAATAACAAGGAAACTGTTTGCTCTCCATTTTTAAGTTGGACTAATTCACTAAATATAATTTTTCCTTTAGAATCTTTTATTTCAATGGGAAAATATTCATTCATGCTTACTTCCTCTTCTATTTGAGTAGCTTCATCTTTTTGAAATTTTGTAGCCGTAATATCAAATTTTACATTGTATTCTAAGTCTTCATTTCTTTTGTAAGTTGCATTTCCCATGTCAAAATCATAAAGTGTGACTTTCTCCAACCATTCTGTAACAATATATTTAAAATTATCAGGCACTGAATTTCTTAATTCATTTATAAATTCAATTGTAGTTGGTGAAGGTTTAGCAGAATATTGGTACCGTTTTAAATAGCCCGCTAAAAAAGCATTGAATTCCTTTGTTCCTATATATTCAGAAAGTGCATAAAATATGATAGACCCTTTATTATAATAAATATAAGTTTCATTAGCAACGGTAGCTAATGGGGGTTCATTAAAATTACCACCTGTTCGACTTATCAAATAACGTTGTTGTTCATTTTTTAAAAATTCTCCTACCATTTCTTTGCTATACATTTTTTCCAAAACTTTGAGTGAACTGTATTGAGCAAGACTTTCTGTTAACATAGTTGCACCTTGAACTACAGCGGGAGTAATTTGATGCCCCCACCATTGATGGGCTACTTCGTGAGCTGTAGACCAAACAGGATATGGAATACTTACTATTTCATTCTCATGATAACATTCTTCTATGTTGGCAGTAAAGCCTAGGCCTTCAGAAAAAGGAATTGTTGTAGCTAGGGAGATAGCGGAAGCATTTGGCGAATAGGTTTCAATTATTCGCAAAAGATCAAATTGATAAGGTCCAAAATGTTCTGCATAATACTCAATAGAGTACTTCATTGCTTCCATCATCAATTCAATATTGTATTGATGCGGTTTGTGATAATTGATAGCTAAGTCTATGGGAGTAGCTGATGTATCAATTGCAGTTACTTCTTTTGTTTCATAAATTCCAGAATTATACCCCAAAACAGAAATTACATTATCTGCTTGATATTCATAATAATTGCGCCCATCTCTTGTCCATTCCTTAATTAATGTACCTGATGTAAAAGCCCTTTGGTCTTTTGAAGTACTAACCACAGAATGATATCGAACCACATCCCCTAAAGAACTTTTAAATTTTTCATTCTCATCAGTACGTGCAGGAAGTGGCAATTTTTCCTTTAGGCTATATTTCTTTCGCAATACATTATCGCTTAATTCACTATCTGCATCATAACCAATTTGTGGGTGAGGAGAATAGAAGATGGTACCATTCTCTACAGGCATTTCACTATTGATCGTATTGCTAAAACCTTTTCTCTGATTAAAATAAGAGAAGTTCACTCTTACAGAATCTGAAGGGCTTAAGGTCTGTTTAAATTTGTAAAGGTGTAGTTTGTTAAAATTTACATCTTTTTCAATTAAGGTAAGAACTTGACTTTCGTTTGTAATTTCAATTTTCTCATTATAATTTAAAATGACCGTATCAATGGGCTCTTCCGTATTGTTTTTCAAATAATAAAAACCCTTATACTCAATTTTACCTTTATGGGGATAAATATGGCACTCCGTATCAAGATCTACTATACTTGGTGCGGGCATGATTTCAAACCGACTATATGCCTTTTCATATGAAATTTGTTTTTGAATAGTCTCCGTCTCAAAGCTAAATTTATTCAATACGTTCGTGTTATAAAATATATATCCTCCTGCAAAAAGAAAGAGCAGTAATACAAGACCGATTCTCTTAAAATGGCTAGTCACCTTTATGGATTTAAGCTCATTTATACGAACCTTAAATCCAGTTTCACTTCCTCTTACAATTAAATAGGTTGTGAAGTACAATAGAATTATTGCAAATAACATCCAATAAGAACGAAAAGCATATTCTCCTAATAACGAGTTTCCAAAACCGTCCATTTCAGAATAGCTGTACCCTGGAGTTCTATTAAATATGAGTAAATTATGCTTGAGATACGATACCAAATAATCCTTAATAAAATACCAAATTCCTAAAACAAGAATAGCAATATATTGATTCCCGATTAATGCGTTTACAATAAATGCCAAAGCAATAAAAACCAAATAGTATAAATAGTTATTTAATATATAAATCCCCATTACATCAAACTCGTGCGAAACCCCAGCGTACATTTGATACAGGTAAATAAATAACCATTGTATCATTAACAAGATAAATGTTGCTGTTGCTATTGCAAATATTTTGGGTACAACAAAATGAGCATTTAATAATGGCGTAGCATCTTCATAATGATGAGTACTGTATTTTCTACTGTTCCAAATTAATTCGCCTGTAAAAAGAATAATAAAAACAATGAATAAGAGTCTTGTAATTCTTAAAACCTGAACAACTTTAGAAGTAAGAATATAGGAAGTACTATCATATATCTTTCCTGTTTGTGGTATAGTTATCAATGTAACAATAAGTAAAAGCAGCGCTATTATTTTAAAATAATTGCTTCGGATAAGTTTATTAAACTCGTATTTAAATAAATATCCTAAGTTATACCAGTCGGCTGATCTCCCAAAGTTTTGATTTACCTTGGGCATTTTGATTTGCTTAAAAAGCAGAAATTCATTAATGTTACTTTCTGTGTTTTTAACTTTATGAGATTTCTTTTTTTGATTCGTATTCAAAGTAAGCTTGAATCTTAAATAACCAATTATAAAAATTAAAATCCCCAGACCACCCCAAAGAAATCTGTTTGCCATGAGTACTCCAGTGAAAGAAGCGGTCTCTGTGTTTTTTTCATTTACCGAAGAACCCACATCTCCAAGCGCTAATGCTTTTGCGCCAAACGGATCTAACAATGCGTTGAGGTATTGATTGTCTATATCGTTAGAAAGCGCCATACCACCAGCATATATAGCATAAAATAGAATAATTAAAATCCAATTAATTTTTATATTCTTTTTAAGTGCTGTAATTATAAAAAATATAGCACCTGTAAAAAGAATATTAGGTAATGCAATCTGCAAAAGTGGTGTTATGTAAGCCTGCACTATAAAGGGACCAAAATAGTTAGCATCTAAATAAGGCATGTAACTCGCTATGGTTATTCCTAGTGGAATGGCTAGGAATATAAATGTGTTAACAACTAAAGGCGCAATGAAGCGAGGAAAGAGATAATTGCTTTTTCTAACACCAGTAGAAAACATGACTTGATCGTTTTGATATTTAATATCTCTATAGATCGAATTTCCAAATAGGATAGCCGTTATTGATAGACCAAGTACACTAAAAATAGAAACTAGAAAAGCTACTATTTTTGGTGAGTTTAAGAAGACTTTTGACCCTTGTCCATCGATCGAAATTCTTACAGACTCAAAAAGTCCTCCAGCTGCATTTATGATCAAAAAGGATAACAGAAAATAAACTAAAAACGTAATAATTACTATCGGCTGACGAAAAGTATATTTTATTTCAAAAATTAGATTCTTCATTAAGTATGATTATTAGTTCACTTAAACCTCCACCACCTATTATTAAAATTGACGGTAAAACAAAATGTGACTTTTCTCTTGCTGGAAAAGATTTTATTCTAAAGAAAAAAACTAAAGCAAAGTAGTAATTGCGTTTTCTTTTTAATACTGCAATAGAAAGAAGAGAAAAAACTATTAAGGTTATTCTAAATTATTATATGCAATAATTTTATTTGTCCTTGAGTAGGCATTATTATTTTATATAAGAAAAGTAAACATCTTCCAAGTTAGGATCTACAGGCTTAAAACCATTATCTAAATTAGTATCACTTAAAACATTTATAATGGGAGCACCTCCATTGAGATAGGTAGAAATAATCTTATACTCTTTGTCATAATAATTGTATTCACTTTTATCTATTTTCTTTTTCCAAACCCTACTATTGAGGGTATCCATAAGAAGTTTGGGTGAGTCTTGTACAAGTACTTTTCCTTCTGAAATAATTGCCATATCACCACACAAATCAGAAATATCTTTCACGATATGAGTTGAGAGAATGACAACTTTATTTTCACTAATCTCACTGAGTAAGTTATTAAATCTATTTCTTTCCAATGGATCCAATCCTGCGGTAGGTTCATCTACTATTATTAGTTTAGGATTACCCAGTAAAGCTTGCGCAATACCAAAGCGCTGACGCATGCCACCACTATAAGTCGAAACATGTTTTTTGCGATGCTCAAATAAATTGACTTCTTCTAATAAAAGTTGAACTTGTTCTTTTCGTTCTTTTTTATTAATTATTCCTTTGGCAATTGCTAAATAATTTAGCATTTCTTCAGCACTCACTCTTGGATAAACACCAAATTCTTGAGGAAGGTAACCTAACATTTTTCTAATCTCCCGTTTATCTTTCTGGACATCTATATTGTGAAATAAAACTGTACCTGTATCTGCCTCTTGAAGGGTAGCAATAGTCCGCATCAAAGTTGACTTTCCAGCTCCATTAGGACCGAGTAAGCCAAATAAACCAACACCAATAGTTAAATTAACATCTTGAAGGGCCTGCACTCCATTTGAATATGTCTTTGATAATGCCGTAATTTCTAACGCCATATTAAAATCTATTTTTAGACATTAATAACTCTCTTTTCTCTTCTTTTAAATCCTGCATCTGTTCCTCGCTTACTTTTTTGAAATTTGAAGGTGGCGTTACAGTTTCCTTTTTTACAGATTCGAATGAAATGTCTTTTACTTCATAGGATAGAACTGCAGATTGAAAACCCAAAAGGCTTCCTTCCCAATAGGTAGTACCTAATGGAGAAATTCCTTTGGGTAATTTCGGCGCTATCCAGATTAAACTTTTATTCTTATCCTCTGCTTTAGATTCCTTTTGGCCCCTGGTTTCAAAATCTAATATTTCTTCCCTTTCAAAAGCAATACAATCGTAATCTAAATATTTCTTAGATTTATTTTCAAGAGGTGCATTTTGTGGCTCTAAGGGAATAAGAGCACCATAAAAGATCCCATCTAATTCTATAATTTCAATACGGGATTTATTCTTTAAATCAATATAAAAAGGTTCCTCATTTCCAGTATCTATAAAGACACCTCCACTATTTTTACTCTTATCTGGCAGCATTTCTACCTTTGCATACTCCTTATCGAAAGACAATTTTATTTTTGTTGTTTTCTCTTTAGGAATCAATGCTTTTAAGGCAGCCTGTTCTTTAGGAATTGCAGCATGAAGGTCTAATTTCATTTCATAGATAATAACACCACTGTCTTGTGCGCAAATTGAACTACTTAAAAAAAGAAAAAGACAAACTGTAGCTAAAGTTATTTTTTTCATTTTAATGGTTTTTAATAGACATTAATTTTAACTAGCTCTAATGTAGGCTTGTTTTGAGGTAAGGAAAGTTAATCTAGACTAATTAAAGTTAATTAAGGTTAACGGGAGGATATTTAGGTTAAGAAGGCT
>CAZPTJ010000096.1:0-11488 GCA_964589085.1 uncultured Flavobacteriaceae bacterium | reverse complement strand
TTATTCCGGATATTCTATGCGTAAGTGATAGATATTATTGAGTTTTTTCTTCAATACTTTTTTAATCAGCTCAATTTCCTTAAAAGTAATATCTGCATTTACAAACTGATTGTCATCCTTTTGCTGAGTAATGATTTTATCCACAAAAGTGTCAATGAGAATTGATGTGGGATTCTTTAAGCTCTTACTTGCAGCTTCTACACTATCTGCCATCATTAAAATGGCTGTTTCCTTACTGAAAGGCAGTGGTCCAGGATAACGATAATCTGCTTCAGTTACCTCCTCATTTCTTTCTTTTGCTTTTTGATAAAAATAACGTACTAAGCTCATTCCGTGATGTGTTCGGATAAAATCCATAATACGATCAGGTAATTTATATTTTCTGGCTAGCTCCACACCATTAATGACATGGCCGATAATAATATCGGCACTCTCCTTAGGAGACAGATCATCATGTATATTGATCGAATTTGCTTGATTCTCTGTAAAATCACCTGGATTATTCATTTTTCCAATATCATGATACAAAGCACCTACCCTAACCAGCATAGCATTAGCTCCTATTTCATTGGCAGCGGCTTCGCATAAATTAGCCACATTAAGACTATGATGAAACGTCCCTGGAGCTTTATCTGCTAGTTCTTTTAATACTTTAGAATTCGTATCAGATAATTCTAAAAGCGACACATCACTGACCAATCCAAAAACTTTTTCATATACATAGATTAAAGGTTGTACAAACAATGTTGCCAATCCAGCTAAAATAAAATGTCCGAAATTCTCAAACTCTAAAGTTCCCACTCCTCCTTCATGAATAATATTGAATGCGAAATAGGCAACCATATAAACCAAAGTGATTTGACCTACAGAAATAAATAGATTTGCTCTCTTGTATAACTCAGGGATTGTAAGAATAGTCACTATTCCAGCAATAATTTGAAGGAAGAAGTATTCAAAATTATTAGGTACAATAAAACCCAGGAGAAGTACTGTAATGACCAAGGTAAACAATCCTAATCGAGGATCGAAAAAAGCTTTTAATATGAGTGGAAGTATACATATAGGAACAGCATAAATATAGTCAGGTTGGTACTTAACCACCGCAACAGTTAATAATACCATCAGTACTATATTAAAAAATATGAAAGTAACTTTTGTATTATTTGAATAAACCGCTGGGCGATATGTCTTAACAAATAATAATAGCATAGATAATGCTAACGTCACTAATAACACATACCCAAAAAGAATCCAATTGTAACGTGATTCATTAAAATTTTGCGTTTCATATTTCGCTTTAAGCGAAAGTAGTTTTTGTAATGCTCCGCCTTCAACTAACTCTCCTCTGGCAATAATACGACTCCCTTTGGTCACTTTCCCACTGGTAAGTGATAACTGATCCAGTTCTTCTTGAATCCCCTTATCTGTTAATACAGCGTCATAAGTAACATTGGGCAAAACAACATCATAAAGTAACGCTAACAATCCTGTCTTCTCCTCGATATAATCACTATTATTTATCTTATTTTCTAAGTAATCTGGTACTGCATCTACAGTCACAATTTGTGAGAATTGTAGCTGTGAAGCAATTCCATTTTTGGTTACATATGCTAAACGTTCTGCAGGAAAAGATAATTTCTCATTAATGACTCCATACAGATATAATTCTTCCAGAACATTCTTCCCAAAATCAATAAGTTCAAAACGGTATGTCGGACTTAGTAAAGAATCTTCAAATGCACCCTGTGATTTTTCAACATAATGTTGCAATACGCGTCTATGAACCTTATCATCATAATTAAAATATAGAAAAGCAGTATTACGTATTTGTTCCTTCTCATTTTCTATATTGGTCTGGCTTTTTAAAATTGCAAAATCTTCGTCTGCATAAAGGTTTTCGGAAGCCCAAGGTACTCCCTTCTGTACATCAAACTGAAACTTACCGCTTTTTGGAAAAAAATAAATAATTAGGGTAGCACTGGCTATAACTAATAATAGTTTATAGATAAGATCTTGATACGTATAAAAGAGTTTGCTTATTTGAGACATAAGTACAGCGACCTACCTGCTAAAATACTAAAATAATATCGTAAGGTTTAAGAAAGAATACCTCCTTATCTAAGGATTATAAATCTTTGAAATTTCACTATTTTCGTACACGTAATAAGAATTACAAAATATAAAAACAATGAGTAAAAAAGTCGTTATCGTATCAGCTGCAAGAACACCTATTGGAAGTTTTCTTGGTAAGTTGTCGTCAGTGTCTGCATCACGTTTAGGAACAATTGCCATCAAGGGCGCTTTAGATAAAATAGGTTTGGATCCAACATTGATTAATGAAGTATATATGGGCAATGTTGTTCAAGCAGGTGTTGGCCAGGCGCCAGCAAGACAAGCTGCTATAGGTGCGGGTATTCCAGATACTGTTCCTTGTACAACAGTAAATAAGGTATGTGCCTCAGGAATGAAAGCTGTTATTCATGGAGCTCAATCGATCATGGTTGGTGATAATGATATTGTTATTGCTGGAGGTATGGAGAATATGAGTAGAATTCCACATTATGTGAATCTGAGAAACGGACACAAATTTGGGCCTCAGCAATTTATTGATGGAATGCAAAAAGATGGTTTAATGGATGCATATGACGGAAATGCTATGGGCGTATGTGCCGATCAATGTGCTGTAGGATATGAATTCTCGCGTGAAGAACAGGATGCATTTGCCATACAATCCTATGAACGCAGTGCTGCTGCCTGGGAAGATGGAAAGTTTAATGATGAGGTAGTTCCTGTAAATGTTCCACAACGAAGAGGAGATGATCTTATTGTAGATCGAGATGAAGAATATACCAATGTAAAAATTGAAAAAATACCTCAATTAAGACCTGCATTTAGTAAAGACGGTACCGTCACTGCTGCAAATGCTTCTACCATTAATGATGGGGCTGGTGCAGTAGTGCTTATGAGTGAAGAAAAAGCAGCAGAATTAGGGATTACGCCTTTGTGTACTATTCGTAGTTATGCTGATGCAGCACACGAACCTGAATGGTTTACCACTGCACCATCAAAAGCATTACCAAAAGCACTGGCTAAAGCTGAAGTGTCTATGGATCAAATAGATTACTTTGAGCTTAATGAGGCTTTTTCTATTGTAGGATTGGCAAACATGAAGATCTTAGGACTTACTGATGATAAAGTAAATGTAAATGGCGGAGCAGTTTCGTTAGGACATCCATTAGGATGTAGTGGTGTACGCATTTTGATTACTTTAATCAATGTACTACGCCAAAATGAAGCTAAGCTTGGTGCTGCTGCTATCTGCAATGGCGGTGGTGGAGCATCTGCAATGGTTATAGAAAATCATCAGTAACATAGGTTTTATATCCTTATAAAAAACGAACTACCATTTTTGTATGCGCTATGGCATCTGTTCTTTAAGTATTGTCCCTATGCGATCTGAACCTTCTGATCCAAGTGAATTGGTCAATCAGGTATTATATGGGGAGTTTTTTAAGGTTTTGGAACATCGCAAATCATGGAGCCTTATTCGTTTAAGTCATGACAACTATGAAGGATGGATAGACAATAAACAATATGTAGAAATAGATAAAGATGATTATGCTTTCGCGAAAGCGCAATCTGAACAACTTGTTCCAGATCCAGTGCAATTTGTCACTAATGACAATAGTGAATTGACCACCATTATTTTAGGGTCATCAATACACGCAATTAGTTTACTTAAGCATACCTATAACGGAGATGCAATTACAATTCCCGGAGATGGAACAAAGATCATAGATACTGCGCTATTATATATCAAAACACCATACCTCTGGGGTGGTAGAACTCCTTTTGGAATTGATTGTAGTGGTTTTACGCAAATGGTTTACCGACTCAATGGCCACTATTTACTTAGAGATGCTTCTCAACAGGCAACTCAAGGTGAGGCCTTAAGTTTTATAGAAGAAAGTCAACCTGGAGATTTAGCATTTTTCGATAATGCAAACGGCACTATCATTCACGTAGGTATCATTATGCAAGACAATTATATTATTCATGCGCATGGAGAAGTGCGTATTGATCGTCTGGATCATACAGGGATTTATAATGCAGACAGAAGAATACATACCCACAAACTTCGAGTAATTAAGAAAATTATTAATTTATAAGTGGAATACTTCTGAGCATTTGTATAGAATAAAAAAAGCAGATTCGTTTGAATCTGCTTTTTTTTCTATAAGAAACTTAAGAATGAGTGTTTCTCTTAAAATACTTTATAAGTAAAATTTCTTATTTACCTCCTTCAGGCAGAGCATCAAGACGAGCTTTTACAGCGTCTGCTTCAGATTGATTACCCAAAATTTGATGTATTTGATATAGTTGCTCAGTTAAATCTCTATTTTCAGGAGAAACCTCTAAAGCCTTATCCAAATACGGTATTGTCTTTCTCAACAATTGTTGACGTTGAGCCTTTAGTTCATCAAAACGATCGAAATCTGCCCTCGATGTTCCTAAGCTATTCATTTCTGTTGTTAATTTATCATCATCAGAGAGAATCAAATTAACAATATTATTATATGCATCTACATATTTTGGATCTAACTCAATAGCTTTTTCATAATTCTTAAATGCCTCATCATTATTTCCAGCTTCAGCATTACCAATTCCTAAATTAAAATGCCAGGTTGCATTATCCGGATCTTTATCAATAAGATTTCTCATAGCGCTAAAGAACTTATCTCTTTCTCCCATTTTCAAAAACACATTGGCTTGTGCAACAATTATGTTTAAGTCATTCGGGTCAGCAGCTAAGGCTTGATCTATAACTTTTAAAGCTTTTTCATTTTCATTAACTTCTATGTATAGGGTGGCAAGGGTTTTAATAATATCACCACGTTTGGAATCTGTTAATTCATCCTTAGGATTAATAAATTCACCAGATTTCACAAAAAGATCACGATCTACCTTACTTGCAAAATCATCCTTTACCTCACCAGTCTCCTTAGAAACTGCTGTAAATTTTGTCTCTCTACCGGTATAACCTATATTAACAAGATCCTCATATAAGCCAATAGCCTTAGGATAATCCTTTGCGTTTATAGCATTTGTTCCTGCAAAATATGCAAAAGAAGTGTCTTGAGGACTTAATTTATAAGCCTCACTAAGAATATCTGAAGCTTTACCATGATTCTTAGCATTTTGATTATCTATAGCCGTTTGCACCATAGTTTGAACAACAGTAGCTACGCCATTTTGCGCTTCAGGATTTCCTTTTACTTCTCCAAAGGCTTTGGCAGCAACCTTTAAATCTTCTACATTTTGATTATTTGCTCCCAAAAATGCCTGTCCTTTAAGAAGGTAGAATTTTTGCTTGGTTTTATCATCCATGGCACTCAACAACTTTTCTGCAGCAGCAGCAGCAGTTTTTGCCTCGGCGAAATTGGCAGATTTAACAGCTTTTTCAAGAGTCTTTACTTCTTTTTTCTGAGCAAACAGTGCTGCAGAACAAGCCATCATTATCGTAATTAAAAATTTCGTTTTCATGTTTGTGTTATATATATTAAGGGTTTGCAAAATTAATTAAAATAAGTAAACCCTTTTATTTATTCTTCCTCTTCCGAATTGTCCTTCGAGGGTAGACTTATTTTTTTATCAGCATCATCAGCTGTTTCCATAGCATCAACATCATCTTCATCATGTTTTACTTTAGCTACAGCCGCAATGGAGTCGTCTCCTTTTAAATTAATGAGTTTGACTCCTTGAGTTGCTCTTCCCATAACTCGTAAAGATTCTACTTCCATACGAATAGCAATTCCAGATTTATTGATAATCATAAGATCATCTTCATCTGTTACATTTTTTATGGCAACCAGCTCCCCTGTTTTATCTGTGATAGAAATTGTTTTTACACCTTTCCCACCGCGATTGGTAATACGATAGTCATCTAGACTACTTCGCTTACCATAACCATTTTCAGATACCACAAGGATATTACTCTCTTGATCATTAACAGAAACCATACCAACAACTTCATCTTGTTCATTTGCAAGACGAATACCACGCACTCCAGAGGCGTTTCTACCCATTGGTCTAGTCTTACTTTCTTCAAAACGAATTGCCTTTCCAGACTTAACCGCAAGCACAACCTGACTGTCTCCTGTAGTTAATTTTGCTTCTAGCAGTTCATCATCTTCTCTGATCGTTATGGCATTGATTCCATTAGTTCTTGGGCGTGAATACTGTTCAAGAGAGGTCTTTTTAACTTGGCCTTTCTTTGTCGCCATTATTATATAATGACTATTAATATATTCTTCATCCTTAAGATCATTAGTACAGACAAAAGCCTTAACCTTATCATCTTGTGAGATATTAATTAAATTCTGTATTGCTCTTCCTTTTGAGGTTTTACTTCCTTCAGGAATCTCAAAAACACGCATCCAGAAACACTTCCCTTTTTGTGTAAAGAATAGCATATACTGATGATTTGTTCCTACAAACAGATGTTCCAGAAAATCTTCATTGCGCGTTGTAGATGCTTTTTGTCCAACTCCTCCTCTATTCTGAGTTTTATATTCATTAAGAGAGGTACGCTTAATATAACCAGCGTGGGAAATTGTAATCACCACTTTCTCATCGGGAATAAGATCTGTTATGCTTACATCTCCTCCAGCGTATTCTATCACAGAACGACGTTCATCGCCGTATTTTCTCTTAATCTCTAGTAATTCATTTTTAATAATCTCCATTCGACGTGATTCCTTATCAAGGATATCTTTTAAATCTTCAATGGTTTTCATTAATTCATCATACTCTGCTCTCAGCTTATCTTGTTCCAGTCCGGTAAGCTGTCGTAATCGCATTTCTACAATGGCTCTAGCCTGAATCTCGGATAACTTAAAACGCTCGATAAGTTTAGATCTGGCTTCATCTGCATTAGCACTGGATCTTATCAAAGCAATAACTTCATCTATATTATCAGAAGCTATAATAAGGCCTTCTAAGATATGTGCACGCTCCTCTGCCTTCTTTAATTCATATTTTGTACGACGTACTACAACTTCATGACGGTGATCCACAAAATGATGAATCATGTCCTTCAAATTGAGCATTTGTGGTCTACCGTTAACTAAAGCAATATTATTAACACTAAAAGAGGATTGCAGTGCCGTATACTTATATAATGTGTTTAAAACGATATTAGGAATAGCATCACGTTTTAACACGTATACTATGCGCATTCCTTTGCGATCTGATTCGTCCCGTATTGCAGAAATACCATCAATTTTCTTATCATTGATCATATCTGCAGTCTTCTTAATCATATCTGCTTTATTGACCTGATATGGAATCTCAGTTACAATAATACATTCTCTCCCTCTTACTTCTTCAATAGTTGCTTTTCCACGCATGACGATACGCCCGCGTCCCGTTTTAAACGCTTCTCTAACTCCCTCGTACCCATATATGGTTCCTCCTGTAGGGAAATCCGGAGCTTTTACATGCTCCATAAGACCATCTATGTCTATATCATTATTATCAATATAGGCGGTAATACCATCAACAACTTCAGATAAGTTATGAGGAGGCATATTAGTTGCCATTCCCACTGCAATCCCAGAAGCTCCATTGATCAATAAGCCCGGAACACGTGTAGGAAGTACAGTAGGTTCTTTTAAGGAATCATCAAAATTGAGTTGATGATCAACAGTATCTTTATCAATATCTGCAAGCATATCTTCTGATATCTTGCGCATGCGCGCCTCAGTATAACGCATCGCAGCAGGACTATCTCCATCTACAGAGCCAAAATTCCCTTGACCATCAACCAGCATATATCGCAGACTCCATTCCTGTGCCATACGCACCATAGTATCATAAACAGAAGTATCTCCATGAGGGTGATATTTTCCTAAAACTTCTCCTACGATTCTAGCCGATTTTTTATGCGCACTATTGGAACGAATTCCTAGTTCATGCATCCCATAAAGCACTCGACGATGCACTGGCTTAAGCCCATCACGAACATCTGGTAACGCTCGTGACACAATGACCGACATCGAATAGTCGATATAAGCCGATTTCATTTCATCTTCAATGTTGATAGGAATCAGTTTTTCTCCTCCAGCCATAAATTAATTGAGTTAAAATTGTAGCTAGCAATGTAACGATTTTAAGTGTTTTTTAAGAGAAGAAGCTTTCGCGAAAGCATACTTTTTATCAACAAAATTTAACACCAATGTTTGATAACTACTAGGTGTCTGTTTTGGTAGAAAGCAAGTAATTTTGTCTATTAGCTTACGACTGAAACTAACGGAATGATTTTTGACATAGAATGATTAAATTTACAATTAATGAAAATACCTTATGAGTATGGATGATAATTTTTCACCCCGGGTTAAAGATGTCATTGCTTATAGCAAAGAAGAAGCACTGCGCTTAGGCCATGATTTTATAGGTACCGAGCATTTGCTGTTGGGGCTTTTACGTGATGGAAGCGGTAAAGCGATAAATATACTCACCTCTTTGGAGATTGACTTAGAACACCTACGTCGCAAAGTTGAAATTCTTAGTCCCGCTAACCCTGGCACAAACGTTCAAGGGAATGAAAAGAAAAACCTGCATTTGACAAGACAGGCAGAACGTGCATTAAAAACAACATTTTTAGAAGCTAAGCTCTTTCAAAGCTCTTCTATAAATACGGCACATTTATTATTGTGTGTATTACGAAACGAAAATGATCCAACGACAAAACTTCTAAATAGACTCAAAGTAGATTATGATGGAGTTAAAGACCAATTTAAACTTATGATGGCAAGCGAGGAAGAAGAAGATTATGTAGATCCTATTAAATCACAGTATAGTGAGGATGAAGGAAATTCTGATGACGACTCAAAAGAAAACCCTTTTAATTCTCCAACTGCAAAAAGCAGTAAAAAAAGTAAAACTCCAGTATTAGACAACTTTGGACGAGATTTGACTGTTCTTGCAGAGGAAGATAAATTAGATCCCGTTGTTGGTAGATCTAAAGAAATTGAACGTGTATCACAGATACTAAGTAGACGTAAGAAAAATAATCCGTTATTAATTGGAGAGCCTGGAGTTGGTAAATCGGCAATTGCCGAAGGTCTCGCTTTGCGCATTGTAAAACGCAAAGTATCTCGTATTCTTTTTGATAAACGTGTGGTTACTCTTGATCTTGCTAGTCTTGTTGCTGGAACAAAATACCGTGGACAGTTTGAAGAACGTATGAAGGCGGTGATGAATGAGTTGGAAAAAAACGATGATATTATACTCTTTATAGACGAGATCCATACGATTGTAGGTGCCGGAGGAGCAACTGGTTCATTGGATGCTTCTAATATGTTTAAACCTGCTTTAGCACGTGGAGAAATACAATGTATAGGTGCTACAACTTTAGATGAATATAGACAGTATATCGAAAAAGACGGTGCTTTAGAGCGTCGTTTCCAAAAAGTAATTGTTGAGCCTACTACAGTAGAAGAGACAATTGAGATTCTAACGAATATCAAAGAAAAGTATGAGGATCATCATAATGTAACTTATACAGATGATGCTATTGAAGCTTGTGTTAAGCTTACCAATAGATATATGACAGAACGATTTCTTCCGGATAAGGCAATTGATGCTTTGGATGAAGCCGGTTCTCGCGTGCATATTACCAATATAGATGTCCCAAAAAAAGTACTGGATTTAGAAAGAAAACTAGAGGAAGTACGAGAGTTAAAAAGTACGGTTGTTAAAAAACAAAAGTATGAAGAGGCAGCAAAATTAAGAGATGATGAAAAAAATCTCGAAAAAGAATTATCTATTGCTCAGGAAAAATGGGAAGAAGAATCAAAACTTCATAAGGAAATTGTAAGTGAAGAGAATGTTGCTGATGTGGTAAGTATGATGACCGGAATTCCCGTGAATCGTATTGCTCAAACAGAAAGTAATAAATTAGCTGAGTTACCCGATTCCATTAAGAAAAAGGTTGTTGGCCAGAGTGAGGCTGTTGCAAAAGTTGCTAAAGCAATACAGCGTAATAGAGCTGGTTTAAAAGACCCCAATAAGCCTATTGGATCATTTATCTTCCTTGGACAAACAGGAGTTGGTAAAACACAATTGGCTAAAGTATTGGCTAAAGAGTTATTTGACAATGAAGATACACTCATACGTATTGATATGAGTGAGTATATGGAGAAATTTGCTATATCTCGTTTGGTAGGAGCTCCTCCAGGATATGTAGGCTATGAAGAAGGCGGACAACTTACTGAAAAAGTGCGTAGAAAACCATATTCAGTAGTCTTACTTGACGAAATTGAAAAAGCACATCCAGACGTATTTAATATGTTATTACAAATATTGGATGATGGTTATATTACAGATTCTTTAGGCCGAAAAATTGATTTCCGTAATACAATTATCATAATGACTTCTAATATTGGTGCGCGTAAATTAAAAGATTTTGGACAAGGAGTTGGTTTTGGCACCAGTGCTAGACAAAATCAAGCGGATGAAAATGCAAAGAGTGTTATTCAAAATGCACTTAAGAAGACCTTTGCTCCCGAATTCTTAAATCGTGTTGATGATGTGGTTGTATTCAACCCTCTAGAACGCGAGCATATCCATAAAATTATTGATATTGAGCTAGCAAAATTATTTGCTCGTATCAAAGATCTTGGATATGATTTAAGTCTTAGTGATGAAGCTAAGGATTATATAAGTGACAAAGGTTTTGATAAAGATTATGGAGCCCGACCTCTGAAAAGAGCTATTCAAAAATATATTGAAGATGCGCTTGCAGAAGAGATTATTTCTTCAAATCTTAGAGAAGGTGATGGTATTTTTATGGATTTGGATAAAGAAACCAACACACTTACAATTAAAATTACTAAACAGGAAGAACCCACAGAATCCTGATAGATAGAAAATTATAAAAAATTAGTTCAAAAAGGAGATATTTGTACTTATATCCCCTTTTTGTTTTTTTATTCATTTCGTATCTTTAGGTTAAACTAACTAAGCCATGTCTTTCAATTGTGACTTAAAAACCTCTAAAGTTTTTATTGGTGACAACTACGTTATCAATCAGATTAAAGAGGGTGTACATATAGAGGTAGAACAAATTTATTTAGTCGAAAAATTAATTAAACAACACCTACCCAATACTCCTTTTATTTATATATCGGATAGAAAGTATTCCTATTCCGTCAACCCTATGACGTATAAAAGCATATCAAATATTGAAAATATGGAAGTTTTTATTGTCGTTACTTATGATAAAACGAAATTGACCTTAGTTAATTTTGAAAAACAATTTTATGATAAGACATTTATGGTCTTTGAGCATATTGATGATGCCATAGCTTGGACCAAAGATTATTTCAAAATTTAGTATACTCTCTTCCTTACTTTTTTGCTTTAGTACCATGTTTTGTATCTTTAAAAAAAGCAACTGATATGATTCACCACTATGATTTAACCC
>CAZPTJ010000095.1:0-11489 GCA_964589085.1 uncultured Flavobacteriaceae bacterium | reverse complement strand
ATCCTGCATTTAATGTTTTTTATTCCAAAAGAGAAAGGTCTAATTCATGCGTCCGTTTACTACTCGATAATACAATGTGACTCTGTACATTTCCTATATAAGGTAGCAAGGTAAGCTTAGTAATAATAAAAGTTTCATAGGCTTCAATATCTTTAACCACTAATTTTAATAAATAGTCAAACCCTCCACTCACCCGATGACATTCAATAACTTCAGAAAAATCATTAATTTCTTTGACAAACTTCTCAAGATAACTACGAGTATGACTCTGAAGTGATATAGCGATAAAAACAGTTTGTTTAAGGCCAATCTTCTTTGCATTTAATCGCGCAGAATACCCCTCTATATAGCCTTCTTTTTCTAATTTCTTGATTCGTTCAAAGATGGGAGTTGTAGATTTCCCTAGTTTTTCAGAAAGACTTTTTACGGTTTGGTTAGAGTCTCTCTGCAATAATATAAGCAGCTTTTTATCCGTAGCATCTAGTCGCATAGAAATAGTGTATTATTTTAATCATAAAATTAAATTAAAATTAGAATAAAAATATGTATCAATGCAAAAAATAGAATATTATTCTTATTAATGGTTTATGAGTAGTTGATAAGCGCTATTTTCTTTGGATATTTAGTAATTTCGATAATTCCTAATTAATAGACTAAATGACCCAAACCCAGTTACTCATGCCCAAAATGGGTGAAAGTATTACCGAAGGCACGATCCTTAACTGGTTAGTGCAGGAAGGAGAAGCATTTGATGAAGGAGATATTCTTTTAGAAGTTGCTACAGATAAAGTAGATAATGAAGTCCCCGCTCCATCGGCTGGAATTATGAAGGAACATTTATTTGAGACGAATAGTATAGTAGCTGTTGGACATGCAATAGCCGTATATGAAGCAATGGAGGGATCTGAATCTACAAAAAAAGAGAGGCAGGAGAAAGTCACCGTTCCAATCAAATCGACACAAAAGACTAACGTTTCAAAAAAAATAAAACCTACATCAGTACAGAATTTTGCAGCGACTACTTCAAATACATTTATAAGTCCGCTAGTAGATAGTATAGCCAGAAAACATCATATATCGTACGAAGAGTTGATACGTATTGAAGGCACAGGCAATGAAGGTAGATTGCGTAAGAGTGATGTGATGAACTACATAGAAGCAGGACGGCCTTATCAATTTGTACAGCCTGTAGCCCCATCAGATCCTGATGCTTATAAAATACCAAAACTGAATTTAGATAAGGGCACAGGGAAAATTGTAGAAATGGATCGTATGCGTCAGATGATAGCAGATCATATGGTCTATAGTAAGCATACTAGTCCCCATGTTACTGCTTATGTCGAAGCTGATATGACGGATCTTGTTGCCTGGCGCAATGCACATAAAGTAGCTTTTCAGAAGAAGTATGGAGAACGACTAACATTTACGCCACTTTTTGTGGAAGCCGTCGCAAATGCAGTTAAAGATTTCCCGATGATTAATGTCTCTGTAGATGGGACTTCTATTATTGTAAAAGAACACATCAATATAGGGATGGCCACTGCACTTCCTTCAGGGAACCTTATTGTTCCTGTAGTTAAGAATGCCGATCAGAAAAATCTTCAGGAATTGGCTACAGATGTAAATCGTCTAGTTGCACTTGCTCGTGAAAACAAACTCGCAGGAGATGATATTAAGGGAAGTACCTTTACTATTAGTAATGTAGGAACTTTCGGAAGTATTATGGGAACTCCTATAATTAATCAACCGGAAGCAGCCATTCTTGCAACGGGAATCATAAAAAAAAGAGCTGAAGTTATGGAACGTCCAGATGGAGATGCCATAGAGATACGCCAAATGATGTATTTATCATTGAGTTTTGATCACCGAATTGTCGATGGTTACCTGGGAGGAAGTTTTCTCAGACGTATTGCAGACAATCTAGAGCAATTTGATCCGAATAGAACAATCTAAAATAACGCTTAGGCGAAAAAATATACGCTTGAAATCCTATGAATACAATTACTATTACTAAAACTTCAACAGCGAGAAGAGATACTGTCGACTTTGATAATATCCCTTTAGGGCGAACATTTACAGATCATATGTTTATCTGTGATTATGCAGATGGGCAATGGCAAAACCCGAGGGTTGTGCCTTTAGAATTAATTCCTACACATCCTGCCGCCATGGCATTGCATTATGGGCAGGCTATATTTGAAGGAATGAAAAGTACCCTTTCTGGTGAGGGAGTACCTCAATTATTCAGAGCTTTTGAAAATGCAAAACGCTTAAACTTATCGGCCCAACGTATGGGGATGCCTGAGTTTCCAGAAGATTTGTTTGTTGAAGGGTTAAAATCATTGGTCGGTGTAGAGCGAGACTGGATACCGCCTCAAGATGGGAGTGCCTTATATTTGCGACCTTTTATGTATGCAGACGAAGCCTTTATTGGAATGCGTGCTGCTACAAGCTATAAGTTTATTATCATAGCCTCTCCAGCTGGACCATTTTTTACGAAACGTATAAAACTTTGGGCAGAGCGTGGATATATCAGAGCGGCATCTGGAGGTACAGGAGAAGCAAAAGCAGCAGGAAACTATGCAGCTGCTATACGACCTACGGAGATTGCTAAGGCAAAAGGATATGATCAGGTATTATGGCTTGATGCTAATGAGCATCGATATATTCAGGAAGTAGGGACGATGAATATCTTTTTTAAAATTGATGGAAAATTCATTACTCCAGTTTTGGATGGATCTGTGTTGCATGGAATAACCAGGTCGAGTGTGATTGCGATTTTAAAACATAAAGGATATGAGGTAACCGAACGACTTATCACTATTGATGAAATTGCAGAAGCTGCTCAAAACGGAACGCTTGAAGAAGCTTTTGGAACAGGAACAGCGGTAGGTATTGCCTATATTCAGGAAATAGGAATGGATGGAGAAACGATCACTGTTTCCCACGAGAGCCCTGTAGGTCTTGAAGTGAATACTATGCTTAATGATATAAAAACAGGAGGAGAAGATCCATTTAACTGGATGATTGCGATACCAAACTCAGAAACTGTTATTTCCTAATATCACAATTTCGCTTAAGCGAAATCATTTAAGAGAATGAATAAAGAAATTTTAGAACAAGCCTTTCGAAACCTTTGTACGGCAAAGGCAATGACGGTGTTGTATGAAGCCAATTTTAAAGTGGTTTCAAAATATGTCCATGCTACAAGTAGAGGACACGAGATTATACAAACGGCTATTGGGATGCAATTGCACCCTCAAGACTATGCATTCCCATATTATAGAGATGACGCTATGTTATTGGCGATAGGGATGAAACCATATGACCTGATGTTACAGGTTTTAGCAAAACGAGATGATCCGTTTTCCGGTGGGCGTACGTATTATTCGCATCCTAGTTTAAGAGAGGACGATAAACCTAAGATTCCACATCAAAGTAGTGCAACTGGAATGCAGGCCATTCCGGCAACAGGAGTGGCTATGGGATTTTGGTATAAAGAAACTCTTCGACAAACTCAGGGCGATAATGTCAGTTCGAGCGCAGTCGAGAACCCTTTTGTAGTCTGTAGTTTAGGAGACGCTTCGGTAACGGAAGGTGAAATTGCAGAAGCCTTTCAAATGGCGGCGCTTAAACAATTGCCTATTTTATATCTAGTTCAAGATAATGGTTGGGATATATCAGCAAATGCCGAAGAGACCAGAGCTCAAGACGCTTTTGAATATGCGCAGGGTTTCCACGGACTTGATGCTGTCAGTATTGATGGAACCGATTTTGAAGAGAGTTATACGACCTTAAAAGAAGTAATTCATACCATTAGAACGGAGCGTAGACCGTTTTTAGTTCATGCTAAAGTTCCCTTATTAAATCATCATACTTCTGGTGTGCGTATGGAATGGTATCGTGATGATTTGGAAGAAGCACAAAGCCGTGATCCATATCCTAAAATGATAGCATTATTGGAGGCTAATGGTTTTACCAAAGCGGACATTGAAGCTATTGAAGCTTCCACAAAAGCAGAAGTGCTGGAAGACTTTGATAAAGCACAACAAGCCGAAGATCCGAAACCCGAAGATCTATATACTCATGATTTTGCACCTACTACCATTACCGAAGAAGTTGGAGAACGCTCTCCCGAAGATGGGGAGCAGGTAGTTATGGTAGACTGTGCATTATTTGCTATTGAAGAGTTAATGCGTAAGCATTCTGAATGTCTATTATATGGACAAGACGTTGGCGGACGATTAGGAGGTGTTTTTAGGGAAGCTGCAACCTTGGCACAAAAATTTGGAGACCATCGTGTATTTAATACACCTATACAAGAAGCGTTTATTGTTGGCTCTACGGTGGGAATGAGTGCCGTGGGGTTAAAGCCTATTGTTGAAGTACAGTTTGCCGATTATATCTGGCCTGGATTGAATCAATTGTTTACCGAAGTAAGTCGTAGTTGTTATTTGAGCAATGGCAAATGGCCAGTGTCTATGATATTAAGAGTGCCTATTGGAGCTTATGGCTCCGGAGGACCTTATCATTCATCTTCTGTTGAAAGTGTAGTGACTAATATACGCGGACTCAAAATCGCTTACCCTTCTAATGGAGCAGATTTGAAAGGATTAATGAAAGCTGCATATTATGATCCTAATCCTGTGGTGATTTTTGAACATAAGGGATTGTATTGGTCCAAAGTCCCAGGGACGAAAGGAGCAACATCTATTGAGCCTTCAGATGATTATATATTACCTTTTGGAAAAGCTTGGGTATTGCAAGAAATTTGGAAGCAGGAAGATATAGAAACTGTTACGATAATAACTTATGGTATGGGTGTACATTGGGCAATGAATGCTTCTGCTGAATTGGGAATACAGGATCGTGTCGAAGTAGTTGATTTACGCACTTTACACCCTATTGATTTTGATACGATTTATAAGAGTGTTAAAAAATGCGGGAAATGTTTAATAGTGACTGAAGAACCTTCAGATAATGGGTTTAGCCGCAGTCTTCAGGGGAAGATTCAGGAACATTGTTTTCAGGAATTAGATGCGCCTGTAATGCTTATCGGTTCGGAAAATATGCCTGCAATTCCTTTAAATAGTACATTAGAACAGACCATGATTCCTAGTACTGCAAAAGTAAAGGCAAAGATTGAAGAATTACTAAGGTATTGATTCGATACTAACGGAAATGTTCCGGATAGTTTTTGAATATTAGGTAGTAGGTTCAGCCAGTTTAGAAGATTTTTTCTCTGCTTGAATTAAAGCATCAAAAAGACGATCCAATTCTATAGGCTTCCATAAGAAATTGTCAAAATACTTTGCATAGTGTCTGTCGTTAACGGCAGTAATATCAGCAGTAAGAGCAAAAATACAAGTGTCTTTATTTGGATTTTCTGTTGTTCGAATAAACTCTGCGGCATCAAAACCATTCATTTTAGGCATATGAATGTCCATAAAAATATAGTCCACCTTATATCTTTGGGCTAGTTCGAGTGCTTCCGAACCATTTTTGGCTCGTTTAATTTTTAAGCCCCAATTACCAAGTAATTTCCGTAATACAAGTGCGTTAATTTCATTGTCCTCGGCTAATATGGCTGTTTTTCCTTCTAGACTTTTAGATAATTGTGCATTTTTTATAGTAGGCATTTTGGATCTTTTTAAGTCTAAATAGAAACAAAATTCAGACCCCAGATCTATCTCGCTTTTTATATTTATTTTACTATCATGAAGCTCTATAAGTTTTTTTACAATAGCTAGACCAAGTCCCGTACCCCCTTCTTTTCTTGTTTTTATGGAAGTCGATATATAGAAACTATCAAACAATTTTAATTGCTCATCTTTAGGAATACCTATGCCTGTATCTTTTATTTTAAAATGAAGTGTATCAGTATTATTGTTAGATTTTTTAAGATCAACAATCATGGCAACCGATCCTTCATTAGTAAACTTTATTGCATTACTAAGAAGATTACCCAGTATTTGAAAAAGTTTTGTTTCGTCCGCCCAATAAGATCGAGCTACCTTGGGAGCAATAATAACACTCAATGCAATACCTTTTTCCAATGCTAACCCAACATATGTTTCCTTTAAATTACGAAGGAACTCTTCAAAAAATACAGGTCGTTTATCAAGTTTGACCTTATTGGATTCTAATTTTGAGAAATCCAAGATATTATTGACAATACGCATGAGATTTTTAGAAGAAAAATTCAGAGAATCTAGTAGTTTCTTATCATTCTCATCGGAGCGTTCTTCCAGTAGACCAATAATACCAATGATAGCATTAAGTGGTGTTCTGATTTCATGGCTCATGGCCGAAATAAATTCCTGTTGCAGTTTTGTAGCTTGCTCTGCACGTTCTCTTTTAAGACTTATTTCATTTTTTTCTTGTTGTAATTGTTGTTCTAGCGCTAACGCTTTTTTCTGGGTAATAGATTCATAATTCTCAATAATTTTAGTAGTTTGAGAAGTGATGGTATTGTCTTTTTCTTCAATATATTTCTCTAGATACTCCAGTGCTTTTTTGGAATTTCCTTCTTGTTTGTATATGTTATATAGGGTATAACAGCTTTTTTTCTTAATAAAAGATTGTTGCTGTTGTTCGCTTAAGGCAATAGCCTTATGCAGTATTTTTTTTGCGAGTTTACTTTCTTTCTTTTTTATGTGTAAACCAGCAATCTTATTGTAACACATTCCCATGCCGAAGGTGTCTCCAAATTTTTCATGAATGGCTAAAGATGCCTTCAAGTCCTTTTCTGCTTTTTCAAAAAATTCTAATTCTACATATATTTTGCCTCGAGCATATAGAGCAAATCCATACCCCCTCGTATCACCGGTTTCTTGTTTAAGCGCTATTGAATGTTCAGCCATCTCTAAGGCTTCTTCAATCTTATTTTGCTTTAACAAAATACCGGAGAGTGGGTTGTAAGCATTTGATTCTAGGTTTTTGTTCTTAGCCTTAAGGGCTGCTTTAATAGCTTTATGATATGAGCTGACAGCGCTTTTTTGATCACCAATAAATTCGTGGATGGCTCCAAGAGATTTTTGAACTTTTGATGCGTTGTGGTAATCATTATATTTTTCATAAATATCTGAACAGGAAGATAAATACACCATCCCCAAGTGATAGTTGTTTGATTTGTAATAAATATTAGCAATATTATATTTTGCATCAGCAATACCTACCTCATCATTTAATTCCGTAAAATAGGCAATAGCCTCTTCAGACATTTGAAGTGATTTCTCATTTTCACCACGTACCATGTAAAAAAGAGCCAGCTTACTTAGACTTTTGGCAATTAGAGATTTGTCATATATCTTACGACTTAACGCTAAAGCATTATTGCCTATGACTATACTCTTATCAAGATCATTTGCACGAGAAGTGTAGGCTTGCTCTAACAAAAGTAAGATCTGCTCTTGTTTCTGTTTCATATGTGTTGATTTGAGGCATTAAATAATTGAACAACAATTTTTTAACTCAGAATTGTTATGTCAAAAGTTATATTAAATGTACATTTTTTTTTAATAAACCTGTTTTTTCTGTTAAAATAATTTAAATGTAATAGTATTTATAAAGTAGAAAGTAATACTGACTAAAGACTCGTGTTAACACAAAAACACCGAAATCTCGATGTTTTTGTGGATACAAAGCGGGCTTTAGTATCATTTACATGTTTATCTATTGTAGATAAACGGTTTCATAGCTTCTTTTTTGTTGTAATAAACTGGCTAATTAATTACTGGCTACCTCAGGAGGATAAACAGTCATGATTTCCTGAACGATTTCCTGAATGCGTTCCTCACGTTTGTCAATATTTTTATTGGTCAAAGGAGCAGTTCCTTTTCCTTGCCATACCAATTGCTTTTTATTGGCATCTAGTAAATCTATATAGAGCACGCCTTCTGTACGCTCAGATACTGATGGGCCATAAAACCCGCCATAATATGGACCATAAAATCCACCAAATCCAAATCTACCAAAACCTCCGAATCCGAATCCTCCGAATCCACCAAAACCAAATCTGTTGTTTTGATATACGCTTACACGTTTATTGGCTTTAGCAAAAATGCTTACTAAGATGGTTGGATTGTCGGACTTGGTAAATCCTTTGGCCGTCATTTCCTTTTCTATAGCTCTTAATATGCGCTTTTTGTCTAAATCAGAAATTTCTGCTTTATCAATTCCAGGCTTGTAAAAGGCATAAGTCTTGTATTCTGCAAAATTGATATTCTGATCATAATCAGAAGAAACGCGCACCGCGCTGCAGGAGCTTATTAGGATGGCGATGGTTAATAAGGGTAAAAATCGTAATGCTCTCATAATGCTTTAATTTTGTTATAGGTTCTCAAATAAATCTTCTCTTACAATATTTGGTAAAGTAACCTTCAAGTTGGGATGAGTTTTCATTGCTCTTTTAATCGCAAAAATGGCACCATCATTACGTGCCCAACTTCGACGAGCAATACCATTATTTACATCCCAAAATAACATAGATTGCAGTCGCCTTTCGGCTGTCATAGAACCATCAAGAACCATACCAAAACCTCCATTGATTACTTCGCCCCACCCTACACCACCGCCATTATGGATGCTCACCCAGGTAGCTCCTCTAAAACTATCACCTATCACATTGTGTATAGCCATGTCTGCAGTAAAACGACTACCATCGTAGATATTACTGGTTTCACGATACGGAGAATCGGTTCCAGAAACATCATGATGATCACGCCCCAAGATTACAGGACCAATGACTCCTTTGGCAATAGCATTGTTAAAAGCTTGAGCGATGGCCATACGACCTGGCGCATCAGCATACAGTATTCGAGCTTGAGAACCAACGACAAGTTTGTTTTCTTGAGCACCTTTAATCCATTGAATGTTATCTAATAATTGTTGTTTGATTTCAGGCGGAGCATCTTGGGCAATTGATTCTAAAACCTCTTGAGCAAGTCGATCAGTAGTTTCTAAATCTTCAGGCTTACCAGATGCACATACCCAACGGAAAGGGCCAAAACCGTAATCAAAACATATAGGACCCATAATATCCTGAACGTAGGAAGGATATTTAAAGTCGATCTCGTTTTTGGCAAAAATATCGGCTCCAGCTCTGGAAGCTTCTAATAAAAAGGCATTGCCATAATCAAAGAAGTAAGTGCCTTTTGCAGTATGTGCGTTAATTGCTGTTGTTTGTCTTTTAAGACTGTTGTGTACGCTTTCGCGAAAGCGCACTGGATCTTCCGCCATACATTGATTAGCCTCTTCAAGGGTCATATCCACTGGATAGTAACCGCCTGCCCAAGGATTATGTAGCGAGGTTTGATCACTACCGATATCAATATGAATGTCAGCCTGATTAAAAGCTTCCCAAACGTCTACAATATTCCCTTGATAGGCTATAGATATTGTTTCTTTTTTGTTTTTTGCTTTTTGAACGCGACTTATTAATTCCTCAATTGTGGTTTCTACTTCATCAACCCAACCTTGCGAGTGACGAGTTTGAACTGCCTTTGGATTAACCTCCGCACATACCGTAATGCAGCCTGCTATATTTCCTGCTTTAGGTTGCGCACCACTCATCCCACCAAGTCCGGAGGTTACAAAAAGACCTCCTTTTGGAGATTTTTTAATTTTTCTAAAGGCATTCATTACGGTTATTGTAGTGCCATGAACAATACCTTGAGGGCCAATATACATATAACTCCCAGCAGTCATTTGACCATATTGGGTAACACCTAAGGCGTTGAACTTCTCCCAATCATCCGGTTGCGAGTAATTAGGAATCATCATTCCATTAGTCACCACAACACGAGGTGCATCCTTATGAGAGGGAAAAAGCCCCATGGGGTGACCAGAATACATAATCAAGCTTTGTTCATCACTCATTTGTGATAAATACTGCATCGTCAAAAGATATTGTGCCCAATTTTGAAAAACACCACCATTACCACCATAAGTGATAAGTTCATGAGGATGCTGCGCAACTGCAGGATCTAGATTGTTTTGAATCATCAACATAATGGCTGCAGCTTGTTGAGACTTTGCAGGATATTCACTCACAGGGCGGGCATACATATCATAACTCGGTCGGAAACGATACATATAAATACGTCCATAAATGTCGAGTTCTTTTGCAAATTCTGGCAGAAGTATTTTATGGTGTTCTGCTTCAAAATAACGAAGAGCATTTTTTAAAGCCAATTTCTTTTCGGCTGGAGTTAGTATATTTTTTCGTTTTGGTGCGTGATTGATCGAAGCATCGTAAGCTTGTGGAGTGGGTAGTTTATGTGGAATTCCCTGTCGGATTTGATCTTGAAAAGTCATGGATGTGTGTTTAATTATACTTACATTTTACAAGGGTATAATTAAATATCAGGGATAGCGCATATTGGCCCTTTGGTAGGCCTTAAAAATACATTTGCGATATGATAATATCGTATTATCCATGTGATGATCCCTGTGTATTTGTTTTCTTATCAAAACCATATGGACAATGCCTGCAACCACTTTCACAACAGTACCCTCTTTTAAGATGATATTGTTCGGTAAAACATTTATACCCTTCGGGAGTTAGATAATAATCTCCATCTTCTATGGGAATCCTCTTTTTCATATACGTCATCATACAAAGATAATAAGTCTATGGGAGAGAAGCTACAAGGCACAAATGTTAATAACCCGGTAGATAAGTAAAACAGTATAATTTCAGCATTTGTTTGAAAATCAATTACATTTAAATATGCTTTTGGTAGTAAATAAATATCTCTTTAGAAAAAGGTTTGTGGGAATTACGTTGTGGCCGTTTGTTTTTATGAAGCATGCTGATTTAAAAAGAGATGCAAATTTTATTAATCATGAACGCATTCATTTGAGACAACAATTGGAAATGCTTATCCTGCCTTTTTTTATTTGGTACGGTATAGAGTATATCATACGATTACTTCAATATAAAGATCGCTACACGGCTTATCGTAATATTTCTTTTGAAAGAGAGGCATATGCTAATGAAGCCCAATTAGATTATCTAAGGTATCGTTCTTTTTGGAAATTCTTAAGCTTTCTTTGATTCTGTAGCGCTCATATATAATTATAGACCAGCATTCCAGTAAGTAATATTCCCGAAGCAACAATAGTAGTTTGTATGTTAGTGTTTACTAATGGTAATTACGGAATAAGAATTCCGGTATCTGTACTTCCAATACCTACCTAACAATAAAGGAAACCTGAGCAAAGTAAAATACTAAAAATAATTAAGTGGATAAGAAAAAATAGAGGGAGTAGTTTTGTTCTTATTGCAAATAGGTCGGTTATTTAGATAAACTGTATTATCTAAGCAGTACTATTACAGCAAAAGGTGTTTGTCCTGTTGTCAACTTTAAAGAAGCCTTTAAAAATACTTATCTCTATGGTAGTTATTCACCGATAGATGGAGATGCATTTGTATAGCTAAATCAATATAAAATAACACCCCTATTTTGAATAAAAAACTGAATTTC
>CAZPTJ010000094.1:0-11494 GCA_964589085.1 uncultured Flavobacteriaceae bacterium | reverse complement strand
GTTTCGGTACAACTATAATTACAGGAGCTCCTATAAAAGATGGTCTTTATACTTGCGAAAAGATAAAGCAACTTGCTCCTGATCTTCCCATAGTTTGGGGAGGATGGCACACTTCACTATTTGCTAAAGAACCTATACAGGAACATCATTACATCGACATTACTGTTCAAGGACAGGGAGAAGCCACATTCAAAGAACTCATTCATCATTTGGATAAAGGACTCCCTCTTGATGACATAAAGGGGCTCACTTTTAGAAAAGATAATGAGATTAAAAAGAACTTCCCTCGCCCCATCGAACAGATGAATGATATGGAGCGTGTTAATTACGATCTTATCGATGTAGAAAAATATTTTGAAAAGAAGGGGAAACGACAATTTGATTTCATCTCTTCTATAGGTTGCTTTTATCGCTGTACATTCTGTGCAGATCCTTTTGTTTTTCAACGTAAATTTTCTGCTATATCACCAAAAAAAATGGTAGATGATCTGGAATATTATCAGCAGAAATATCAATTTGATGATCTTAATTTTCAGGATGAAACCTTCTTTACGTATGCAAAACGCATTCATGAATTTGCAGAAGAAATTGTCAACAGAGGTCTTAAATTTTCCTGGGCTGGTACGATGCGTGCAGATCAAGGAGAACGTCTGTCTGATGAAGATTGGGTATTGGCAAAAAAATCAGGTTTACGACGATTATTAATTGGAGTTGAATCCGGTTCTCAGGAAATGATGGACTGGCTCAAAAAAGATATTAAACTCACTCAAGTTTTTTATTGTGCTGATAAATGTGCTGAACTTGGTATTAATGTTATTTTTCCATTCATTGTTGGTTTTCCTAACGAAACGGATAAGAGTATCGTTGAAACAGTCAAAACGATTAAAAAACTTAGAAATAAAAGTCAGGGGTTTGATACTCCAATATTTTACTTCAAACCTTATCCTGGATCTCAAATAACTCAGGATGTTGTGGCTGAGGGATACAAACTTCCCGAAAGCACATTGGAGTGGGGTGATTTTGATTATATAGGAGCTTCCGGACCTTGGGTAAGCAAAGAAAAAGAACGCTTTTTTGAAGCTTTTAAATTTTATCTCAAAGTAGGTTATGGCAAAGAACGTAGTCCTTTATTTTATCCACTGCGTAAAATAAGTCAATGGCGATGTAAAAATGACCAATTCAAATTTCCAATTGAAAAGTTTATTATTGAACGTGTCCGCCCTGAAAAACAACTTTCCTAAATATTATTGCAATCTCTTGTTTTCATTATAACTAGTTCTATCGCAAATGAAAATTAAAACATATTTCTTACTCACGATTGTTGTTCTATGTTTTTCTTCATGCCATGTAGGACGTTACTTCTATTGGAACTTTGCAGACACCAATGATCACAACAAGTTTGAACAAGTTCCCATACATAAAAGTGATATCCCTTTTACATTTAAAGAGATTGAGAATACCGGAAATGCCGTGATCCCAAAAGAGATTATAGGAAAGAAAGGTGTTCCTATTCCATTTAATAAAGCGCTTGAAAAAAGTGGCACCACCGCTTTTTTGGTAATCAAAGATGACCAGATCTTATACGAAACGTATTTTGATGATTATACTCCATCTACTGATCACCCTTCATTTTCCGTAGCAAAATCATTTATTTCTGCGCTTATTGGCATTGCCATCGATGAAGGAAAAATAAGCTCGATTGACGACCCCATAAGAACATATCTTCCCGAATTGGACGAATCTTTTAATCCCGTTACTATTGCCCATATTCTGAATATGCAGTCAGGCGTAAAATTTAGTGAAGGTTATTTTAATCCCTTTGGAGAAGTAGCAAAATTCTATTACGGAACTAATCTTAAAAAATTTGTTACAAAATTAAGGGTTACCAAAACACCCGGAACTTCCTGGAAATATATCAGTGGGAATACGCAATTATTAAGTTTGGCTCTAGAAAATGCCACGCAACAATCTTTGCAAACTTATTTTGAAGAAAAACTATGGAAGCCATTGGGAATGGAATATGATGCTTCCTGGAATATTGACAGTAAAAAAAACCAAATTGCTAAGGCTTTTTGTTGCCTTAACGCAAGAGCTCGGGATTTTGCCAAATTTGGTCGATTATATGCACATCTGGGAAACTGGGAAGGACAGCAAATTATATCAGAAGATTGGGTGTTGCGAACAACTTCATTTGATGATCCCGTAAATCACAATCTATATTCGCATCATTGGTGGCGTAATATTGCGATTGGCGGAATTACATCTAACACTAATACACTTCCTGCTCCAGCATCTCATACAGATTATCAAGCTAGAGGTATTTTAGGACAATTTATCTATGTTCATCCAGAAAAAGATATTGTAATCGTACGTCTTGGCCACAAATTTGGAAGTATAGATTGGTCTTCTCTATTCAGAGAAATTGCTAATAACAATTAATCACTATTTTAGTATGCATAATGATTTTTTTATACAATATTCCTAAAAAGACGTTTTAAGAAAACATTCATATAAAATGTAAAGATTTTTGTTTTACACGACCTAACTTTACATATTATTATTTATGTACTACTACGTATTAAAACTACGCTACATTATTAAAAATTTAAACTCATGAAAAAAATTGCGTATGGCATTGTATTTCTATGCCTTGGAGTATTAAGCTTTTTCCTCTTTAAAACGGAGAGTAAAGAGCTAAGTCAGACTAAAACGATTATAACTCCTATCAAAACAGAAAAGAAAAGTAAGAAATCTATTGAAGAAAAGTATCAAGCTTCTCAAGATCGCTTTGAGTATGAATTAAATCTTCAAAGAGATCCTGCTACTGGTGAAATTCCTAAGGAAGAACGTGCTCTCGAATTACAAATAAGTTTAGATCAACTGAATATTCTTGAAAGTGCACGGGTTTCTGAAAATGTTTACATAACTCGAGGCCCTTCTAATCTTGGTGGAAGAACACGATCAGTAGTAATTGATCTTAGTGATCCAACTGGAAATACAATGCTCGCGGGAGGTGTAAGTAGCGGAGTTTTCAGAACTACTAATGCTGGTGCAAGCTGGACTAAGGTTTCACCTAATAATGCAATTCATAACGCTACAGCGATTGCTCAGGATCCCCGTCCCGGATTTCAAAACAGATGGTATTATGCTACTGGTGAATTTATCCCGAATGTGTCTAACAATATTAGTATAGGGGGGTTAGTTGTTGGACAAGGTCTTTGGGAATCTACAAATGGAGGAGTAACCTGGACACAAATACCAGGCACAGATTCTACTTTTGAGGTTTTTGATTCTTTTTTTGATGTTACCTATGATCTAGCGGTTAGTCCGGTAACTGGTGATTTATTTATTGCTTCTTTTGGAAGAATACACCGTTATGATGGAACAGATTTTATTGTAGAATTACAAGAGCCAGGTAATAATGGAGGGCCTACAGATGTAGAAATAGATTCTAATGGTCGTGTATATGCCGCTTTAAGAGGAAACTCCGGCACTGGATCTAACGGTGTTTATACTTCTGAAACAGGAGATGGCACTTGGGTACGTATTTCTCAAAATGGAGATCCTGCTGGATGGGCTTCTGTCGGACGAATCGTAATCTCTACAGCCCCTTCCAATGAGAATTTCCTATATGCATTATATGCAAATGGTGCAAATAGTGGAGCCAATCAGGTAGAAGCAGATTTATGGCGTTATGATTTATCTACAGATACGTGGACGGATTTTTCTTCAAGACTTCCTAATTTACCTGGAGGTCCTATAGGAGGAATCGATCCTTTTGCCATCCAAATTGGTTATGATTTAGATATTAATGTTAAACCAGATGATGAAAATTATGTAGTGATCGCTGGAACCAGTGCTTATCGCATTGAAAATATAGAAACAGACCCTACATTTGAGATTATTGGGGGGTATGATCCTCAATTAATTGCTCAAAATCAGTCAGGTATATACACCACTCCCAATGGAGACATACATCATCCGGATGTCCATGATTTAGTTTTTAACCCATTTGATCCGAACACACTTTTTACTGGAACAGACGGCGGTGTACATAGAACCGATGATGTTAATGCTCCTGAAGTAGACTGGGTAAATTTAAATAATGATTATCTCACCTATCAATATTACGATGTATTCTTGGATCAATTAGAGGGTTCAGATTTCGTATTAGGTGGAGCTCAAGATAATGGAACAACAGCTGGTGGAGTTAGTGTTGGATTACCCGACAATAGTACTATGACTTCTATTTTTGGTGGTGATGGAGTTTCCGTAGGAATAGGCCGTAATGCAGCAAATAATATTATTGGGTATTTTGGAGGTCAGCTTGGTTTTATAGCGAGGCAAAATTTTACAACTGGAGCTGGAGCTGGTATTACACCAGCCGGAGCCACTAATAGTTTATTCGTCACTTTGTTTCATTTAGATCCAGACAATAATAATGCCTTATATTATGCAAATGGCGGACAATTATTTGCCACTACAAATGCTGAGACCATAACTTCAGGAACCTGGAATAATTTAGGGTTTCTTCCTGGAGCACAAACTTTGAGATCATTTGCAACTACGAGAGGAGCTTATGACCCGGCGACTAGTTATTTACTAATTGGTGGTCAGAATGGGGGTGTTTTTAGATTAGATGATCCACAAAATGCAACAACTTTAGGGGCAGCTGTAAATATTACTCCTCCAGGAGCGTCAACGGCTCCAGGCACTATTGTTAATGCTATGGCTATTCATCCAACAAATCCAGATATTGCTATGGTAACCTATGCCAACTACAATATTCCTAGTATTTATATTACCTCAAATGCAACTAGTGCTAATCCTGATTGGATTTTAGTAGAACGCAATATCGAACCTAATTCTATCCGTGCTGCACAAATCTTGGTTGTAGATGGACAAGTACAATATTATGTAGGAACTGCACGAGGTCTTTATAGCAATCCTGATCCTGAGAATCGTGACTGGTCTTTAGAAGGAGGTAGCACAATAGGAATTCCTGTGATCAGTGATTTAGAATACCGCCCTTCTGATAATACGCTTCTTATTGGAACTCTTGGAAATGGAATGTTTGCTACAGATGCAACTCTATTGGCCACCGATGATTTTTCAGGTTTAGCAGGTGCAAATAATGACCTTTCTGTATTTCCAAATCCGGTGAGCAATCAATTGAATTTTGAAGTAGGAAATACATTTAATCCTATCTCCGAATTCCAGATTATTGATTATGCAGGAAGAGTCATTGAGGTTGGAAATCTTGAGGATACGCAAGGATCCATTGATGTGAGCAATTACAGCACAGGCATTTATTTTATTAATGTCCGTAGACAAAACAATGAAACTACTGTATCTAAGTTTATAAAGAGATAACGTGATAATATTTGTATTACAAAAAAGCCTTCAATTGTTATTGAAGGCTTTTTTATTTAATAAAACTCTTTGTATTTACCTTGGTAATTCTACATTTTTATCCTCCTTAAGAGCAAGTTTATAATATTTCTTTTTACCCTCTTCCCGATATACTAGAATTGCCTCCTCTGCTGAAAGTTCAAATAAATGTTGTTTTTCGACCTTCTTATCATCCTCAACTGTCACATTTGAATCTCCAAAACTAATTTGATTTTGCATCAGATTTTTCCCATCATCCATAAAGGCTCTAAAAACATAAGGTTTACTTAACACCAATGCTGCTGCAAAATCCTTAAAATAAACACTATCTAATTTTACCTGAGTTAATTCTTTCAACTCAATTTGCACATTATAACCTGCTCCACCGCCCTGAACTCCTGCAACCCATCTTTGATATGTAGCCCTTTCAATCTGTAATGCATCTTGATTTTCGAATTTTATGTTTTGAGAGCCGCCACAACCGGTAAAAATCAATACAACCATAAGTATTGTGCTAATTATTGGAATTTTCATCTGCCTAATGTTAGTGGTTTTAATATGGATATAACCATAATTATACCAAAAATAATAATCCTTCGAATTCATCTAATTTAACTTTTTTCCTTTACGGTTGTATCTTTAATGGCCAGATTAACACATTCCAGAACTATACAAGCATAAAAATAGCCATACATAACATAACAGCATTTTCAATAAATGTTGCCTCTGTCATGGGTAATTTAAGTGCTGTTCCTAAGCAGGCGCATTGTATTTGATTTTTAGTCATTAAAACACGGATAACGCCAATAGTGGTAATTCCTAAAACAATAATGGTGAGTATAAGTGCAAAAGGAATCTGATATCGCAAAAGAAACAACAGTCCTAACCCTAACTCTATAAAAGGATATACCCACCCGTATATTGGAATAGACTTTGCCAATGGGTCATACATCTTAAAACTGGCTTCAAACCCTTTTAAGTCTAGGAATTTAAAAAAACTAAACACGATATAAAACAGGCCCATAAAGTCTAACATTACCTCCTCCCATTCCCATTGCTTTATATGAAGAAGTATCGAAGCATTGATTATATAAATGAAAATAAGAATTAGGGGACGTAGCTGTCGCAATTTGGATATTTTGATCTCGTTTACTGTTTCTAATGCAGTTTTTGCGAAAGCATTATGAAGACTTTCATCTCCTCCTAAAGACACTTTATACTTTTCTGGTAGTGCTTGTTGTATTTCTTCAATTGCAATTGATCTGCTCGTACTTAAAATAGCTTCTCCAGTTTCCAGATGTACCTGCACACTCAAAACGCCAGAGATAGCACTAAGTTCTCTTTGCACACCATTCTGACATCCTGTGCAGGTCATTCCATCTATCTTAAAAGTTTTTGTCATAAGTCTTGATTACTCCGAAGGGGTCATATCTTCTTTCCAGCGGTATATGACCAATTCTCCTTTTCTAAAATTGAGAATAATCATGCGATCATCCTGTACTAGAATATCAATAGGTTTATGAATATGTTCTTCCAATGTTTTTTCCAGATGACCATCCTGGTCAAAAATTAAGACTCGATTGTTCTCAAAATCTGCAACATAAACCGACGCTTTCGAAACATATACGCCTGTAGCTGCATTCATCCCCTGATCTTCGCCTATCACTTTCTTCCAATTTCCCTTTTTGTCAAAAGTTTGAATGCGATTGTTATAAGCATCGGCCACCCAGATCAGGCTATCTGTAATTTGCACATCTGTAGGGAAATAGAAATCTCCTTGATAATTTCCTTCTTTCCCAAAGGAAATCCAGTCCCCCTTCGAGTCTGAATACAGAATACGATGATTGTAAAAATCTACGATTGCTTTTTCATTGCCTCGTACAGCAATAGCTGCTGGAGCATCAAGACTATCTTTAAGATCTATAATTTCAGGTGTCTTTTTATTAAGCGTTGTTACATCATAGTTTACAACTATATCATTCCCATACTGCGGAATATATAGCTGCTTGCCTTCCAAAGCGATATGCATAGGTCGTTCTAAAGAATCAATAGCAGCTTTAATACTTCCATTTTCATCAATCAATACCACTCTATTGTGATCGCCATCACTTAACCATAAATCACCTTCATCTACAGCTATACCTATCGGATTTATTCCCAGAAGTTCAATGCTTTTATCAAATTGCCATGAATATTGTTTTTCAGGTTCTTTGCATGATAAAATGCTAACAATCAAAAAAACAAGTACTATACCTTGCTTCATCCTGACACCTTTTTGGATTCTTCTATATCACCAGATGCACGAGTCACTTTTGAGGTTATTGGACTATACCCTGCTTTCTCTACTTGCTTTTTTACATCTTCTAATGTCAGCGCCTTTTCTGAAGGATATATAAATGTAAAATCTCCTGTTTCAATATCAATTTTTACTTCCTTAATTCCTTTAAGTTCTTTGAATTTTTTTTCTAATCCGTAGGCACAAAATGGACAACCAAGCCCATCAACTTGCACTTCGAATTGATCATAGGCTTTTTGAGCACTTACACTAAACGCTCCTAAGGCCATTACGACTATTAATATTATTACTTTCTTCATTGTATTGTGATTTTATCCATTAATGGATTTTTATATTATGTGCTATTTTAAAATGTATAGCGTGCTCCAAGGAATACACTATAATTTAATTCCCGATTTGCAGCGATATCTTGGACTAGAGGTAATTGTAATGCCAGATCAAACGTAATATTCTTACCGGCATATTGCACGCCCTGCGCATACAATAACTGATACCAATCCCGCTCATATAGCCAGATACTCGCATATTCAAAAAACAAGTTAATCTGTTTATTGGGGTATTGTGGTTTGAGCAAAGGAAGTCCAAATCCTAGTTTGGCTCTTAACTCGTCTAATGTAGCATCAGGCACCCAATTATAACCTATTTCTGTCGAAATACCATATTTCAGGGTTTCATAGCCGGAAACGACACCATAATAACCTTCATAAACTCCCGTACTCTGTCTTATAAGATCTACTTCATCTCCAGTAGGCAGATTCTGTATAGTCTTAGCTGCAATCCGAAAGGTTTTTCCTGTAGCATCTTTTCTAAAAAATTGATACTTCCCTATAATCTCAATATCGGCCAACGTACTTTCTGACGGGCCGTCTTCAAAATCATACGTAACAAAAGGGATATGAACGGCCACCAGAGAATTTGATGTTGGCAGGTAATGAAACATGGCTGGAACATAAAAAGAAGTCCCACGTTCTGTATTACGAACCTCACTCAAGGTACGTATAGTAAAACTTCGTCCCCCTAACATTATGGGTTTATCGGAAGTTATGGGAGGGCCTTGCGCCCAAGTTTTCGCGCATATTAGAAATGCGAAAAACCATAAAATTCTTAAATGCATTGTTGTTTCTAATTTGATTTAATACACAGTGATTGCGTGAACAGTTGTTCCAATCACCTATAATCAAATTAAAAATACCTGATGTTCCACCCGAATGTCCGGTGACAAAGGAGGTGGACTGTAGTCTATAAAGAAATGCGTATTCGAAGGGTAATTATCTACCACCTGTAGTATAAACACAGTGGTATAAGCGATGACAAAGTTTTTTTGGAAATCGATTTGAAAATCGGCTTTTGTAAAATGATCATCAGTATCTACCTGAGTATATTCATTATCGCAACATCCTTTTTCTTTTTTAGGATGATGATGATCGGTATCATCACAGGTAGCAATCTGTATTTCCATACCACAGGAAAGATGTTTTTCACCTAAGGTAACTTCATTCATCATCTCTCTTCCTAAGCAAAAATGTTGGGCATACGTAAGACCACTACTACTAAGAAGCAGTAATACAGCCAATATCATTGAAATCCCTTTTTGCATATTACAAAATTACAAAAATCAAAACATACCTGATTTCCTCTTTAGAAAACTATAACAAAGGACAGTAGCACTATTTAGATCCTTCAACGACCTTCTTTGCCTGTGTTATTGCATCTTCCATTTGCTTCTTAAGATCAGACACACTCTTGGTATATGTTTCTAAGACCTCTAATTTTTCGGCAGAAAGTTCTTTTCTCATCAAGAGCTCTTCTGTTTCAAAATCATTACCCAATCCTTCCATCCACATCATCATTGCCTTATTTGCATCTTTTAATTCTTTGACTAATGGGCCTTTTATAGAATCTGGCTGATCCTTTAACTGATCTTCCAGTGAACGTATCGTACCCATCTTAGGCATTAAAGCATCGTGGACTTCCATCACTTTCTCCATAGGAGAAATTGCTGCAGTTGTTGTTTTTGCTTTTTTATCTGCACAACTTATAACGCAGATCAGGCAGCATATAAAAATGATTTGTCGCATACTCATTATTTAAATCACAAAAATACAACCTCAGGTTTTATTAATCTTATGATAGTAGTAAAAAGCAGGAACCAGAATAAATAGCAATAGCGGCTGTATAAGAAAACGTCTCACATAAAAAAGTGGTAAATGTGATGATTGATCGGTTTGTAACATTACGTAAATGACACCTCCAAGTATTACGAATAACAAAAGGTATATTCCAGCCGCCAAACGCAGCATTTCCTTTTCTTTAAAAAGAGACCATAGGATGATCAATGAAAACAATGTATTTATTCCATATCTCAAGAAAAGATGTAGAAAAAATTTTGCCTGATCCATCTCTGGTAATGCCTTTCCGTTATAATTGGATTTAAAGAAGTGAAGTAAAGGGTCGTAGAAGAGTTCGCTTTCGCGAAAGCGTATAAAAACCAGACCTATAAGTCCTATTCCTAATATGAGAAGACGAAGAAACTTATTCAATGGGCACCGGTTTTTTAAAGGAACGAATCCAAATAAGCCATAACAACACCACTGTCCCGTATATTATTGCTGGGAATAAAGTTCCATGAAGCATTTCGCTATATTCAGGGTATTCATAAATTCCAATAGCCAGCACTACGATACGAAAGATATTCATTACATAAATAATTACAGAACCCACCAAAATAAATAACATTGTACGTTTCCATCGTTCGAAAAAAGCAAGCATAAAAGCTATAAAGAGCAATATGACACTTATCGCATTACATCCTTCTACAATATAAGCCAAAGCTTCTCCCTCTATGCTAAGATTCATAGCGGGATATGCCTTATCCGGTTCTATAATGGCTGCATACCCAAAAGCATTAATTAAGCCTTCACTCTGACGTGCTACTATATGGGTGATGATATCAGGATAATACTCCGGACTCGCTCCAAGTTTAAGATACAGATTATAGGCAGCTACCAGTATCAAATAACTACCAATAAACGTAAGGATAAACCGAAGGACCGACTTATATTTGCGAATTAATGCTAACACCCATACTCTCTTTAGAGTGCTAAAAATACATTAAAATGGCTTTGGAATCCTTAAAACCGGAAATCTCCTCTATTTTAAAAAATCCTTCATATGCTACAAATGAGCGTCTGACCAAAGTTTGTGAATTATTACAACAGGAAGTCACCTATTATGATTGGGTAGGGTTTTATTTTGCAAATGAAGCCACAAAAACATTACATCTTAATGGTTTTGCAGGAGAACCTACAGATCATACCGTCATTCCCTTCGGTAAAGGAATTTGTGGACAAGTGGCCGTTTCTAATGAAAATTTTGTTGTTTCTGATGTCCATGCGCAAGACAATTATATTGCCTGTAGTATCTATGTAAAAAGCGAAATCGTTATTCCCCTTTTTAAAGAGGGAAAAAATATAGGTCAGATCGATATTGACTCTAATACGGTTGATGCTTTTTCTAAGGTCGATGAGGATTTTCTAACATGGGTAAATGTTCAGGTTGCTGAAATACTGTAATCAAAAATTCAAATACCAAATTCTAAAACTCAAATACATTATTGTAAATTTTATGTTGCACAATAAACTGACCTAAGGATATCAAGTAATGGGTTTAGAAAATTTTCACGATCAATATGATTATTTTCTAAATGTTTTTGAGTCTTAAAAGAAAAAGGCAATTACATTCCAGAGCGGATAGCTTCAACAGGATCCAATCGGGATGCGCTAATTGCTGGAACAATTCCGGCAATTA
>CAZPTJ010000093.1:0-11608 GCA_964589085.1 uncultured Flavobacteriaceae bacterium | reverse complement strand
GAATTCTTCCCCCTTCTTTCTAGTACCTCCACCAGAACTGAGCGTTGCTAAATTCATCAGCATTTCGACTGCATTTAGTGGCTCATCCTTTGCAAAGGAAGCAAGGGGATTGAAAACATTTTTATGCTCTATTCCAATTCTAATTAAGTCTTTTTCTCTGCCCTGTTGGTATGCCCAACGTTCCCAATCTTTTTTATCATCTTTGAATTGATAAATGACCATTCCCATTTTTTCATGGGGTTTAACATTATGCAGATTCAGCAAGCCTAAAGCGAGAGTTGCAAATGCTCCGCTTGATTTGCCAGACCCCGTATTTCCAAATCCAAAAATTCCTTTGCAAATGTCATTCACCGTTATGAAATCTCTAGGATCGTTTTTTCCTGTTAAGTCTAGAATCTTTCGATTGTAGTTGAATTGAGTTTTACTACTCATGGATTGTGATTTCTTAGAATCCAATTATCTGGCGATACATAACCATGAAGAAGATAGAAGGAGTAGGCTGGACGCTTAACTCCTTCTTCTTTTCACTAGCTCAAATGATGGATTCCATAAAATCATCAAATGATCCTGAGTCTGTAGAATCTTCACCGCAAGAAGTATTATTTACTTGCTCCTCACTTGTAGATTCTGGTTCTGGATTCTTTGGTTTTTTCCAAAACCATTTCAGAACTTTGTAGGCGATGTAGCCCACATAAATTGGATTCATAATTAAAAGATTAATGATGTTTAAGAAATGTGTAAAAACCAATATGTCAAAGAACGTTTTATCAGTTGTGATGACACAAAGGTGTAAGGTATTTCAATCTAAATCATTGATTATGAGTACTCAGTATGTGGGGATGGGTAGTTAGGAAAGTAGGCGAGAGCGTACCCTTTTTTCATAGATGGGTACTTAGATTAGATAGAAACTGGTGAATTATTGGTAACTTTAATATTATTTAGTAACCTCTTAAAATTTCAAATTATGCAACATCAAAATCATATTGTTCGGAGCTTTTGTCCATATTGTAAAACGCAACGGGCAGGAAACTATATTGAGAGTGATGAATACTACCATTATTACTATTGTGAATCTGTTGAGGTAGTTCAGGGTAAGTCAAAAAAACATAGTTTCTCTGTTCTTACTGATAATGCGAAAGAGATTAAAAATGCACAAGGTTTTTTAGCGATTTCGGCTTTATCAATTATTGTTATCGGTGGCACAATAGTATTGAGAAAACGCTTAAAAGAGCATTCTAAAGAAGCGATTCACGCAGCATTATCTAACGTGGAAATAGCAGGTGCGGAAGGGCTTACTGCTAGTATGGATATTTCAAATACAGGAGCAGAGGGAATAGATACTGAAACGGCAGGAGAAGCCATTGCTTCGGGTGGAGAAATTGCCGCAGATTCTGAAACAATAGGGTTCATAGACGAAGCAGTAACAGCAATTAAAATATTCTTCCTTGGCTCTTCTTAATTAGTCATTGTATCGCTAGACCCATTGTCTGTTTTTGGAAAATATTTTGTATCACTGAGGATGATTCCCATTTCTCGCCAATACCTTCCTGCATCGGGAGCAGTTGTGATGATTCCGAATAGTTCTTCTGTTTTCTTTGTTATTGGTTTATGAGCATTCTTTATATTGCTAGTGGAGGTATCAAGTCCTATGTTGTTGCTATTAGTTTGTTGTCTTGGTTTGTAATAGTGATACAGAACACAAGCATCTCTGTCACTCAAATGAAATGGCGGTAGATTTTGTTGTCCTTTTTCTTCTCTTAATTTTTGTGTGATCCATTCTCTTACTTCACTATCAACACCCTCAATAGGAATTTCTATTGCAAGTTCAGAAGCGTAAACAGCATCTTGATTTTTATATCTTGGAAATAAAGGCTCACCCTTATATTCAGCAATTTTGTCTTTTTCATTGGAAATAGGATAAAGGGTTATTTTTTCATCTGAAAGATTATGAGTGACTCTTGCTAAGATGATAGATTCATTATGTGTGAATGGTATATCAAGGCTATACTCTATCAACTTGGAAAGTACTCCATCTTTTACAGCACGTTCTATTTCTTGGCTGACAATATCATAGAAGATAAATCTTTCCGAAGGGATTAATTCTCTTTTTTCTTGCCACTCTTGGGGGCTTCCTTCAAAGATAGAATCTAAGAGGTTCTTTTTCCTTGGCTTGTATTTATATTTGTAGCAATCAGAAATTTTCGAGCTGGTGTGAATATCAGTTTTGGTCGGTGTTGATTTTTCAGTAGAGCTTTCAATAATTTTAACAAAGGTTTTTCCTTCTGGAATAGGCTTGAGTGCTTTTCTTACTTTTTCCCATAATTTCATAATTGGTGGAGTTTGTTTTTTTAGAAATTGAGTTTTGCTTTCGTCACATATTTGTAATGGTTGTCTGCTAAGATTGCTTTATGGCAAAAGATAAAGATAATCAGAAAAAAGATTCTTGGAGAGCTACCTTTTTAGAAATTGGTGGGTTATTGGCAAGTATGGCTCTGTGGCGGCATTTCACCAAAGATGTAAAGGCGAATAGTTGGCTTAAATTAGCAGGAGAATGTTGTGTTGGACTTATTGGATATTTCATAGGGTCAGAGATTGATAAGAGCATCTCTAAAGAAACGATTCATAAACCAATAGTTAAAGGAAAAGAGAGTTCTGATTTGGTAACTGAGGCTGATGATAATAAATTTAGAGATGCTTTGTACAATGAGCGGATTACTAAAACAGAAAAGATGACGTTAGATCGTTAACGACTAACTTATTTTCTTTTTTTTGTTTTCTGCGTGCTTGTCTGCCGCTCTTTTGCCTAGATAGACCATAGCGGCTGTGGGTAAAGCCTCTCCGCACTGCTTACCAATTTCCATTGTTGTGTTGATAACTTTTCTACCGATTTCAGACCCTTTTTCATCCTCTCCAATTACCTCTCCAATAATTTTTATACTTAATCCGAGAGCAGCAGCAGGAATGAAAGCAATTCCTTTACCAATGTTACCAAACAATTTTTTAGCATCGTCCATATTGAATTGTGTTAATGGTTAATAAATAAAAAATTCTTATCATGGTTAAAGGTAAGGAATGTTTATCTAGAGAACAAATTTAGATAATTGGTTGATTACCCATTTTTCTTATGTGCCTACTTAGATGGGTACTTATTCATAGTAGTTCCTTTTGTCTTACTTCCGATTTGAATTAGGAAAATACGCTATGGGCAAGGATGAATTGTCATATGATAAATTATCGAACAGGCTGCTAGTACTTTACTTTTGACTACTGGACTATATCAGAAAGAAAAGAGTCTCAAAACAAAACGTTTTGAGACTCTTTTCTTTATTACCGATTACACTTTACCATATACTGTACTACAGTAGACAAAATCAGCTCATAACCAACGCCTAGTTTTTCGGCAATAGCTCGCATAATTTTCTCCATGTGTATTCCTCAAAAAGGCTTCTTCTAATCTAATTTGCGTATTGATACTAACCGTTGAAAGGGAAATAATAAGCAAAGTAAAAGCATTTGGAATAATTAGCATTAAGCCAATATTAGCTATCATAATTCCTAAAAAAATGGGATTTCTTGAAATAGTAAATAAGCCATTTGTTACAAGTTCCGTTTTATTTTTTTCATCAATCCCAATTCGCCAAGAGTTTGCCATTTGTGATTGCGCTATCCAAACTAACATAAGTGATAATGCCAATAGACCCCATCCTATATACTTCAAATAATTATGCTCTAAATACCAAAAAGGTAAAAGGTATTGATACCATTCATTTTTAAAAGCATAGACGCAAACAACTACCAATTCTAACAAAGAAATGAAAGTAAATACCTTTCCATTATATCCATGAGCATCATCAAATTTATTAAAAGTCAGTGGGTTTATTCCTGTTCTTTTCCATAATAAATATGACCGTATAAAAAAGACTAAGAAAAAATAAACCATTAAGACTAAGAACAAATAAACTTCTTTTTGCATCGTTTTTTCTACAAATTTACTTGAGAATTCCATGCAATACAATTGCAAATTCATCTCTGGCAATCGGGACAGATACCTTTTATCATCATGGTTATTTCTTTTGATAAGTAGCCTTTTGGAAGCTCCATTATAGGTATCACCAAATTATCCATACATGTTAGTTGTTTACATTCCTCACATTGAAAATGTGGGTGGTAGTCAATATGGTCAATCGAGGTACAATGTTCTTTACAAAGTGCATATTTTACCTCTCCAAGTTCATTGTTGATACTATGAACGATACCCTTTTCCTCAAATGTTTTGAGCGTACGATAAATCGTCGTTCGTTCTGCTTTCGGAAATTTTGTTTCTAATTCTGTTAATCCACAAGACTTTTTCTCCTGTAACAAGTATTCCAATAAAAGCTGTCGCATTGGGGTAATGCGAACAGCTTTTTGGTTTAATATTTTTTCAATGATGGTCATGTTCTCCTAATAAATTTATCCTAACTCCTGCTGTGAATATGAACCCATCCGTGGGCGACCATATTTCAGAAAAAGAAGGAGTAGCATGTGGCGGTATCACAATATCTTGAAATTTTGATTGTCTAGTATCTGTGAAATTTTCAAAATTCACAAAGACATTGAACATGCCCACTTGACGAGCAACCAATAAACCCATCATCCAATACTCAGGAACGGTAGAGGTATTGGAAAGAGTTTGTGCACCTGTGTAGTATACTTCGTAGCCAATTCGCCATTTTTCATCCTCATACATCAGTACTGCTCCTGCATTATGCTTTGGAGTCAATGGTTTTTGTTGATTAATACCATTGTAATCAAGTCGAGCATCAATAAGTGCATATTGTAAAAACAACTTTAAATCCTCATAGCCCAATTTGATATTAGTTTCTATCCCTCTACTACTTGCTTTACCTATTGCATTTTCAAAGGTGTATAGATTTTCATTACTTTGTGTTAGTATCAAAGGGTCACTCAAACGTGTGTAAAACAATAAGTTATTCATAGAGAAACTAATTTTATCAAATAGAATATTCTTGTAATTTATATCCCAATTGATTCCCATTGAGGTTTCCGCTTTAGTACTATTTATTGTAATGGGTAGAATATTTCGATAACTCCTTGTTTCTGTTTCTTCCGTAAAAATGGTTGGTAATTTATATCCCAAACCACCTCCTATTCTGCTTGTCAAATTTTTGTTAATAGTCATAAGGAGATTGATTCGTGGCAACACAAACCAATCATAATTAGTATTATAATCCATTCTTACCCCTCCCTCAATAGTTGCTTTTCCTGATACAGGGAAAGTACTCTGTGCAAATAATCCGAAAGTATTATTTGAATAATCTCGAATAAGATTTTGATTATTTGGTGTTTCGGAAAACTGATCTGTCCAAACGTTTGTACCAAAAACTAAATCTGTTTCTTTCTGCTTGGTGCTATAACTAACCTCCGTATAACTAGCAGTCTGTTTTCCATCAAAGATAAAATTGGGAACTGTTATTGTTCGATCAAAAAAGTTAATACTATTTTTGACCGTCAAATTCGTGTTTTCAGAAAACTGTTTTTGAAAACTAATCTGTGTAGCTATTCTATCAGAGTTATTTTCCTCTGTAAAAGTGTGTTCGCTGTTGGGTTCGTCTTGAATAGCGGTTATATCTCCTCCTAGACGATTTTCAAAAGCACTAGTTAAAGCAACTCGTAGTTGTGTGCTTTCATCAAAATTATAATAAAGAGCTGGATTTATACTAAGACTCTTAACCTTTGGAATATCAGAGAAATCATCTTTATTTACATCATATGCCTTCTGTAAATGTCCAGAAGTATAAAGAGAGACTCCTATTTTATCAAACTGCTGTGCATAGAAGTTATTGAGTGTTGTTCCCAATGCTTGTGTTTGGGTAAGCATTAATTCCAGTTGTGGTTCTTCCTCTGGTTTTTTAGTAATCAAATTAACTAAACCAGCAATCGCCCCTCCACCATACAATGTAGATGCACTACCTTTGATAATGTCTACTTGCTTTAAGTCTAATGGTGGAATTTGCATAATACTTAACCCACTAGAGAATCCCCCAAATATGGGAAAACCATCTTTCAATATCTGGGTGTATCTTCCATCCAAACCTTGAATCCTAATACTTTGGTTAGCAGAATTAGCAGAGGTTTGTTGCATTTGAATTCCTGTGCTTTCTCGTAATAAAATAGAGATGTTAGCAGAGTTCATAAAAGCTTTTTCGCCTAGTTCTTCGGCTGTAATAGCTTCAAGTCGAGTTGGAATATCTTGGATTAAGCGACTACTCCTAGTTGTTGTAACTACTATTTCTTCTAATTCTTCTGCGCTATGTTCCATACTAATAGTTAGTGGAGATCGTTGGGGTAATGTCACCGTAAAATCTGTTTCTTCATACCCTATATAAAATAGTTTGCCTGATAAAATTCCATTAGGTAAATCATCCATATTAACGACTCCTTCTACGTCTGTAATGCTACCCTTTTCTAAGTCTGTAAAAAGGATATGCGCCCCAATTAATGGCTCTTTAGTTTCGGCATCTAAAATAGTTGCTTGAAATTGGTTTTGACTATAGGCAATAAGGGTCAGTGTTATTGCCAACAATGACAAAAATATTTTTCTCATTTTTAGAAAATTAAGTTAATCAAATAGTGTAAAAAAAAATGATTTGATTAACTATACTTTGGCGGTTGCCAAATAACGAAAGTGGAGAGAATACCTAAGTCACTATTAAAGGAGTTAGGTAATTGTAAAGACGGTGTTGGTGGGATTACTAAACCAATACCTGTTTTAGTAGGAAAATCCATAACAATAGAGCAACAACTACATCCACAAATAGGAGAACAAGGGTCGTCATTACAATTGTTAGAATGTTGGTGGTGATCTTCTTCTAAGGCTAAATTTTCTATCGTAGTTATATCTTCTAATACCTTTACCGTATCCCCACAAGGTAGTAAGGATAACATAAGAATATAAAGGGATAGTATGATTGATAGATCTTTCATATAATCTTACAAAGATACTTGCAAAAACAATGCAACTCAATTGCATTATAGTGATAATCCAGAATTACCAGTAGTGTATTATCGAAATAAATATAATATGACTGTAAAATAGGTAATAGAATTTAGAAGTACTAAAATTCGGGCAGATTTTACTTAGTTGCCATTCTCTCTAATTTTGCGCTGATTACCCAGAATATAATATAGTGTTACCTCTGGTGCTTTCTTCAGCCGGATTCCCTGGAATAAATTTTATAGCTAACTCATTGATAATCAGCCTTTGTATTTTGGGGCTACTTTCCTATCTTTGTATTTGACACCCCATTTTCTAAAGATAATGTTACCTTATGTCAGAAGTAAGTCTTTTCGATGAAAAGGGAAACCGCAAATATGTGACCCCAGAAGAACGCCAACGATTCTATGATGCAACGGGCGAAGTCTCTAAAGAATGGCGTATGTTAGGGTTAATGTTTTACTATACAGGTTGCCGCATTACCGAAGCCCTTAAACTTCGAGTGAAAGACATAGATTTTTCATCCTCTGCGGTTACACTCAATTCTTTAAAGCAACGCCGTGATGATGTTTACCGACAAGTACCACTCCCCGATAGTTTCCTTCGCTCCCTCGATGACGTGTTTGATTTAAGGATGATGCAAAAGCGTAGCCGTTCCCGTAATAGCTTTATCTGGGGCTACTCTCGTAAACATGGTTACACCACTATTAAGCGCATGATGAAGATAGCCAAGATTGAGGGCATACAAGCAACCCCTAAAGGTTTGCGGCATGGTTACGCTATTGCGTGTTTAGATAAAGGCATAGCCCTTAACATGGTGCAAAAATGGATGGGGCATAAGCATATCCAGACAACCGCTATTTATGCCAATGCCACAGGCAAGGAAGAACGAAAGATTGCAGCGAAGTTGTGGGAGTCGTAAAGCGGCGGATTTAGGCTCTATGATTGCCCTATCCTTTGAGGCAAAAAAATAGGCTGCTTATTCATCCCCACTCACACGCTAAAAGCAGAGTTGAAAACGTAAACAGCCTAACCGCTTTGGCGGATTTAGATTTGATTAAGACAACTACTCTCTATCATAATAATATGAAGGTAAGAAACTTTAAGAGAACTACATAATGAGTGAAGAACAAAACAAACTGGTCGTCTTTCAAGAAAAAGAAATCCGCCGCACTTGGCATGATGAAGAATGGTATTTTGCGGTTGTTGACATTATTGAAGTATTGACTGAAAGCACTAAACCTCGTGATTATTGGTATAGGTTAAAAAAACGGGAGAAGGAGGGCAGCGGTATTGAGTTGTCGACAAATTGTCGACAACTGAAACTGGAGTCATCAGACGGCAAAAAATATAATACAGAATGTGCGAATACCGAAGGCATGTTTCGTATTATTCAATCTATCCCCTCCCCTAAAGCCGAACCGTTCAAACAATGGCTGGCAAAGGTAGGCTATGAGCGCATACAGGAGATAGAGAACCCCGAACTAGCAGCCGAGAGAGCCAGAGGGTACTACCGAGATTTAGGTTATAGTGAAGATTGGATTTCCAAGCGATTACAGGGCATCGAGATACGGGGTAAGTTAACGGATGAATGGAAAGAACGAGGGGTACAAGAAGGTAAGGAGTATTCCATCCTGACCGCAGAGATAAGCAGGGCGACTTTTGGGAAAACACCTTCGGAGTATCGAGAGCATAAAGATTTAAAACGTGAAAACCTACGTGATCACATGACCGACCTAGAGCTGATCTTTACCATGCTGGGAGAAACCGCTACCCGTAACGAGGCGAAAACAAAAGATGCAAAAGGGTTTACTGAAAACTTAGATGCTGCGGTTGAAGGAGGTGCAGCCGCAGGGGATGCGTTAGAGGCATTTGAGAAACGCACAGGGCAAAAGGTTGTTAGTGATAAAAACGCCAAGCATCAAATAGCCGAAGCGAAGAAGGCAAAGAAATTAGCCGCCAAGCAAAAGAAGTTGGAGGAAAAAAAGAAAGGTAAAAAGTAACCTCACCCTCTTTTTCTTTTCACGGTCTGTCATAGAAAAAGGGAGGGGGCAAAATGCCCCCTCCTTTTTTGGACTAAAGTATTTAGTACGAAACAATTTCCCTCCTACCCCACTTCTTCAAACTCTCCTTTACATTTACCACAAAGAATTTTTAATTCTGGTTTACCCCATACATTCGTGCCACATGGACAAGCATATTTAGCTTTGTTTCTACGGTATGGCTTGGCAGCGGAGGAAGTGGGTTTACTGCCTTTTGGTGGTTTATTGGCTGGTTTAAAGCCTATGGCAAAGTCTTTAGATTTAAACGGTAACAGCATTCCTTTAGGCATAGCTTTAAACACCTTTTCAAATTCACCCCCTTTGATGGGATAGTCATTCATTTGCTGTCCTGTTTTCTTGCCACCTTCTTTACCTGTATTGCTGGGCATTAAGCCGACACTCTCCATCTTATCGCCCCACTCCTTATTATGGTATCCCATACGGGAGCGTTTCTTGCCAAATTCAAATTGCCATAGGTGAACCATTTCATGTACCAGCGTTTGACAAATATCTATGTTTGTAGCATTTGCCATATAGACAGGATTCAGATTAATCTCATGGGTAGTAAGCCCTTTATCATCCTGCCATCTATTCATAGAGAAGTGACCGCATACACGGGCAGTATTTCTTGATAGGATTAACAGACAAGGCGGTAGTTCTTTTTTGAATAGCTTCTTGTTGAGGTAATCGTAAAGTTTTTGGTATTTGGTAAATTGATGTGTGGTCGGTGTCGTCATACCTCTAAGATTTGAGTTATTATGTATTTCGTACGAAACAAAGGTACGACAATTTTTTAACTAATGTTTAGTACGAAACAATTCATGTTCAAAATCTATATAATTATATAAAACCTTAATGATATAATTGTAGGATTATACCTATTTGATGGAAGGATATTTCTTTTTAATGGTATCAATTTCTTGTTGTGCTTGGGTGATCTGTTTATCTATGGCAGCAGCTTCTTTGAATTGGTCTGGGTAGTTTTCCATCAGATAGACCACTACCCCACTATTGAAGAAGGGGGCTTTTTCATATTGTTCTTTGATAGGAAGGTGGAGAACAGCCGATAAATGGTTCTTCATAAATGTCCCCATTTCTTTAGTCACATGATTATAGGCAGTTTCTAAAATTGTATTATCGGCAATCAGTTCAGAAATGATAGGTTCATTGACTGCTTTCTTTTTCTTGGAGAGTTTATCAATTTGTACTGATAGCTTATCAAGTTTCTTTTTAGCGACGTGTCGCTTCTTAGTGGCTTCGACTGCTTTCGCTTTTGCTACCGTTTTATTACTGACCCAATCCTCTTTGAGAGCCTTCACAAAGAAGCCAGCCGCATTACCATTCGTGTTTGAATGTTTCGTAAGCTCTAGCTTTTCCAGATAGTAATTTCCTAAAGTTTCACAGCGTTTTATCACGGCTTCTTTCTTTTGCTTATCCCCTTCAATAATATCAAACTCCATTGCTAAATATTTGGCAATATTCTGTTCGCTGATACCAAGCTCATTGAGGGTTTTAATGATAGCTTCGGCAAAGGCTGGTTTCTCTTTTTCATTATCTGTTTCAATTGCATCCTCAAAAAAAGATAGCTGATTAGGTTTTTTTTCTTCTGGGATATTACCAAGAATGATAAAATTAACGCCTGTTACCTTTCGTCCTGTTTTGGTTTCTGTGAAGGTAAAGGCAATGTCTGCATTGTTTTTTAAATCTTTCTGGGCTTGTAAGATTATTCTTCTTTTAAAGTCTCCATAAAGCTTATATTCAGACCCTACTTTTTTTTGTAAATCGTCTAATTCAAAGTGCCGTTTCCCAATTTTTTTGTATTGAAAAAGTAACTCATATATTCTTATAGAATAACTACTACGGAGCTTTGGAATGTTAATAAGCCGATAACTTGTGTAGTTACTGTCTAGTTTTGTTAGGAACTCTTTTAGTTCTTTACCTACACTAAATCTGACCGTTTTGTTTTTATCATGAATAGCGATTGTTGGTAGGATTGCGGTAGAAATTAATTCCCCATCTTTATAGAACTCTAAAGGAAATGTATTAACTCTTGCTTGTATCTCTTTTAATCTACTAAAGAGCGAGTTCCATTTTGTATCGGGTGATAGGCTTAGATAAGATTTAAGTTTATTTATTCCGATAACAAAATCAGTAACACTATCATTACTTTCGTTTGGATTTATAAATGAATAAACTAACCGAAGGAGTTTATGCTCTAGTGTTCTAATATCAGCAGGATAGTGAGCCTCCACTAAGTCGTTTGACATTGTAACTTTAGAGTTGACGGGAATGAGAGTGATAGGGTGTTTTTCTTTATTCTTCATAGTCAAAGCCTATTTTTACACAAATATATAACTATGACTAAATAAATCAACATGTCATATTAATTTTTTAATTAGTAATTCTTCCACAAAATGTCATAGTTAAGCTCTGAAATCTATGGCTGACATAATTTGTTGATTTTCAATAATTAGCGAGAGGCAATTTCCACAAAATGTCATAGTTCTTCCACAAAATGTCATAATATCTCCACAAAATGTCATAGTTCTTCCACAAAATGTCATAGTTA
>CAZPTJ010000092.1:2290-11819 GCA_964589085.1 uncultured Flavobacteriaceae bacterium | reverse complement strand
TATATTTTGCAGCACTTTCAAGTTGTAATAGATTTTCTAATGCATAATTCGGGTTGAATATGCATATTATTTATTGGACAATGAGATTTTGACACCATGTCCTATCGCTTATTTTGAGAACAAAAAAGGATTGTTTTTTGGTAAAACTACTATATCAGTAAACATCTTGATTACGATCTAACTTATAGGGAACTGATAAAAAACTCATCATATGTAGGCGATGAGGATTTACTATCTGCTTTCGCAAAATTTACATTTGATCTTCATGAAAAAGAGATTCGTTTCCTGGATCATTCACCTGAAAATAAGAATAACGTTTAGACACTAACTTATTTCTGCCTGGTTCTCTTCTTCATTCTCATCTTCTTTACGATCTACCATTTCAATAAGATTTTGAGGTAATTCGTCCTTATGATGAAATTGTATGGGTATAGGTAAGGGGATTATAGAAGCAATGATAATCAAAAAGATTAATGCGATAAGCCTTAAGGTTCTTTTAATATGCATAACAGAATGAGCACAATACACCGTGCTTTGATTTTTAAAAATTAAAAAATGAGTTATAAACCTTCTAAAAGGTTTGTTTAAGGAAGTAAACTGTTATGTTAAGGGCTCTTCGTTAGCGTCTATTTGTGTGTAAGCAGGTGTATAACGGCAATTACATCGTCTGATGAATTTTTGCCTTTTAAATTTTTTATAATGTACTAGGACTATACGATAATGTCGCTGTCTTAAAGGTTGAAGGTTTGCATAAGACGACCATAGAGTAGTAGTGATTCCCCCCTGAACATTAAAAACAAAATGTATCTCATCATAAGCAAAAACAGCAGCAGAGTGTTCTGCATGAGTGTACTGAACCCAACTCGTCTCCGTTTGATGGACAAGAGATAATTCTTTGGCATATGTAATATCATTACCTAGAAGAAAACCTAGTGTAATCAGAAAAAACATATGGAATCGTATCAAAGCCATTGCGACTCTAAGATAGTTATTTATTAGAATTCCTGCTAGCCTAGAGGATGCCTACATCCTTATATGATAATAAAATGTAGTTCCTTTACATTCGTTATTTTAAACATTACATCATTTTACCAAAGAAAATAGCATTCATCAACAATTTATTGGTACCGTACCAGAATGCTCTAAAATTAGTATTATCAGTAAACAAAATGACTTCACCACGTCCCATAGATTGATGCACAAATGGGCGTGTGTTTTTAATGGCTTCAAGGTTAATCTTACTACTATAGCCACTCAACAAAGGATTGGAGGTATATTTAATAGGATTTCTATAACTTGTTGAATCTGTTTTTATAAATATGGTTGTATTTCTAAATAAAGCAAGCTTTTCATTTTTATACCCAAAATTAACAGGATGTGATCGGTCTTGGGTTGCTTCAAAAATGGCTCCTCCTATAACCTGAGCACCATTAAAGTTCTGACGATCTTTAAAAGAAACATTCTTGGCAGGATTTTTAGTTTCTTCAAAAGCAATCTTAAGGAACTTATTCTTTTCCAGCCAATTTGCAGTATTGCGATAACCGATAATGGTTCCTCCATTTCGAGTCCAGGTTTTTAGTTTATCAGCTACTCCTTTATTAAGTGATCCAAATTGTGCAGGAATAATGATGTCTGTATATCTACTAAGATCAGCACGGTTCATATTTTTGACATCGAGCTTCGTAATGCGCATTTGATAACGAGTATCAAATAGATGCCAGATTTCACCAGCGTCATAAGGATTTATGCCTTGGCCAACCAGTATAGCAACTTTAGCAGGTTCTAATGCTCTAAATTGATTACTTCCTAAGTCAATGCCTTCTGTAAGACCCGTATTTACTGGAGTAATATCTACGTGAGCGTCATCAGAAACTTTTTTCAAAAAGGCACTTAATTCCTGAGCGTCCATTTTTTGATTTTGTACAGGGATTAAAATGGTTCCATAATCATATTGTCTTCCATTCAATGAGAATTGTTGCATTCCCACTTTAGCACGAAGACCATTGTTGAGAATTTGGTTTAACGCTTTTGGTGTATAATACTCATGCCATTCCATAAGATATGCATAGTTACTTGTGCTCACTGTTGAAGGTATACGATGCTTAAGCTCATTAATAAGAGTACCTGCTTGTCCCAATGGCGCATTTTCTGAAAAATCAAGATTAAAAGATAATGGGAAAGTCCAGGCAGAGATATCATAGAACAGACTGTCCTGAAAACTCGTTCTACGCTCAAACATAGCCTTTATAAGTCTGCTTTGTCTTTGATTTTTAGGAACAATATATCCATATCCTTTTTTGAAAGTTGCGCCATTGCTTGTAAAGTCCCCGTCTATTTCATGCACTTGAATTTTATGACGTTTTAAAATTTCGGCCAGATGATAGGCTGAGGCTGCATCTTTTTCATTCCCAAAGGCGTAAGCTCCGTTTCCTGCCTGATTTCTTGCATTTTTAAAGAATGAGCGCTGGTAGTCTAAAAGTTCGGTGCGCATAGCCTGAGCTGCTTCCAGCGTAGAGCGTATGGCTGTAAATTGATTACGAATGGTAAACGGAAATTCTAATAAGCCATTATCTGTTTCCTGAGCATGCCCTCTGGAGCTAGCTTGTTCAAATAGAATACCTATCCCACCATTAATATCAGGGAATGTGGATCCTTTTCCATAATAGAAATCATCAAAACTCTCTTCGGTATAATATAAACTTCCGATTTTGTTTAGCGCATCAGCGTGATAATTTCCAATGCGTTTAGTAAGTTCCTGGTTTAGTTTTGGTGTTAAAGGATGCGTTCTGGATTGAATACCCGGTTGGAAAAAGAAAGTAGCATTACTTCCCATCTCATGATGATCCGTTAAAATATTAGGATACCAGTTATGAAAAGTATTGATACGCGCTCGAGATTCCGGTAATTGCACGGGAAGCCAGTCTCTATTCATATCAAACCAATAGTGATTGGTACGGCCTCCTGGCCATACTTCACTATATTCCCGATCCTGAGGATCAGCATTAATGTTGATGCTTTTATTGGTGTTTGCCCAATAGGCAAAACGCTGTAAACCATCTGGGTTGAAACTAGGATCAAATAGAATAACAGTGTTTTGCAATAGCTGGTCAATTTTTGGGTCTTGCGCTGCGGCCAGATAGTATGCCGCCAGTAATCCGGCATTAGCACCACTAGGTTCATTTCCATGAATGGAAAGTCCCTGATACACAACAATAGGCATATTTGCTGTATTTAAAGAGGCGCCAGATGATTCCAGAAGCTGTAGATGTTCCTGTCTAATCTGATCTATGCGATTATGATTGGTAGGGGAGGTAATCGTTAGTAAGAGTATAGGTCTTCCTTCAAATGTAGTTCCTCGATTTTCTATGGTAATGCGATCACTGGAAGCTGCTAATGTGCGCATATATTCAGAAAGTTTATCATGACTTACATGCCACTCCCCAGGAACAAAGCCTAAAACACTTGTTGGGGTTGGAATATTGGGATTGTAAGAAACATCATTTGGTAAGTAATAATCTAAACTTACTTTTCCTGATTGCGCCATACTGGAAAGCGTACAACAGATGATAAGGAGAAAGGATAATAAACGCATAGGGTTGAATTTCGGTTGAGAAACTAAATATAAGGTTTTAGTATAAGTTGTGGAAAAGGTTTAGTCTTCTTTTTTGCCGTGTACTTTCAAGTAATATTCAAGGTTATTATCCGGAATATGGACAGGCATTGTATGATTACTATCAGGAATAAAAAACGGCATAGAAGGCCTATCTTTAAAATTAGAAATATCTAATGGAAGTTCATCAATTTGAATCGCATCATGAGGATTCATTTGTAATGTTCTTGACTTGATAAATTTATTAAGCTGTTTAAGATTATCGGTAGCCGTTATGTTAGGATCGAATTCGAATAACGTGCCATCCGGCTTTTTAAATTCTATAGCATCTATATGGAGTTGTAAATCTGGTGTCTCTATTATATTTGAAATGTCTATTGGATCTTTTTGTTTAAAAGAATTCAGCCTTATTTGAGAAAGACAAAGGCTTTGAATACTGCAACTTATCAAAATAACTAAAAGAAACCGCATATCTCCATAATTTAGATAATACCTTAAAAATAACGATATAAAATAAAAAAACCCATTTTACTAACGTTAATAAAATGGGTTTTTCAATGTAATGTTTTAGCTATATATCATCAAAGCTTACATCTGTAAAGCTTTCTGTACTTTTTTCTTCTTGTTCTGTTTTTTCAGTCGGAGCTGCCGTTTCTTCGTTAGAAGAATATTCAGGACGTTGGTAATCACTCTGATGACGCTCACTAATGACTTCTTCTCCTTTTTCTTTTAAAATGTACTCGGTCATTTCCTGTAGGATTTCAGTAAACCCGGCAAAATCTTCTTTGTAGAGATAAATCTTATGCTTTTTGTAGTGAAAAGATCCATCGTCATTTGTAAACTTTTTACTTTCGGTGATGGTTAAATAGTAATCTCCAGCTTTAGTTGCGCGAACATCAAAAAAATAAGTTCGGCGTCCAGCTCGGAGTACTTTTGAATAGATTTCTTCACTCTCCCGCATTCCGTAATCACTCATGGTAGATAATAGATTTAATAGTGTTATAAGTTTTAGCTGACCAAAAATGATAAAAAAAAATCCGTTGCCCAATTATTTTGCTACATTTCTTTCTCTTCTAGTTGCTCCAGGTAGAGCTCTCGATAATAACCTTCAATGTTTATTAATTGATTATGAGTGCCTTGCTGTATGATTGATCCTTGATCTAAGACTAAAATTTTGTTGGCGCTTTTTGCAGAAGAGATACGATGACTTACAATAATAGTGGTCGTTTTCTTAGTAATCTGTCCAAGATTACTTAAAATTTCTTCCTCGGTTTCTGTATCTACAGCACTTAAACAATCATCCAATAAAAGAATTTTTGGATCTGCTATTAATGCTCTGGCGATGGATACTCGTTGTTTTTGTCCACCGGATAAGGTAATTCCTCGTTCCCCCAATACAGTATCATATCCTTCTTTAAACTCAATGATATTATTATGTACTACAGCCGCTTTCGCGAAAGCGACGACCCGATCATCATCGGCCTTCTGATCTCCGAATTTTATGTTTTCTCTTATGGTATCCGAAAAGAGAAAGGCATCTTGAGGAACATAACCTATATTGGACCGTAGGGTCTCTAACTTGATTTCATCTATCTTATGCTCATCAATAATTATTGCCCCTTTGTTAATATCATAAAGACGACCAATAAGCTCTAATATGGTAGATTTACCCGAACCTGTTTTTCCAATAATAGCTAGTGTTTCTCCCTGATTAACGGTAAAACTGATTTCCTGAAGTGCAGTAATTCCCGTATCAGGATAGGTGAAGCTTACGTTGTCAAAAACAATATCTCCTGCAATGGCTGTCAAGGCTTGAGGATTATGATCTTTTATTTCGGGATCGATTTGTAAAAATTCATTAATTCTTTTTTGCGAAGCATCTGCCTGCTGTACAATAGAGGTTACCCATCCTATTGTTGCTACCGGCCAGGTAAGCATATTGACATATATAATAAACTCCACAACGGTCTCAATACTTTCAATTTGTCCTTCGATCAATTGCTTTCCACCAAAATATATTACCAGCAAATTACTGGCTCCTATTAATGCAATCATTAAAGGAAAGAAGAACGCCTGTACCTTAACCAGATTTAGATTTTTAGTCTTGCTATCATCACTCAATGTGGTAAAATCCTGATGTGTTTGAAACTCCAGATTATAGGCTTTAATTACAGAAATACCACTAAAAGATTCTTGAGTAAAAGTGGTGAGTTTTGATAAGTATTCCTGAACAACAGTGCTACGTTTATGAATGGCTTTACTTAAATTATAGATAGCAATGGATAAAACGGGCAAGGGAATAAGTACGTATAGTGTAAGCGATGGCGCCTGATTATACATAACGGGTATTACCGTGGCAAATAGAACCAGTGCAGTCAAGCAATACATAATTGCAGGCCCCAGATACATTCTCACCTTAGACACATCTTCACTGATGCGATTCATAAGATCTCCCGTTCGGTTGTTTTTATAAAAAGAGAGCGATAATCGTTGATACTGCGCATAAATATCATCTTTAAGATCTGCTTCTATAAAACGAGATACTACAATAATCATCTGTCGCATAAGGAAGGTAAAAAAACCAGAGATAAGCGCAGCAGCGATGATATAAAGCAAATTGATGAATAGATCGCTTGATAATGCAGCATAGTCTTTCTGATCTGACTGTAAGTACGTATTAACAGACTGGATGATATCACCTACAAAATCTACAGAAACAACGGCAAAGACCCTTGCAGCTATAATTATAAAGAACCCAAAAAGTAGGCGCCACTTATAGCGAAGAAGATATGGATTTAGTAATTTTAGAGCCTTCATTAATTTTAAAACTTGAGACTAGAATGTTATTAAATTCGCATTTTAACGCTTAAAAACAGCATTGAAAATGAAATATTCTTTAAATTTGCACGCTATTTTTAGATTATCTCAAAAAAGCTTCACTAAAAATTAAACTTTATGACAGCCGAAATACTCTCTCAAAATCAATTAAGTAAGATCGCCCCTGTATTTGGACATGAATCTTTTAATGAGCACGAACAAATCGTTTTTTGCGCAGACAAAGATACTGGTTTAAAGGCTATCATTGGAATTCATAACACAGTTTTAGGACCTGCATTAGGAGGTACAAGAATGTGGAATTACGCTACTGAAGGGGAAGCATTAAATGATGTATTGCGACTTTCCAGAGGAATGACTTTTAAAAGTGCCGTAACTGGATTAAACCTAGGAGGAGGAAAAGCAGTTATTATTGGAGATGCAAAAACCCAGAAAACTCCTGCATTGATGCAACGCTTTGGAGAGTTTGTACATTCTTTAGGTGGAAAGTATATTACGGCCGAAGATGTGGGAATGGAAACTTCAGATATGGATTTAGTTAGAGATGTGACTCCTTATGTTACGGGAATCTCGGAGAGTAGAGGAGGAGCCGGAAATCCATCACCTATAACGGCCTACGGCGTTTTTATGGGAATGAAAGCAGCCGCTGCCCACGCTTTTGGGAGTGATGCTCTTGAAGGACGTACAGTTTTAGTACAGGGAATAGGACATGTAGGAGAAGTTCTTGTAGAGCATATTGTAAATGAGGGAGGTAAGGTGTTAATCAGTGATATTAATGAAGAACGTTTACAATATGTAAGCAATACCTATGGCGCAACAATTTATGCCGAAGAAAATATTTATAATGCTGATGTAGACATTTATGCACCTTGTGCGCTAGGAGCTACCATTAATGATAAAACGATTAATGATCTTAATGTAAAAGTGGTTGCTGGTGCTGCCAATAATCAACTTGCTGATGAAAATAAGCACGGCAAACTGTTAAGAGAAAAAGGAATCGTTTATGCTCCTGACTTTTTGATTAATGCAGGAGGGATTATTAATGTATATGCTGAGTTAGAAAATTACGGAAAGCAGGAAATCATTAGAAAAACCGAAAATATTTACAATACAACTCTTGAAATTCTTAAGAAAGCAGAGCAGGAAGATATCACTTCACATCAGGCTGCTTTGCGTATTGCATTGGATCGAATAGATGCACGTAAAAATAGCTAATAAAAACAAGCAAAATTTTCTGATTCAAGGAAGTGTTTTGAATTGAATAACTGTATTTTTGCAGGGATTTTATTAAAAATAGAATCCCTTTTTTATTGCGTAATAGTTCATTGATCCCATGCTAAACCGAAGACACATTCGTGTAAAAGTGATGCAATCTATATACAGTATAGATTGTAAACCAGAATTTAATTTACCGCAAGAGGAGAAATTTCTCAAAGAAAGTATTGCTCAGATATATAATCTGTACTTATTAATGCTCGACTTAATGGTTGAGGTTCATGCTTTTGCAAAGGAAGATGCAGAACGTCATGCCAATAAGATATTAGCCACTGAGGAGGAACGTAATCCCAATATGCGTTTTATTAATAATGAGGTGTTACATAAACTTTCGGAGAATACACTTGTGCAAGATGAATTAGATAAACGCAAACTGCGTAACTGGAGATTGGATGATGAATATGTAAATGTCATTTACAAAGAATTGATCGCCAGTGATCTTTATAAGGAATATTTAGAAACAGAATCAACGTCATTTGTAGAGGATAAACGCTTTGTAGAACAGTTTTATACAGATATTCTAGCACCTAATGATAAGTTGTATGAGTATGTAGAAGATTATCGCTTAACCTGGATTGATGATTTGCCTGTTGTTAATATGGCAGTATTAAAACGTTTGCAAAAGGTAAAGCCAAGCTCTCCCGATCGTTCTTTTCTTCCATTGCTTTTTAAAAACGAAGAAGATCGTGATTTTGCAAATGAACTCCTTAAGAAAACAATTACGTCAAAAGATTTCTTAATTGAGGAAATTGCAAGTAATACACCCAACTGGGATAAGGAACGTATTGCAGATGTCGATATGGTACTCATAAAAATGGCACTTTGTGAATTTTTAAAATTTCCTACAATCCCTGTAAAAGTAACGATCAACGAGTATTTGGAAATTGCAAAAGAGTACTCTACTCCAAAGAGCAGTATTTTTATTAATGGGATTTTAGACAAGCTCGTAAAGAAATATCAGCAATCTAATACGTTAAAGAAAAGTGGTAGAGGACTGCAAGAATGATTTTTTTTTTATTTTTGAAAACTTTTAATTAAAAAAAACAAATAATGAAAAGAGGTATTTTAGTATTAGGTGTAGTATCTGCTATGATTTTTACATCTTGTAAAAAAGACGCTACTGACAAAGTAAATGAAGCAAATGTTGAGGTTGCAGCGGTACGTGATGCAAAAGCAACAGATTATCCAGTAATGGTATTTGATGAGACTGTATTTGATTTCGGAAACATCGCCAAAGGAACAGCTGTTGAACATAAATTTTCATTTACTAACACAGGAAAAGCTCCATTAGTAATTGTAGATGCCAAGAGTTCTTGTGGATGTACAGTACCAGAATATTCTAAAGATCCTATCGCTCCTGGAGCAAAAGGAGAATTATTGGTAAAATATAACGGTAGTGGAACTAACGCTGTAACTAAAACAATAACGGTCAAAGCAAATACTGAGACTGGAAAAGAAACCATCCAGATCAAAGCATTTGTAGAAGCTGCTCCTGGCGCTGCTCAATAATATATGAGTCCCGAGTTTCAACAGACCTTGCCGATGATACTGATTTTTGCAGTATTCATCGTATTCTTTATCGTTTTGCCGCAACGTAAAAAAATCAAACAAGAAAAGACGTTTGATAAAGGTTTAAAAAAAGGCGATAAAATTGTTACTAAGAGTGGCTTACACGGTAAGATACTTGAATTAAATGCAGATGGCACCTGTGTTATAGAAACAGGAGCAGGCAAAATGAAATTTGAACGTTCTGCCTTATCTATCGAATTAAGTAGCAAATTGGCGAAACAATAGTAATCGTCAAATAGC
>CAZPTJ010000092.1:0-2190 GCA_964589085.1 uncultured Flavobacteriaceae bacterium | reverse complement strand
CGTCAAATAGCATTAAATAAAAAACACTGCTTAGTTAAGCGGTGTTTTTTATTTATAGTCTTAGACTGTATTATGCTGTCTACTGATACCTTTCTAAAGACAGTAAAAATTCTTAATTTTCTATATATCCACTAATGCACATAACAGTATCATCAACATTTATTGGCGGTGTTGCAAGCATATATAGAATGATACCATCTGTGTGTGCTTTGTATTCTTCCAGAATACGCCCAAACTCGTCAGTAGTATAGCCGACAATACTTCCTTTTTCTACGGAGTCCCCAGCTTTATGCTCGCTATAAAAAATACCTTTTACAGTTGCGGAGATATACGTCTGATTATTTCGATAGATAATATTTTTATGAGCTCCTGTGCCATTAGCATACATATTCATAGTTTCGAGCATATTATAAACCCCTTTTTTAATCAAGCTCACATTTTCTTTTTGCACATTTCCGAGTTTACCACATTCAATACTTAATGCCGTTTTTCCATCTTGAACGGCTTGTTTGAAGGTATATTTTGCCGGCTCTGTATCGGAAATAGTGTATGGGTAAGAAACGACATATTCAAACCCACTTTCTTCAGAAAGTGTTTTTGCTAATGCAGTTTGATCAGGTTTTCTGGTATTATTATAATAGCATACAAAAGGAATGAGATCTTCACAGGAATCTCCGCCGTGTACGTCAAGGAAAACATCACTTACAGAAATAATATGTGTTGTTATAAAATGTGCAATCTGTTCGGTAATACTACCATCCTCTTTTCCGGGAAATGCATTATTCAGATTTTTTTGATCCTGAGGATTAATAAAAGGTGTGCGTGTAAAAAAAGATGCCGTATTAGCAATAGGAATAATAATTAACGTTCCTGTAAGTTGATCACTGTCTATTTCTTGCATTAGTGCCTGAGTAGCAACAATAGGGGGGTATTCATATCCATGAACACCTGCAACAATGGTAAAAACAGGACCTTCCTTTTTACCTTTTATAATGGCAATAGGTAAGTGTCCGGAATTCCCTGCATCATCGCGAAATTCTATTCGAACGTTTTCTTTGGTAGATCTAGTTTTAGAATTGAAAGTTTTTTGAAAGGCATTTTGTGCTAAAGCGATATGTCCGGTAATAAAAATTAAAAAAAATAAAAGTGTTCTTCTCATTTTTCTCTTTTAAAGCCAAATCAAAAGATTTGACGGACATTATAAAAATACACTAAACTTTGGGTTAAGCATTAAAACCCCTATTAATAGGATACGGTGTTGTGGTGTCGTACTTTTAGGTTTTTTCTTTTGGTCTTGAAGGTGGACTAAAATAGGTTTCATCAATTAAAAGAACTTTCAAATCCATTTTATTTGTAACCCGATAATAGGTTTCTGTAATTTCCTTTAAAATATCACCTAAATTTTTAAAGTCATTTTTATCGTCATATTGAATACATATCGTCAACTTTTTAGAGCTTTCACTCAACCTTATATTTTTTCCATTATTTTCAATATCATTTCTTAAAACACTTTCTAAACTATCCAAAGAAATACCAGATTCGTTATTTTTACTAATCTTATTATTATAAATTCCAATTACATTTTTAGTTTTAATAATTCTACTAGATTCTTCTTTTAAACAAGTGTTTTTGAAATAAAGGATTTTAATTTCGTTATCTGTTGTCAGAGTTATTTTCGGGACACTATCATTACAGACTATTTTTTCAGTCCGATTAATTAAGTCAGACCAGTTTTCGAAACTATTGACATCTAATTCAACGCTTAAACTGTCATTCTGTTGGTTCAATTTTCCAAATTCAATTTGAACCAAATCTGTCTCCTTTTGCACTGACTCATTTACTTTTTTATCAATGTTTTGACATCCAATTATTGCCAAAATCAGTAAAAAAACGAAAGACATTCTAATTTTTTTTTCCATTTCGTTTCGTTTATATACACCGTCACGTATAAGAAACGTATGGCAGTTGATAAGCGATACGTTTCGGATTGGTACTAAGCCAAATATAATATTTTGCTTTTATCTTTTTTGTTGAAAATGCCAAATTTTATATTTGGCGACTTTGTAAATAAACACAGGCCTTTTGTTAAGTAATTAATAGCAATGAGCTATACACGTTGTGTGTGCCCAGTATGGGCATCTTTTTATTTAGTGAAAGTTAGATAATTAATCTAGAGGGTGCAAGTCCCTT
>CAZPTJ010000091.1:0-11828 GCA_964589085.1 uncultured Flavobacteriaceae bacterium | reverse complement strand
CAAAAGCTAAAAGAATTAGCCTAAGTTATCGTAATAACACATTTATAGATAACTTTATCGCATAACTGACTAATAATTGGCTAATGCGTTTTGTATTTCTTAGACCTGTACTTTTCCATTGCATTATCCCACTCATAAGTCTACTAGGTTGCTTGTCTACAACCAATAGTTATGGGCAATCCACTGCACAAAAAGCTCAAGCTGATAGCTTATTTCAAGCTGCTACTACTGCCTTACAGACTAGAGACACAAAAACAGCATTCCCACTTATTCTCAAAGCAGATTCGTTATATCAGCAATTACGACTTCCACAAGACGTCATAAAAACTAAAATATTAAAACAACGCTGTTATATATTTTCGAAACCCATTACAGACTGGGGAATTCCATTATATGAAGCGCTTCCGTTTGCACAAGACATTGAGCAACCTGGGATGACTTCAGTTAGACTTTATGCTGCGTTACGCTCCTTTTCAACTACTAATAATCAGCCGCTTATTGCACATTATTATGGCTCAAAAGCATTAGAAATACTAAAAAAAGGACGTTTAACAACTGATACGCTCTATCATAAATCCTATATCTCTACACTACACGGTATGGGAAGAGCAGAAGTATTTCGATACAATTACAAACAAGCCGAAAGCTATTATGCGCAGTCATTAACACATGCAAGACAGTATCGTAATAAAAGTTTCTATTTAGGATTTAGAGGACTTTTTAAAGTCTATACCTTGACGAATAGACATCAGGAAATTAAGGAGATGGTCGCTGAGTTTGAACGTGAGCATTATGCACAAAGTCAACCGCTGTATTTCGTTTATGACTTTTACTCCTATTATATCGATTATCTTGTTCAGAACAAATTATATACCGAAGCGTTAGACCAATCATTAGTTTTAAAAAAACTATTAATAACTGATAAATTTAAATCTCATTTTTCAGCCTGGTTTTTAAGCGAACGTATTGCGGATATTTATAGTTATCAGGGAAATCATCAAAAAGCCATTGATGAATTACTAAATGCTCAATCGCTTCAAGAGTCTCTTGAAAGTCGAACTATAGAACGAGCTGCTCTTTTTACCAAATTAGCTAAATATTATTTACAGCTAGGTGATTATAAAAATGCACAACAGTATAGTGAAGAAGCACTAGCCATCAATACTGGAATTAAAAACAGTTCGCTCACATTCCATGCACCGTTAGATTTGAGCAAGGCAGCTAAAGCACATAAAAACATTTTACTTGACAATCTCTTGTTTAAAACCCAACTGGCCGAAGCCTTGTACATCAAAACCAATGACACGACTTATCGCACTACCAAAAAACAAACCTATGAAACCGCACATGAGTTGATCAAACGCATGGGACATATGAGTGATGAAGATGCCTTTTTAAGTGATGATCAATTTAAAAGAGTGTATGGGGAGCTTATGAGCATTTACCAGAAAGAATGGAATAGCTCAGCTGATCCTACGCTATTTGAAAAGGCAATGACTTTACGATTACAGAGTCAGTATGTGACCATACTTAATGAACTCAATGTCAAACAGGATCGCACGGATATAGCATCCATTCCTTTTATAAAAAACCTAAAAGAAACCTATAATTCCTATAATATCCTAAGTTATTTATGGGGACAAGATGCTATTTATGTGCTTAATTGGTATAACGACATACAGCATTTTGATAAGATTCCATTGACAGTCGCACTGGAAAAGGCTATAGATATCGTCATTGAACAAACGAGAGATCACAACAGCAGTATAGATCAAAAAGCGCAGCAACTTGTCTATAAAACGCTCATTGAAAAATATATACAATCAGATACTAAAACAGCGATACTACCTGATGATAAACTGCATCTCCTCCCCTTTGAATCTTTATCCATAACTGCGGAACAAAAAGAACACTATTTCTTAAATCAAAGTCCAGTCATACGTATCACAAACACAGCAATCTCCAAACCATCTCTACCTGATCATAAAGCATTAGTACTGGCTCCTTTTGCTTCACAAGCAGGAACTTTCAATACCCGATTGGTAAAGAGTCTTGAAGAATCTAAAGGCATTGGAACGTATTTTAAGAATGATTTATATCTGGATGATATGGCAACAAAATCCTCTTTCGTTGATCAGCTGGCAGATGCATCTATGATCCATCTCGCAACACATGCCAGAGCAAATACCGATGATCCCTCTCGAAGCTATATTCAGTTTTATGAAGAAAAAGCAGTCGATCCTGTCACGACAAGACTTGCGCTGGAAGAAATATACAATCTCGATTTACAAGCATCTATAGTTACCTTAAGCGCTTGCGAAACAGGCATTGGTAAGGAAATAAAAGGAAAAGGAGTACAAAGTATGGCCAACGCATTTACCTATGCTGGAGCTGCCAGTACCGTAATGAGTTTATGGAAAGTTCCTGATACAGAAACCGCAACTATTATGACCCGTTTTTATGAAAATTTGCATAAAGGTTTGCCCAAAGATGAAGCTCTTCAACAATCCAAACTACAGTACTTAGAGGCTAACGCAGACTATCCAGCATTACAACATCCCTACTATTGGTCTGGTTTTGTTATTTCAGGGGACCCTTCGGCGATATTACAGCAAACAACTTCCTGGAAAAAACCTTTGTTTATTTTTCTAGGCGTCCTTATACTTCTATTTTTTCTTAGAAAACCCTTATTCCAACTGTTCCAATAACTGTTGAGCGGTGTCTCTTTTAAATGTAGATTCTGTCTGAAGTAATGTATTAAAAGATTGTTTTGCCAAGGCTATTTCATCTATTTTTAAATAACCAAGTCCTAGATACCACTGCGCTTCAGCATAGACCGTATCTGTTTTTTCTATATGAAATTCCAGGGCTGCAATAGCCGCTCGAGTTTGACCTATTTGTAATAAGGCGTTTGCTCTATACAATGATATCGTAGCATCTGGTTTATCCGCTAAAAGTTCATCCATATAGGCAATCGCTTTTTTATAATCACCTTCATCATATGCCATAAAAGCCTGGGTTTTTGTGGTCTGTGTTCCCTCGCTGCGCACTGTAGGTTGAACCACATTTTTATAAGGTTCAAAATGTGCAGCATAAAGCGCTTCCCCACTAGATTCGGTAGTCAGGAAAAACAAACTTCCCAATCCTATCAACACTAAAACGGTAGCGGCAACACTCCAGGAACGCCAGTTCTTACGGCGTACCTCTTTATGAAAATTTTCCAACTGCGCCTTTGTGGTGTCATAATCCGCTTTCGCGAAAGCATAATGCACCTCTTCTAAAAAAGGAACCGATGCCGCAAAAGAAGGATCTTCTTCCATATACTTTTGGAATTGTGATTCTTCAGTCGGTGTTAACTTCCCTTTTAGGTATTTTTGAATCAATACATCTTTATCCATAAGTGGGGGATTGTACCAATGTCTTCAAACTCTTAAGACATCTGGATTTTTGACTTTTAGCGACATCTTTACTACTATACCCTAATTTTTCTACGATCTCATCAAGGTTGAAACCACGATAATAAAATAAATAGAGGATTTCCCGGCATTTATCTCCCAATTGTGTCAAAGCCGTTTGTAACTTATCTCGTTGTTCTTCATCTGGAATTGTAGCTTCGATGATTTCTGTCATTAGGGTTTGTTCCTGATACATATCCACAAAATCTTCGACCAAATGCACTTTTTGTTGCTTTCGCAGTTGGGCGTAAATAAGATACTTTCCTATACTAAAGAGGTAGGTTCGTAACTCGCTTTGTAAGTTATCCAGTTTTCCCTGTCGCGCATTATCCCGAAGAATAATAATTGCATCCTGATACACATCTTCTGCTGTGACGGTCGTGATGGGAAACTTCTTTGCAAAACGCAAAAATACCTTACGATGTGCAAGGTAGATATCGCGTAATGCTTCCGGCCGATCTTCTTTTAATCCAGTAATAAGGCGTTGCTTTATCATATTAGTGCAGTACAGAAGCCGAGGTAAACATTTTCTTGAACTAAAAGTATAAAAAAAGAAATGACGCCTATAACAGGAGGTCATTATCATATGATTTCAAATATCTTAAATGCTGATTACTAAATATTTGAAATAATAATTTATAAAACAGCTCAAAATGGATGTTTACTTTTAAAAAGAAGAAGCATTAATGAATAAACTAATCAGTATTGTTCATGAAAATCCTTCAAAAATTACTGTTCGTCTGTTGTTTTACACTTCCTATTTATCTGGGCATCGCACAATCGCAATCTATTAACTATAAAGCCATTATTAGAGATAATGCCGGTGCTATTTTAGCGAATGATCTGATCATTATTCAGTTCACGATTCTACAAGGAGATACGCAGATAAGCGTATACTCAGAAAATCATTCCCCCACTACAGATGCCAATGGACTCATTGTACTCAACATTGGTGAGGGAACAATACTTAGTGGTGACTATGCGACTATTGATTGGGCATCAGATGCTCATTTTCTAAATGTTCAAGTAAATTCTGGAGGCGGTCTTGTGGATATGGGAACCACTTCATTTTTGTCAGTCCCTTATGCCTTACATGCGCAAACAGCAGAAAACACGATGGGCTTAGAAGATATAGATGAAGGTAATGGAATAGGGTGGCGATTAAAAGATCGGGATCCTGATAATTACGGTTCTATAGGTGAAAATGCCATTGATTTAAGTAGTACAACTTTTCCTAATACTAATCGAGGTGCCACAGGCCATAGAGCTTTTGCCGTAGGTGTTTCAACAATTGCTTCTGGGGATACCTCTTTTGCCATTGGTTCTGCAACTGAAGCCTCTGGATCTTTCTCCTTTGCTGCGGGAGGAGCAAATACTGCTTCTGGCACAGGTGCTGTTGTTTTTGGTAGTACCAGCGATGCTTTAGGAAATGTGTCCTTTGCACAAGGAATAGGCCTACGTGCAGATGCACTTCTTACGGCAACTTTTGGTCGTAACAATATTGGAGGAGGAACTGCAGATGCCTGGATTCCTGGCGATCCTCTTTTTGAAATAGGAAATGGTAGTGGTAGTACAACGGGAAGGAACAATGCTTTGACCATCTATAAAAACGGAAACATTACGATGGATAATTCTGTCGTGAGTGCAGATGGCACTACAGGAGAACTGGCAATAGCTTTAGGTAATCAAACTACATCTAATGGTGTTTATAGTCTTTCTGCTGGAAGCAATACTATTGCGAGTGGTCAAACATCCGTAGCATTTGGATCGATCACAACAGCTTCTGGGTCAGCATCTTTTACAACAGGTGTTACCACAACTGCCACACAAACAGGTGCTGTTGCTATGGGATCTTTTACTGAGGCTTTAGGAAGCTCATCCTTTGCTATGGGCGCTAGTAGTTCGGCGACAGGGCCTAATTCTACAGCTTTTGGTAGTGGCACCACAGCATCAGGATTTGCTTCATTTGCAACTGGTTCTTTAACAAGTGCTGGTGGTTCGAGATCTTTTTCCTTTGGAATACAAACTAATGCTGATGGAGATCATGCAATAGCAGGTGGAAATAACACTTTTGCTGGTGGAGAAAATTCGGTGGCTTTAGGAACTAGCTCTCAATCTTTCGGAAATCATTCTTTTTCAACGGGAACAGGTGTTATTGCACACTCTAATTCTGAGTTTGTAATTGGTCGCTATACCGAACTATATACGCCTTCTTCTTCAAATGGAGTCGCAGGAACAGATCGCCTATTTGTAGTAGGCAACGGTACAGGGCTCTCTAATCGAAATAATGCCATTACTGTTTTAAAAAATGGTAATACTGGTATAGGTACATCAGAGCCTCAAGAACGTCTACATGTAGCCAATGGTCGTTTACGTATAGGTACAGAAACCGTTGAAGATACAGGCTCTAATCGCCTGGAATGGAACTGTGGTCTTTTTCCAGATACCGATGATAGTTTTCAATTGGGTGGTTCTGCACTGCGCTGGGAAGCCGTTTGGGCTACAGATGGTACGATTAACACCTCAGATCGTAGAGAGAAAAAAGATATTCAAAACCTAGACTATGGCTTAGGCGAAATTTTAAACCTCAAGCCTGTACGTTTTCGCTGGAAAGCAAAATCAGAACAAGGAGAAAAACTTGGCCTTATTGCTCAAGATGTACTAGAAGTCATTCCCGAAGTTGTCAAAACACATGAGTTTGTAACTACTGGAGAAGGTGAGCATACTACTCTTGAAAAAAAGGAATTAGACAGACTGGGCGTATACTATACCGATTTAATTCCTGTACTCATCAAAGCCATCCAAGAACAACAGGAAATCATCCAATCTTATAAAAGCGAACAACAAGAAAACAAAACTGCTATCGCCGATTTACAATCACAAATGAATCAGCTTACAGCACAATTACAAAATAAAAGTTATGAAAAATAAGCAACTCTTTTTATTGAGCTTTTTCGTTTGTCTTATAAGTCAGGCACAAAACAATATCAACTATAAAGCAGTCATTAACGATAATCAAGGTGCTCCATTATCTAATCAGCTAGTGGTTATTCAGTTTAGTATTCTGCAAGGTGACAGTCAAACATTGGTGTATTCTGAAAATCATACGCCAACTACAAATACCAATGGATTAATTGTAATCAACATTGGAGAAGGAACCATACTCAGTGGGGATTATACCACTATCGATTGGACATCAGACACTCATTTTCTAAACGTTCAGGTTAATTCTGGTGGTGGTCTTGTAGACTTAGGAACCACCCAGTTTCTGACTGTCCCTTATGCCATCAGTGCACAAACAGCTGCCAATGTGAATGGCCTGGAATCAATCACTGAAGATGGTTCAACGGGTTGGCGTTTAGTAGGAAAGAATCCCGACTTTTATGGAGATATAGGTACTAATGCGGTAGATTTAAGTCAATCGGATAGTAATGCTGCAGCATACGGGGCTTTAGGTAACAACGCTGTTGCTTTAGGTTTTAGAACACGAGCAGAAAGTTTTGCCATAGCTGGTGGATTTGATACTACAGCCTCTGGACTTGCTTCTATCGCTTTCGGTAATGAATCATTAGCCAGCGGATTAAGTGCTATAGCTATAGGAAGTAGTGCTACAGCAGAGGGAGAAGGTGCTATATCCTTAGGCTTACAAACTTTTGCTAGCGGAGAACGATCTATGGCTATGGGTAATGTATCATCAGCAACAGGAAATCAATCCATAACATTAGGTTCTAATGTCAATGCCCGTTCCTTCGCAGAAATCGCTCTGGGTAATTATAACTCCACGGCTGGATACACTCCTGCATCTACCACAAATTTCAATGCTAGTGATCGTTTGCTCGTCATTGGAAATGGTACTGCCTCTAATACGAGATCAAATGCGCTCATTCTATATAAAAATGGCGCCTTACAAGTAGGAGAAGAAAGTGAAGCATCGGGAGATCAATCTTTTGCATCGGGCAGATTTACAGAAGCTTCAGGCACTACAACGACGGCTATGGGAAATTTTTCACAAGCATTAGGAGATCGTTCTACAGCCTTAGGGTTTGAGACACAAGCGTCAGGAATACAAGCAATCGCTATTGGTACTTCGTCTGTAGCTAGTGGTGAAGGCGCTATAACACTGGCCACTGTATCCAATGCTTCTGGAAATTATGCAATGGCTTTTGGTTCGGGTACAAGAGCACCATCTTACAGAGAAACTGCCATGGGTATTTTTAATACAGACTATGCCCCTTCATCTACTACGAACTTTGTAAATGGTGATCGCCTCTTTGTTATTGGAAATGGAACAGGTTCGTTGGGCAGAAGTGATGCTGTTACTGTTCTTAAAAATGGGAATACAGGTATAGGCACTTCGGCTCCTCAAGAGCGTCTTCATATTGCTAATGGCCGTTTACGCATAGGTACCGAAACCGTTGAAGATACGGGATCGAATCGCCTGGAATGGAACTGTGGCCTCTTTCCAGATACCGATGATAGTTTTCAATTAGGTGGTTCTGCTCTGCGTTGGGAAGCCGTTTGGGCTACAGATGGTACGATTAATACCTCAGATCGTAGAGAGAAAAAAGACATTCAAAACTTAAACTACGGCTTAGACGAAATTTTAAACCTCAAGCCCGTACGTTTTCGCTGGAAAGCAAAACCCGAACAAGGAGAAAAATTAGGGCTTATCGCTCAAGATCTATTAGAAATTATTCCAGAAGTAGTCAAAACTCATGAATATGTTCGTGCAGATGATAGCCAAAATACAACTCCCGAAAAGAAAGCCTTAGATCGACTGGGTGTGTACTATACAGACCTAATTCCTGTATTGGCAAAAGCTATTCAGGAACAGCAAGAAATCATTGATAGTCAAAACAAAAAGATAGCACTGCTATCACAACAAGCTGCTGCATTATCAGCACTGGAAAAACGAATTACATCACTTGAAACAGCAAACCAATGAAAGTCTTATATATTCTCTTTGCGCTCCTGGTTATAGGAAACCTGAATGCACAAACTCTGGAGCGTTTTAGCATAGATAGTGGTGGTACTAGTGTAACTGCTGGAGGAATCAATATCCTGTACACTATAGGTGAAGTTCAGATCGCTGAACGCACATCTGCCACACTTTCTGTTTCTGAAGGTTTTATCGTTCCACAATCCCTAAGTATACGTGTGAATCCAATTGTTTTTCTCCAAGGACCTGGAACAGATCCTTTTGCCGGAGAATTATCTCTTATGCGTGATAACCTACGTACTGCAAACCCAGTTTTAATCCCAACCACATCTCCTTATGACGGTTCGATTTGCGATCCTTCTGTATTCTTAATCACTGGAACTAATGCTATTGTCGATTGGATTTTTGTGGAGCTTAGAGATCCTACAGATCCTTCTGTTGTTATTACTGCTCAATCTGCACTATTACAACGTGATGGTGATGTCGTTGGTCCAGATGGTAGTACGTCACTCCAATTTTCAGTACCTCAATCATCTTACTATATAGCGATTACTCATCGTAACCATCTAGGCATTTTATCAGCAAATCCTATTGCACTTTCTCAATCGACTACTGTCATAGACATGACTCAAAATCTCAGTAGTGTTTTTGGTGGAAGTCTCGCCGTAGCCCAACTATCAAATAGCCTATTTGCCCTAATCTCCGGAGACGTTATTCCAGATGGTCAGATTCTCACCACTGATTATCTGGACAGTCTCCCGGAAGTTGGATTATCCGGATATCTGGCTACCGATACCAATATGGACGGACAAGTACTAAATACAGATATTCTGTTACTCACTTTACCCAATGTTGGCCGTAGTCAACAATATTAAAAACACTTAAAAAACTAACTATGAAATCATTAATTACAATATTCTTTTGTTACGGTGTCCTAACGTATTCCTTTGGGCAGAACATTACCCTATCTTTTGAAAATGCTCAGATCATCGATGATGTTGGTGTTGATAATGACTTCTATCAAGTTGATGTCTTTATTCAATCAGATACCGATTTTATTCTTGGTCCAGGGCAATTCTTTATCGATTATAATGAGGGAGCTTTTGGTATGGAGGTTAGTACAAATGGTAATCTGTTTTTTGAACAACCAGATGGTTCTATTCTAGCCTCTACAAGTTTTAGTGTAGGGAATTACAACAATTTTAATACGAACGACAGTGGACCAACACGAGCTAGTTTCAATTGGTTGCAATTCTGGAGTTCCGGAACTATAGCCACAAACAATGTAGAAATGACTTCAACATTTCTTGGACGCATTCGTATACGTCTAATAGATGGCGGAGATGCTCCGGACATTTGTTTCAATACGGAAGACCCAAGAGATGATCAATTTTTTACAGCCTGTGGCCCGTTTACACCAGCACCGGCAGGAGCAGATTGTGCAGGAGAGATCGGCACACAACTCTTTGATTATAACCCAGATTGCTCAGGGGCAGCGCTTCCCCCCTGCTCTGGATCTGTGACTACTTTTACTGGTAGTGATTGGGATAATGGCGCTCCAGATACTACTTCAATAGCGATTATAGATGCCAACTATAATACGGCAACAATGGGACTTGGATCGATTACAGCTTGTCAACTTACGGTTAATGCAGGGGCAAGTCTGACCGTTGAGGCAGATCAGTTTCTAAGTATCACCAATGATATTATTGTCAATGGCAGTTTATTTGCAGCACATAATGGAAATATCATTCAAATAGCAGAAGATGCTATTACGACTAACAATGGTGTCATACAAATTCAAAAAACAACCCCATCTCTTGAACCTCGGGATTTTATAATACTCTCTAGTCCTATGAGCAATGAAGATAGAGATGGTGTCTACACTATCGCCGATCGTGTTTTTGAAATTCTTCCAGCTGAGTTCACCCCAGATCCTAATCCGGATATTGTCGGTCTTAATTTTCTGGATGATGACGGTAATTATTTTAGTCCAGCTACAAACTTAAATGTCGGTCAGGGATATCTCGTTTTTCCACAGGCGGTTACGGCAACAGATCCTATCAACTATACGCATACGTATACCCAAGGAACCTTGAACAGTGGAATTATAAATGTTCCTGTGGTGTATAATGGTCCGGCTACAGAGAACAACTTTAATGTACTCGGTAACCCATATGCATCAAGTATTGATACCGATCAGTTAATTATGAATAATACAGCGATTAATGAAGTGTATTTTTGGGAGCACATTACGCTTCCTGATCCTGATCTTCCCGGATTTAATACTGCCAACTTTTCTATGGATGATATTTCCATTAGAAACCTGACAGGTGGTGTTGCTGCTGTCAATGGCGGTGAGCGGCCCGAGCAGTTTATGGCCTCTGGTCAGGGTTTTGGGATTCTTGCGCAACAAAGCGCTGCAGGTTCCAATCTGACTTTTTCTAATAGCCTTCGTATAGCGAATACTGCAACTTTACGTAGTCCTGATCAGGATAATCGCTTATGGATACGCATAACGAGTGAAAATTATGCACTTTCCTCTACGACACTTATTGGTTTCAATCCCCAGGCCACTGTAGCCTTTGATCCGGGTTATGATAGTCCTTCTCTGGCAACCAGTTTAAACCTCTTTACTACATTGGACGATGGTCAACAATTAGCTATTCAAGGAAGAGAAGCTTTTAATATAACTATGAAAATTCCCTTAGGCTTTGAAACTCGTATTCCAGAGTTAGAAACCTATACTATTGGTATCGATCAGCTGGAAGGTGTTGCCCTAGAACAGCACGATATCTTTTTATTAGATCATCAATTAAATACCATTACAAATCTTAAAGAAACTGCTTATAGCTTTACGACCACCGAAGCCCTACAGGCGAACAGGTTTACTATTGTTTTTGAAGATCGATTGTTGGATTTGAGCGATCCCGATAACTATCGGGACGATCTCAATCTCTTTCCTAATCCTACAGATCAACAATTTACCCTAGGTTATTCTGGAACAGCACAATTGAAAACCATGTGTATGACGGATATGAATGGAAGACGTATTCGGGAATGGATCCTAAACGATTTTTCCGATAGCCAAACCTTCAATATTTCCGGACTAGCTTCTGGAATCTATCTTGTAAATATTCAAACAACTACAACAACTGTAGTGAAAAAATTAGTTATTCGTTAGGCGAAGAACTATATATAGGTTGAAATCAAAAGGTACTCTAGTTAGAGTGCCTTTTTTAATTAAGAATCACATATCAAGGAATTCTCAATATTAATGTTTTCTTAAAAATAAATATAATAATACGAACTCAGACAATGATACGTTTAGTCTCTTGTGCCGGAAACAAACTGTAATAAAATTTTCTTTTTTCCGTCCAAGTTAAACCCGAATTATGCAGTAGAACTTCGCAATGAGGACTGAAAGCGCAATA
>CAZPTJ010000090.1:0-12088 GCA_964589085.1 uncultured Flavobacteriaceae bacterium | reverse complement strand
AAATTCAGTTTTTTATTCAAAATAGGAGTGTTATTTTATATTGATTTAGCTATAGGCATCGTAGTAGTACCTGTATTATATTGAAATTCATCAACATCTGTGTTGTGCACCAATAATCCGTTTGCGGGATCTACTATTGCATGGCGTTCACTTGTTGTGAGTCGAGGGATTAAAATTCCTTTATCTGTTGTAGACGCATATAGTACAGAAGAAGAGTCTGGGGTTGTGGTATTTATACCAACTTATGAGTGACACGTAAAATATCCTAAAAGTATCAAGAAGGGGGCAATTCTTAATGTACTCATTGTATATTATTTAAGCTTGGAACTCTTTTTTTTCGCAAGTTCCGTCTAAAACTAATTCCTTTTTTTAAGGAATATCCTGATGTCTTTTATTCTGATTTTACACATATTAACGATTTTTTTAGTTCTTTTTGTCGATTTTATTTATATAAAAACACATTAATAAGCTACATAATTTATGTTTTTCTAATGTCAATTAGAAAATAATATACTATTCTGATTCATAGATTATATAACATTTATATTATTGACTATCTGTTAATTACGCAAAAACCATAAAAAAATTTATAATTTTTATGTAGCTTTACACCCCTAAATTATGCTTGATTAAATCATTGTACATGAAAAAGATCATTACTCCTTTCTTTGTAATAATTAGTATGATAACTTGGGATATAGTTTCGCAGGTTGGTATTAATACGACTTCACCTAATGCATTACTAACTATTGATACAGATTCAAGAACAGAAGCTGCATTAGAACTAGTTCCTCAGTCTACACCAACTACGAGTCTTGCTGCGGGTCAGCTTGCAGTAATAGGAGATCAATTATATATGTATGATGACACAAGATCAAAATGGTTAACTGTCGCAAATACTGCTATACAATTTGGACGTAATGGTGCCGTAGATACGGACAATCTTCACTATGGAGGAAATATGGTGAGCGGCATTGCAGGAGCTTTAATGCCTTTTGATGGTACTGTTGTATATATTACAGCTATGGCAGCCAACGGTGATGATACTGATATAAATTTAAGAGCAAGAGATGCCTCCAATACAAATTCAATAAACGAGACTTTTACTTTATCCGGACTTCGTTATACAGATACCGCAGCAAATTTTGATTTTAATGCCGGAGATTATTTAACCGTTCGCGCTAGAGATGCAGCTACAACAGCTACAGATATCACTGTGATTTTCTGGGTTAAATGGAGACAATAAAGATTACTAGTCTTTAAAATTGTTTTGTTGTATTACCCCATATTTATCAAATAAATAGATAAGACTAGCCATTGTTGCAGCTCCTAATTCTAATTCTCTTTTATTGACTGCATCAAAAGTGTCATTAGCGGCATGGTGATAATCAAAATATCGTTGTGAATCAGGTCTTAGACCTGCTAATACAGTTCCATTTCCTTTAAGAGGTCCAATATCTGCTCCACTACCCCCACGCTCAAAATAATGTATATAATAGGGTTTAAATAAAGGTTCCCATTGTTTAACCTGAGCAAAGTTTGCATCATCAATATCAAAAGAAAAACCGCGAGGTGTAAATCCCCCTGAATCACTTTCCAGAGCAAATACATGCCTCTCGCCTTTAGCTTTCGCCTCTTCTGCATATTTTCTTCCTCCTCGCAGGCCATTTTCTTCGTTCATAAATAGCACAACACGTATACTATACTTAGGTTTATAAGCTGTTGCTTTTAATAAACGTAATACTTCCATACTCTGTACTATTCCGGCTCCATCATCGTGAGAACCATCCCCAAGATCCCAGGAATCCAAATGTCCGCCCACGACCATATATTGATCAGGGTATACTGATCCCGTAATCTCACCAATCACATTATAAGATTCAACGTCCTGATGATTTTGACAAGACATAGAAAAGAAAAACTTTGTTCTAGGATTTAACTTTAACAGTGTACTTAATAATTCTGCACCATTAGTACTTATAGCTGCTGCCGGGATACGTTGTGCTTTTGTAAGGCTTCCATAGGACATAGCTCCTGTGTGCGGGTAATCATCAAGTCTATGTGTTAACGACCTAACCAAGACTCCTGCTGCACCATATTTTGCCGCTTCCTCAGCCCCAGCATAACGTTGATCTACGCAACCTCCATATGCTTGAAATGTATTAATTAATTCATCTTGAAAAGGGCGATTAAAGAATACTATTTTCCCTCCTATTTTAGACGCACCTAATTCTGCAATCTCTTCGATACTTTGAACTTCAATCACTTCTGCTTTTACACCTCCCATTGGTGTTGCTATTGAACCTCCCAAAGCACAAATAGGGACCTGTGTTGTTTCTCCCGGTCCTGTTTCTATAAATGCATATTCTGGAGTTCCTCTTACCCATCTAGGAACCATTACTGGTTGTAACCATACCTTATCCAATCCAAGACTATCTAATTCTGACTTGGTCCATTCAACGGCTCGTTGTGCTCCCGAACTTCCGCTTAAACGTGATCCTATCTGATTTGAAAGGTAATCCAACCATTCATAACTTTTCCCCTCAGTGAGCGATGTTTTGTATAATTGTTCAATTTGTGTTTCATCAGTTTGCGCTTCAACAAAAGCACATATTCCAAGAAAAATAACACTTAAAAGAATATATCGTTTCACACGTTTAAATTTTGCTAATTAATAATAAGGTATAGGGTAATGTCACATTTACAAGGATCATCACTTTATTTCTCCATTTACAACTAATAGTGCATTGCTTATTTAACTATTCGTTTTCCAATTGCTGCTTGTAAATCTCCAGATTTCCTTTTGTTTCTTTATCCAATTCTGGTTCTTTAATATCCTTAAATTTCTGAAGTTCTTCCAATAATATAGACGCTACCAGAAGACGTGCTTCCGGTTTATTGTCTGCAGGAATAATATACCAGGGTGCGTGCGGTTTGGATGTCCTATTAATTACATCCTCATAACAATGTTGATAATCATCCCATAATCTACGTTCCTTTAAATCTCCCGCAGAGAATTTCCAATTTTTTTCTTTTTTTTCTAAGCGTCTCAAAAGTCTATTGCGTTGCTCATCTTTAGATAAATGTAAAAAGAACTTAAATACTAAAATCCCATTTGCTGCAATATGTTTTTCGAAAGCATTTATTTGATCAAATCTGCGATCCCAAAAAGCATCATTTACATCATCAACCGTATGAACATGAGGCAAGCCTTCTCCCAAGATATATTCTGGATGTACTCTCGTTACTAATACATTTTCATAATGTGTGCGATTGAAAACACTAAACTTACCACGTTCCGGAAGTGCCACATAATGTCGCCATAAATAGTCATGCCTTAATTCTTTTGAAGTAGGTTGTTTAAAACTGTGTACAACTACACCTCTTGCATTAAAATCCTTAAAAACTTCTCGTATCAAACTATCCTTCCCTGCCGTGTCCATACCTTGTAAACAAACCAATACTCCATATTTGCCATGAGCATAAAGTGTATCTTGAAGTTCTCCTAATTTTTCACGTGTTTTTTCTAGTTGTTTTTTTGAATTTGGGAGTTCTTTAATAGTCGGAAAACTATCTAATTGCACACGTGAACTAATTTTATAAGAGGAAGAGTTTAATGAATCGGACATCTATTTTTTTACTAAAATATAAAAAAAACTCCTGAAAATTCAGGAGTTTTTTATAATCAATTTTAACTAAAATCGTATGTTATATACTATTAGTTTTTAATCACTTTAACTGTTTGAGTACTACCGTTATCAGCGCTGATTTCAGCAAAATACACACCAGTATTCATTCTAGAAATATCTAATATTCCACCTTCTTCTTGAGTCATAATTAGTTTCCCAGTAATATCATACAGAGAAACTTCACTAACTCTTACAGAGCCATTAGTCGTAATATTTAGAATATCACTTGTAGGATTAGGTCCAACTCTTAAGCCTTCTATAGTATTATCACCTACGGAAAGAATTTCTCCATCAAACAGTGTCCAAGCCATACCAGTAGCAGTATCTCCGATAAGACCAGCAATATTTGACCAAGTTAGAATACCTGCGCCAAATAAATCAAATGGATCAATTAAAACTGGCTCTACAGCAGGTAAAGCATCAGATAGTCCCCAGTTCCATCTACCAGGTGTACCGGCTGGAGCATTATCTACACTTGGGAATGCCGCTAACCAATAAGTTCCTGCAGGTAAAGTAATTTCCGTTCCGCCATTAGCAGAAGTAACATTTACAGTAAAATTTGAATTACCAGCACCATCTTCATTAACAATAACATTAGCTAAATCAATATCTGCTAATTCTACAATTCCTGTACCAGGTAAAGTAGGATCTCCAGCTGGAAGTCCGGACTCATCAGCATAGATAAATATATTAAGTCCTAATAAAACAGCACCTAAATCTGTACCACCTGAATTAGTTCCAAAAATCTGGATAGCACCTATTGCAGTATCGCCTGTAAGTTCAAACTGATCTGCACAGTAAACCCCAGTACCATCATTACCCTGCGTAGCGATAATAGAGTTTGTCAAATTATCGGGTCTATCAATAACTACATTTTGAGCCACCATGCTTGTAGCCCCTATTAATAATGCAGCAATCAAAAAAGTAATTTTTTTCATAAATATAGTTTTTGTTTATTAATTAGCACGCAATATAATTCATTTTTTCGTAAAAAGAAATATTTAATTACTTAGAAGCAAACAATTTTACATCTTCTTCAGTAACCTCATTTCCACTTAAAATAATAAGGCGCTCTACCACGTTACGTAACTCCCTAATATTTCCAGTCCAATCGTAGGCCTTAAGTAACTCTATGGCTTCAGATGAAAACTCTTTTTGTGTAGTCCCTTGTTCTGAGGAGATCTTATGGGCAAAGTGCGTTATAAGTAACGGTATATCGTCGCGACGATCATTCAAAGCCGGAACCCTAATTAGAATTACGGCCAATCTATGATATAGATCTTCCCTAAACCTTCCCTCTTGAATTTCTTTCTTTAAATTCTTATTTGTTGCTGCGAGAACCCGCACATTCACTTTAATGTCTTTATCGCTACCTACACGTTGTACTTTACTTTCTTGTAAAGCTCTCAGCACCTTAGCCTGCGCGGAAAGACTCATATCTCCAATTTCATCTAAAAAAATAGTACCTCCATTGGCAGCTTCAAACTTACCGGCTCTATCCTTATTGGCAGAAGTAAAAGCGCCTTTCACATGTCCAAAAAGCTCACTTTCAATTAATTCAGAAGGAATAGCTGCACAGTTAACCTCTATTAATGATCCTGAAGAACGTTCACTCTTTTCGTGCAACCAATGTGCTACCAATTCTTTTCCTGTCCCATTAGGTCCTGTAATTAATACACGAGCATCTGTCGGCGCAACCTTCTCAATCATATCTTTGATTTGACCTATAGCATCACTCTCCCCTATCATCTCGTACTTCTTACTCACCTTTTTCTTAAGCCGTTTATTTTCAACAACAAGATGTTTACGATCAAGGGCATTACGCACCGTATTTAATAATCTATTCAAATCTGGTGGTTTTGATATATAATCAAAAGCTCCAAGCCTCATAGTATTTACGGCAGTGTCCAAATCACCGTGTCCAGAAATCATAACCATAGGAATTTCAGGCTTTAATTTACGAGCAGCTTCCAGCACTTCAACTCCATCCATTTTAGGCATTTTAATATCACACAGTACCAGATCGTAATCTTCATCTTTGATTTTATTGATACCCTCAAGGCCGTCTGATGCTTCAACAACTTCATAATCGTTACTTTCTTCGGTCAAAATTTTCCCAAGTACTCTCCGGATTGCGGCTTCATCTTCTATAATTAATATTCTAGGCATATATTTAAGTGCTTTAATTTTCTTTTATTAGGATAGGGTATTTCAATAACCATTCCTTATTTATTAATAATATGTATATCTCTTTGGGGGAAAGGTATTGATATATCGTTTTTCCGAAAGGCGTCATCAATTTTAAATCGCAGATCACTCTTAATCTGAGGATCGATAAAACTATCTTTAATAAAAAAGTAAACTGAAAAATTCAATGAGGAATCTCCAAAATCTTCAAATAAAACAAAAGGTTCTGGCTTTTGTAGTATGCCTTTGAGATCATCTACGCATTGTAAAAGAACATCTCGAACCAGAGCAGTGTCACTCCCATATGCCACACCAACTTTAACCGATTCTCTTGTCGTTTTATGATTTTGCGTCCAATTATATACTTTATCTGTCAAAAATTTATGATTGGGAATAACAATCACTTTATCATCTCTTGTAAGCGCTCTTGTTGTTCTTAATTTTATATCAAAAATGCGTCCTACTTTACCATCATCAAATTCAATGATATCCCCTATATGAAGGGTTTGGTCCATAATGATAAAAATACCAGAAATGATATCCTGAAATAGAGTCTGTAATGCAAATCCAAGTCCAACAAATAAAGCTGCAGAAGCCGTTAGAAAAACAGTAACATCTACCCCAGATCCTTTTAAAACACCTATAATCACAAGGATATAGACCAGATATCTTAGGAATGTAAAAATGCTGGTAAATTTATTTTTATCTTCTTCTGGAAGCTTAGCAGAAATCAGCTTCCTAATGAGCTTGAGTACATAATTAGCTATAATGAAAGAAATAATAATCAGTAAGACTGTACCTATAGTAATATGAATCCGGTGATCTTCTGGTCCAAAATGCGCTCCCCAACCTAAGAATTCTTTAATCGAACCCCAGATATCATCGGTGATAACCTCTTTTACTTTTTGACCTGCAGATTCCTGTATCATATTAATATTTTAACCATTTGAATAGTTCTTTGTAGGTGGGCTTTTTACCATACATTAAAATACCGATCCGATAAATTTTAGCACCAAACCAAACAGTAAACGTAAAAGACCCTATTAATAATACAATGGATAACATTAATTGCCAAGCAGGTACTTCAAAAGGTATGCGCATAAGCATTACTATAGGAGAGGTTAAGGGTATAATTGAAAAAACGGTAGCTATGGTCCCGTGCGGATTATTAATAACTGCAAAAAAACCAATATAAATAGCCAACATCAAAGGCATGATGATAGGTAGCATAAATTGTTGGGTATCCGTTTCACTATCAACAGCTGCGCCTATTGCTGCATAAATAGAACTGTACAAAAAGTAGCCTCCTATAAAATAAATGAGAAATGCAAAAACTAAGGTTAAAAGTGGCAACTGCATAACTTCTTCGAAAATCTGAATCATAACTTCTTGATTTTCTGCAATCTCTTGCATTTCTGGATTGAGCGTACTCGTTGTATCTACATTAAAGAACAAGCCAGCCACAACTAATAAAATAGAACCTATAATGACCCAAATCGTAAATTGTGTAATTCCCGCAAATGTGGTTCCTAATATTTTTCCCATCATCAATTGAAATGGTTTGACTGAAGAGATAATAACTTCGATAATGCGATTTGTCTTTTCTTCAATAACACTACGCATCACCATATTTCCATAAATAATAATAAACATCATGAGTAAATACCCCGCTATACCTCCAAATGCAGCTTTTATCCAACTACTCATTTTAGAAGTTTTTTCTCCACTAAAATTCTCAATCCCAAGGTCAATATTTGCTTCTGCCTCTTCTAGTATCTGAGGATCAATTCCTTTAGCAATTAAACGTCCGTCCGTCATTTTACTTTCTATTTTCTCCTCAATATCTTCGACTAAACTAAAAGGCGGCGTTTCATTACCATAAAAATAAAAATCCGAAGTAGCTCCTGACTTACTAATATGAATCAAGCCATAATAAGCGCCTTCTTCGGCTTGTTGACGTGAAACCTCAAACCCCTGACTTGTATAATCAATGTAAGTGGTATTATCTGTATTTTCAAAAGAAGACACATAGCTTCCTATTTCATCCACAATCAATATACTGCGCTTAGTATCACTATTAATTTGTGTGAGATAGGAGATTAGAAAGATCATTCCTATCATAATAAGTGGACTTAAAAAAGTCATAATCACAAACGATTTATTCCGTACACGGGCTATATATTCCCGTTTTATTATTAAGCCTAGTGCACTCATATACTTTCGTTTACCGCTTTTATAAAAATATCATTAACCGCTGGCACAAGCTCTCTAAAATGGCTTATTTGTCCCAGAACACTCAGATCTTGAAGTAATTCATTGGGAGATTGTGTTTCTCCGATTTTAATGTTCATTTGCAATTCGCTATGCAAAGACTTAAACGTAGTACGTTTCGAGTCATACTTCTCCTTAATTGCTTTTTCTGCTTTCGCGAAAGCATTTTCATCCATCCCAACTCCCACTTCAAAGGTATTGCTTCGATACCGCCGCTTAATCGTATTAATCTCGCCTTCTAGGATTTTATTGGATTTATGTATAAGTGTAATATGATCGCATAATTCTTCAACAGATTCCATACGATGCGTTGAAAAAATAACCGTAGCGCCCCGCTCTCTTAATAGGAGAATTTCGTCTTTGATAAGATTTGCATTAATTGGGTCAAACCCACTAAAAGGCTCATCAAAAATCAATAATTTAGGTTGATGAATTACAGTAACCACAAATTGTATTTTTTGGGCCTGTCCCTTTGAAAGTTCCTGAATCTTCTTCCCCCACCAATCTCCTATCTCCAATTTATCAAACCAATACTTTGCTCTTTTACGTGCCTCTTGCTTGCCGAGTCCCTTTAACTGGGCCAAATAGAGTAATTGCTCACCTACTTTCATTGACTTATACAGTCCACGCTCTTCCGGCATATATCCAATATCTCGAATATGTTTAGCCTGCAGCGATTCTCCTCCTAATGTTACACTACCTATATCAGGCATTGTAATTTGATTGATAATACGTATGAGTGTTGTCTTACCCGCCCCATTAGGCCCCAAAAGACCAAAAATGCTACCTTTAGGCACATTAATCGAAACTTTATTTAGTGCAGTAAAATCTCCAAACTTTTTGGAAACGGAATCTACTGTCAACAATGAATGCATATCATATTTTTAGAATGTTAAAGATAAAAAAAGCACGCTGGAGCAGCGGTCTTTTAAGGGAGAATTTGAATGAATTGTTATTCTCATAAATTCTAAGTTTCAAATCCCAATTTAATTATATCTCATTTTCCAAAACAATACATATTCTTAAGTATGGACAAGAATATGTTCCTAAAGCAAAAACCCACCCTCAACAAAAGTTAAGGATGGGAAAAAAATTGCTATGAAAAAGAAAAATAACGTTAAAAAGTATTTAACGTTATTCAAATATAGTTTTTTTTTATGTATTGATAGTTTTTTAGGCACTAAAATTAAAGCACACTTCTTTAAGAGAACATATCTTTTACTTTCTCAAAAAAAGATTTATCCTCTTTTTCCGGATTAGGTAAAAAATTCTCATTTTGAGTCATTTTCTCAAAAAACTGTCGTTGTTCTTTATCCAAGGTTTTAGGCGTCCATACATTGACGTGTACTAAAAGGTCTCCTTTTCCATACCCTTGGATAGAAGGAATTCCTTTTCCTCGCAGGCGTAAAATTTTTCCACTTTGCACACCATCCTCAATTTTGATACGTACTTTTCCTGTAACTGTTTCTATTTCTTTGGTAGCCCCAAGGACAGCTTCGCTAAAGCTAATGTATAGATCATAATGCAAATTATCTCCTTCACGTTGTAACAATGGATGATCCTTTTCTTCTATCGCGACCAGAAGATCTCCCGAAACACCATTACCTGGAGCTTCATTCCCCTTGCCCGTAACCTTAAGTTGCATTCCATCTACCACACCAGCCGGAATTTTAATACTCACGGTTTCTTCTTCTGCTACAAGACCCTGAGCATCTGCTCCTGCAGGGCGTTTATCAATCATTTTCCCTGTACCACCACAGGTCGGACAAGGTGCGGATGTTTGCATTCTACCCAGAATTGTATTTTGTACTCGGGTAACCTGACCAACTCCATTACAAGTAGAACAGGTTTTGTAAGAGACTCCTGCGGCTTGTTTTTTGCGTTTTACCTTAATCTTTTTCTCTACACCATTTGCTATTTCCTCAAGACTTAGTTTTACTCTAATACGAAGATTACTTCCTTTAACACGAGCTTGTCCACCACCAAAACCACCAAAACCAGAAAAGCCACCGCCACCAAAAGCGCCTCCAAAAATATCTCCAAACTGACTGAAGATATCATCCATATTCATGCTACCGCCGCCGCCAAAGCCACCACCTTCAAAAGCCTGATGTCCATACTGGTCGTATCTCGCGCGTTTCTGCTCATCACTTAACACCTCGTATGCTTCAGCAGCTTTTTTAAACATAGCCTCAGCTTCAGCATCACCAGGATTCTTATCTGGATGATACTGAATAGCTTTCTTGCGATAGGCTTTTTTTATCTCGCCTTGAGATGCTCCTTTACTTATCCCTAAAATTTCATAAAAATCTTCTTTCATAACTTATTGCCCTGTTACGACTTTTGGGAAACGGATAATCTTCTCACCCAGTTTGTATCCTTGTTCTACAACATCGACAATTTTTCCTTTAAGCTTCTTTGTCGGTGCCGGAATCTGTGTTATTGCATCGTGTTGATCTGCATCAAAGGCATCTCCAGTCTTAACTTTAATCCGTTCCAGTCCTTTAGACTTTAGAACCTCTTTAAATTTATTATTAATCAACGTAACACCTTTTACCAATTCTTTATCCTTAGCTTTTTCAATTTCATTTAAGGCTCGGTCAAAATCATCTAAAACCGGCAGTAAAGACTGGATCACCTCCTGTCCTGCAGTTTTAAATAATTCCAGACGTTCTTTGGTTGTTCGTTTTTTATAATTTTCAAACTCTGCAAATAGACGTAAAAACTTTTCTTTTTCCTGTGCAAGATCTGCTCTCAGTTGATCTTCCTCATTAATAGTTTCCTTTTCTTGAGCTGTTCCTTCTTGAACTGTTTCTTTTGTTTCGTCTATTTTATCTTCTAACGCTTCAGCTTTATCTTTTGTAGCCATAGGTTTAAAATCGTTTTTCTATAATTAGACAAAAGTACTGCCAATTAAGTAAAAATGTCAAAATGTCATCGAAAGATTAACCCATAGAATAAATATTGATCTCAGGACTATGAAAATCGTTCACAACAATCCTTTATGGCACTTTCTGCAGTAGTATAATAGAAGTCGAAACCTGCATCCACTATTTTCTGGGCACTTACTTTCTGACTCTCCAAAACGATGGCAGCCATTTTACCTAGTATTAGTTTTAATACAAATGCTGGCACAGGTGGCAGCAATATATTTCTATTTAAATGTTTTGAAATTAAATAAGTAAGATTCTTATTGGTACGTGGTAATGGAGCCACAGCATTATAGACACCTTCTAACTGATGCTGCATTACGTAAAAATAAAGGCGTGCAACATCTATACTATGTATCCAGGATTGCCATTGTTGACCAGAACCTAGTACCGCTCCTACCCTATTTTTAATGGGATTTGCCATTTTTGGAAAAGCTCCCTCTTTGGGGTCAAGAACAATTCCTGTACGAAGCACACTTACTTTTACTTCCAATTGCGCAAACGCCATTGTTGCTGTTTCCCAAGCTTCAATAACTTCTCCCAAGAATCCCTCAGCATAGCTAGGATATGTTTCTGTATACTCTTGTGTTAATGAAGTAGGATACCCTCCTATCGCACTTGCAGAAATAAAGTGTCTTAATTGATGGTCAGATAATGTTACAGGATCGTCTTTCCATTTTGTAACCGCTTTGAGTAATAATTGAGCACTCTTGATACGGCTTTCTTTGATTTTCTTTATGTTGTTTTTTGTCCATTTCTGGGCGATACTAGAACCTGCCAGATGCACAATAACCTCGACATCTCTAACAGCTTCTTCTTCTATTTGATCAAGTGTGGGATCCCAATAAAACCCTTTATAATTCTTTGTAGGTGTTTTAATTTTTTCTTTGGAAGTTGTAAGGTAGTGCACCGTCATCCCTGCCTCTAAACACTGCGTGCTAAGCTTTCTTCCTACTAATCCTGTAGCTCCGGTAATTAAAACTTTCATAGACATTTCTGCAAGATCATATT
>CAZPTJ010000089.1:0-12121 GCA_964589085.1 uncultured Flavobacteriaceae bacterium | reverse complement strand
CGTCTTACGTCCACAGAAACACTGGATGTTAATATTAAAGACATTGATACTTATGATGAACTCCGTGTGGATGTAAGAGGCATTAATACCAGTGATGAGTTAGATATTAATCTGGACGAAATCGGTGGAGGCTGGTTAAGTAATGGTGGGCCAATACCTGTTAAGATCGAGCAGTAAGAATATATTTAATTTTAATGTTATATATCAAGCACATAAGGTAGACACAGGTAAACTTCTGTTCCCTTTTCTAAATCTTTTATCTTATAGTAAGCTTTTGACCTTATAGATTTAGCGTATATCGATAATCGCTCTTGGAGGATTTTTCCAGATAATGATTCATCACTTGCCGTATTACTCTTATGTTTCATTGATTCATTATAACCAACCCCATTGTCCTGAATTTTAATATGTAAGGTTTTATCATTTTCTCCTAACTGAATCTTTATAATGATTTTTTCATCATTACTCCCTTGAAAACCATGTTGAATAGCATTCTCTATAAAAGGTTGAATAAACATAGGAGGAATTGACACCATTTCCTGATCAATATCTATAGGGAGTTGAATTTCATATTGAAACTTTTTAGAAAAATCCGATTGTAATTCTAAATACGTTCTAATAGTCTCTAACTCCTCTTCTAATGAAACAAACTCTTGTCTTGAGTTTTTGAGAATAGCCCTTAGTAAATTACCTAATTTTGATATATAAGGTATAGTGTTTTCTGACTTTTCTTGCACTAAACTACTTACTGCGTTAAGTGCATTATATAAAAAATGAGGGTTAAGCTGTGAACGCAATAAGCGTTGTTCTAAATTTGAGGTAACAAATTTATTTTTTAATTGACGTTGCCTAAAAAACAGAAAGCTTAAACCTAAAAAAGATAAAAGTAATCCCCCCAATATCCAATTGATTGTGGTACGCTGCTGAAGTATTGTTTTTTGAGTTTGAGTGGTTTCTTCTAATTGTAAAATAGATGCGTCCTTTTCTTTGGTTTGATATTTTAATTCCAGGTCAATAACATTTTTTTCTAGTTGTTCATCATATGAAACCTTAATTAGTTTCAATATTTCAAGAGACAACTCATCAAAATTTTCAGGCACTTTTTTTTCTGCATATACTTTAGTCAAAAGTTTAAGTGTATTACCTAGCAATCCTCTATGATATTCATCCAACGATTCCATCTCTCTTAAGTTTTCAACTATTTGGATTAAAAATTCAGCCGAAATTTTATATTTCCTTTCATGAGCGTTCACATAGGCTCTATAAAATAGTTGATAATATCCATACTCTTTAATCACATTATCTAAATCTGTATCTTCAAAAAATGCTATGGCCTTTTTATAGAAAATTAAAGTCGAATCAATCTTGTTTTCTTCAAGTAATAAGCTTCCAAGATTACCATAGAGTGAAGGTAGATGTCTACTTAAAGATTCTTTTTGAGATGTATTGATTGCTTTTTCATAATATCGTTTTGCAAACTCGGCATTATCTTTTCCTTCATATAATATCCCAAGCCTTGTTAAAGTTGAAATACTGTTACTTGCAATGCTCATGGTTAAAGAATCTTGTTCAACTTGCTTATAATAATTAAAGGCTTCTTCAGTATTGCCTACAGCTAAATGCACATCTGCTATTCCTTTTAAAATATATCCTTTCCATTTATAGAAATATTTTCTTGTTAGGTCTAATGATTTTTGATAGTTTAAAATTGCTTCGGTATAGTTTCCTAGGCTCCGAAATGCTCTAGCTTTTATATAAAAAACACTAATAAGTAAATGTTCATCGATGCTTCTATTTTCTTCCCCCTTGTTATATAATTCTATTGCTCGATTTGTATAAAAAAGAATAGAGTCTAGTTTACCTTCTCTGAATAGTTTTGATGTAACACTTGAATTATAATAAATCCACCCTTTTAGGTCTGGGTTATTTTCTAACACTTTCTTTAGAACTGAAGATTTAATCTTAGCCTTTACGATGCCACTAGCCTTATCATAAGCAAGAGAATCTATAAACTCCTGATTATACGTTTTGTATGGGGCAAATTCTAATAATTCCAACTTTTCTTGACTATAAATTGTACAGAATAGAAAAAAAGTAAGACCTGATAATATCCTTTTCAATTTCAAAAGCTTAGTTTTAAGTCAAAAATAGTTATTTCTTAATGAGATCCATTATAATAGAAAACGATTTAAAATCTGAGCGGTTTTTATCCAATCTTATAAAAAAACATATCCCTAATATTTCAATAGTTGGAAAAGCCGCCACCATAAAAGATGCAATCTCTTTAATACAAGCCTTAAAACCTGAATTAATTTTTCTTGATATAGAACTGGATGATGGGCTATGTTTTGAAATATTGAAGGTTGTGGACACGAGTTCTTTTGAAGTTATATTCATTACGGCGTACGACGCCTATTATAAAAGAGCGATAGCGCATTATGCATTTAGTTATATATTAAAACCTTTTGATGCCGAAACTTTAATGAAAGTAATTAACAGATATTATCTCATTAAAGAAAGGCATTATGAAGAAAGTAAGTTTTTACATTTTCGTGAATTTTTAAAAGAAACCAACTCTAAAATTCTCTTACACGTCAATGAAAGTCATATATCCGTAGCCATAAATGACATTTTTTCTTGTCATTCAGCTGGAAATTATACCAAAATACATTTAAATGATAAAGAAGTATTAGTTTCCAAAAGATTAAAACATTATGAAGAGTTATTAGGTCACAAAGGTTTTTTTCGAGTGAACAGGACTTCCTTAATAAATACAAATCAAATATCACATATTTATAAAAAAGAAACTGTAATTCTTAATAATAATAGGAGAATCCATGTCTCCTATAGAAATAGACCTTTATTATCTCAATTGATCAATACGCTCAGTTAGGAAAACTTCTCGCTTACGCTCTATGTAATAACGTCTATCATTTTTCTTTAAAAAAATACAATGTTACGGTTTAGATTTACTACAAAATAGCAGTAAAAGAAAACGTTAATACCATTAAGAGTTTGAGTCATCGGAGATACTACAAACTCACTATCCCAATTGCTTTCACTTGCCATTTTCATTAAATAATCATCCTAGTTGGATGTTAAAAATACTTACGTAGGGAGACACAACCCTTGAGTGTCTTAAAATGTTCAAGGAAAATATTTAATTCATAAAAAATGAAGTTATGTTAAAAAACATTTTAAAATTAGAAGGTACTCATGCTCTAAACAAAAATGAGCAAAGAAGTATTAGCGGTGGAAGTGGTGTCTATGCCAATGAAGCTGCTTGTATTCAAGCTGGGGGTACTTGGAATTGTGTAAATCATGGTACTGGCCCTAGAGGATCAGGTCAAACTTGTTATTGTTTTATTGAGGATGACGGTCCTGTTGGCCCTGGAAATGACGGGGTGCCGAAATAATAATCTTTGCTTTTTATTGATAATTGGGGGATGGGGTAATACCTATCCCCTTTTTCTACAATTATAAAATAACAATTGTTACACCATTAGTTTGACTACAAATCATACTTAACCGTAAACATGACAATACGAGGTTGCACAAAAAACTCTGTATTGGAAATACTAATGTCATTGACATTGTTCTGACTAATCACATCTACATCCAATAAATTGGTCGCCTGTACTCTAAACTCCCACTTACTATCGGGTTTCTGATAATATAAATTGGCTTCAAGGAATTGATACGTATTCAACAAATCTGTGCTATCATCATTATCATCATAATTAAAATACTCCCAGTCTGCAGCAAACGTAAATCTTTTAAGGAAGTTGACTTCAAAATTGGCGAAAGGACGATCGGTAAAAAAGGTGCGATCAGTAAATCCATTATCAGAGTTTGTAATCTGTCTACTAAATCCAACTTCAAAATTTGGCGCGTTTTTAAAGTTCGTTTCTAAACTTGTTCTATAGTTTTGATTTAAATTTTGCGTGTTTCGATTTTCACCGTTAATAATATTGTTCAAATCGCTAAAGGAAACATTACCACTGATGTTCCATTTCAATTTCTTAAAAGTCTTAGAAAAACGTCCATTGGCACTTATGGTTTGATCATTAAAATCGGTATTATTAATAGGTGTAGACGCTTGGTTAATTCCGGCAAAGCTCCCTACACTCTTAATAGGATCTACACGACTCGTATAATTAATCCCTCCAAATATGCTGGTAAAATTGAACATACTAAAGCTAAAATAATTAAGACTTACAGTATGAAATAACGCATTTTCCAGGTTCCGATTCCCTCCAGAAAGGCGATTAAAATTGTTTAACACCAGGCCTTCTGCATAATTATTAACATCGGTGTATTGAGCTGTTAATCGGTAGTTAAAACGTATGTTTTGACTTTGGCGCAATTGGAAATCTACGAAGAGATCCGGTAATAATAGGGTTTTATCTTCAGAAGTGCGAGATCCTTGTTGTTCACTAGTTACGGTATAATTATGCAATGTTACTCCGGGCGTAAATGTGAATTTCCCAGACTTAACTTTATAATGCAACCCTAGAAAAAGGTCTGTAAAGTTAAAACGTACATCATTGTCTAGTGATGACGGATTATCACCAAGAGTTTCGTCTAAATCAAAACGATTTCCATTTTCCAGAATCTGGAATAAATTAGAATTAAAATCCTGTCGACTTAAGGTCGTTCCCAAAGTAAAATTAAGATTACTCTTTTTATTCAAGACGTAGTAATAATCAACCTTTGCATCTAGTTTATTACTTTGTACATTATTATCCTGATTGACATCAAAAAGACTGGTATCTGAAATTCCCTGGAACGGTAGTAAACTTAAAGTTTCTCCTGCATTGGGATTTGGTATCGTTTCTCCTGTATCCGGATCAATAATAAAAGGTGGTTCTGAAGTGGCAAACGGCTCCTGACTTAATAATGCCTGATAAAAAGGGTTTTCGTCCTGATATAAATGCTGCACCGTTGCTGCAAAAATATTTTTATCGTTGAGTGTATAATAGATATTGACATTCTGGTTGATAGAAAATGGCTCATTATCTTTGTTTTCATCAACGATATCTTCTGTAGTTCCATCCGCTCTAAATTCTCGGGAGATACCATTTGAGATTTCTTCTTGTGATGAAAGCTTCCCTAAAATATCGTAGTCCAATTGAAAATTTGCATTGGGTTTATATACAGAACTGAATTTGGCCATAGCCAATTGATTTTGTTGATCGCTTATCTGATTAAACTCCTGAGTAACTCCTTGATTGATAAAAGTATTCAATGAATTATTAATGAAATCTGTACGATTATCACTTAAAAGTGCAAAACCACTGATATCCCAGGTTGGGGTTGCCGTATAGGTAAAGTTGGCCGCTACAAATCCAGATTCTAATTCGTTTGCTCTATTATTTTGAGTAGTCAAAAATCCTAATCCTCCATCTGATATATTAAAAGCAGTACCTCCTCGCTGATTGAAATTTCTAAAACCTCCTGTAAAATTAAAATAATCTCTGAAGGTAAAAGGCACATCTCCAACATTATTAAAATTAGAAATGATATTAATACTCCCTTTAGGACTATAGTAAAAGAGTTTAGGCTTTACCAAGTATCTAAACTCATCTTCAGAACCTCCTCCTCCAGCAGTAATATCGCCAAACCAGAAATTTTTCTTTCCTTCCTTCAATTTAATATTAATGGCAATATTATCCTGATCGTTCCCTAAACCACGTAACTGAGAAACTTCATTATAGTTTTTAAGGACTTCCACCTTTTTAACCGCATCTGCCGGAATATTTTGAGTAGCGAGTTTACTATCTCCATCAAAAAAATCCTTTCCCTCCACCATCACTTTCGAGACCGCTTTTCCCTCTACTTCTATTTCACCATCATCATTGACCTCTACTCCGGGAAGTTTATCCAGAACGTCGCCTAATTTCCGTTCTGTCCCGTTAGTAAAACTATCTGTATTATATACGATCGTATCTCCTTTTACGGTAACAGGAATCTCATAGACTAACTCCACATCATCCAGTTGGTTTGGATCGGCTTTTAACACAAAATCTTTAGCAACATCCTGACCATCTTCAGGAACTGTTAATTCTTCAATTTCTGTCTTGAGACCCAAGTAACTCACTTTTAATTCATAAGTACCTCCTTTAGGCAAATCAAGGCGATAACGTCCTCTCGAATCCGTAATTCCGTAAGACTCGATTTCTCCAGAAGATTTAACTGTAGCAATAATATTTGCCAATTCCAATGGAGCGCCAATACTATCTTTTACGGTTCCTGAAAGCTCTATACTTTGGGCAAAAATCCCCAGGGGCAAAACAAAAAGTAATGCCAATAGCGTTATTTTTTTATTCATGTGATGTGTTTATAAACTACTATAAAAGTGTGTAGTGGCAATCAAATTTTATGGTTTAATTAGCTTCTTATTTTTTAGCCTCCAAAACGAAAACCTCTTCCTCCGCCTCTACGATTTTGTCCTCTAAAACGTTCTTGCATTTCTTTAGATTTTTCAGCTAAAATCTCACTATACTCTTCTCGAGTAACCTTCTTTCCGTTAGCCGGTTTTTCTATAATTATTTCCTCATTGGGATTCAGTACAATTTTAGAACATAAGATCGTAGTGTTTCTCGTACTGACTTCCAATATCATCCCTGGTAATCCTCCAAAATCATCTGGCCCATGTCCAACTGGAATCATAGGTGTATACCAAGCTGTTATGGTTTCTTCTTCCGGGATATCAAAAAGACTACTATTTTCTGTCTTTGTAGAATCTTCTTCTTTGGTTTCATCGTTTTCTTGATTTCTCTTTCTGCCAAATCCTCTAAAGCCAAAAAATTCTGTTTTTCGAACTGCAGTTGCCTTAAAAACTGGATACTGACCTATCATCTTACTCTCTTTTTCCAGTTTCCACTCCAAATTATTTATAGAGTCTTTGATAAGGAATACTTTCCCAAAAAGATCATTCTCCCGAGCATACTCATTTTCTGCAACATTCTTATAAATTCCACCTTGTGAGAATCTGCCAAAACGAAAACCTCCTCCAGCACCTCCCGGTGTAGCAAGCTTTTCTTCTTCTTTATAAAAAGATTCGGTTTTTGTAAATGATAGGGTAAACTCTTTTTCTAAAAAACTACGCATACGTTCTGCAATCTCCTTTTTACGTTGTTCACTCGTCTCATTCCCAAAACGAGACATATCGAAAGTGGTTTTAGATTGATAAGTCGCCACACCTGTAATCTCCTGAGCTTGAGATAGTGTAAAAACACTGGAGAATATAAAAGCCAGAATCCATTTGATGAAAGAAGTCATTTTCTTAATTTTTGTTGATTAATTAAACCTTTGACATTAAAAGTAGTCTAAGGTTTAACCCAATGTTACATTTTTAAGAAAATATTAAGCTTTTCAAAAAACTTAACCTCCTATGCGTATAAATGATGAATTTCCTCCTTTTCTATTACTTCGGAAACGTTCATTCATTTCTTTTGATTTTTCTTCAGCGATCTTGGCAAAAGTATCTTCATCGACTACTTTACCTTTAGAAGGAGGAATAATTTCTATCTTTTCTTTCGGATTAAGAACGACTTGAGTACACATCATTGCTATACGACCATCATTAATTTCCAATATCAATCCAGGTAGACCCCAAAAATCATCTGGTCCCTGACTTACAGGTATATCTAAGGTGTACCAAGCTGTTGTTACACGTGTTATCATTTTAATGGCTTCTTCTCCCTTTCCATTTACACTACTAAAAGAACGATCTTCAATCTCTTCAGTTAAAGTGGCTTTAAAACAAGTATACTGTCCTATATTTTTTGTTTCTTTTTCTAATTTCCAATCTGGTTTAGACAAATTATCTTTGATCAAGAACTGTTTCCCCAGGAGTTCACTTTGTCTGATATAGTTTTTCTGTTGCGTATTTTTGTATACAATATCTGTGGTATTATTGCTTGAAATCTGAATTTGAATTCCATTAGTTGATGATCCCTGCGGTTTATCCAGATTCTCATCTTCTTTGTAAATAGATTCATTGGCATTAAAAACTAGTTTATATTCACGCTGGAATTGTTTCTTCAATTGCTGCTGTACGAGTTTTTGCATTTCATCATTAATTCCCGATATACTATCCAATCCCAGTTCCATATGAATTTGAGTTTGATATGTGGCAATACCCTGAAAGTTCTGTGCATTTACTTTTGTAGAAGCAATAAATAATAAAGTAATTAATAATAATCTCATGTTTTCATTTTTAAAATTAGACACTACAAAGATGCCTATTACAGTGCTTTTGCAGCGTTAATCAGTGTTAACGTGTGTTAAGTGATTTGTTAACAGTTTATGATACACCTACATTTGACCTATGCAATCAAAACATTATAAGGTAATTCTCTATTTTATCATATCGGTTATAGCGATCACCTTTGCTACACAAATTTACTGGACTTATAAAAATTACCAATCTGGTAAACAAACCTTAATAAATGATATTCAGGTAAGTCTCGATAATGCTGTGGATCGTTATTATAGTGAACTGGCTCAAGAAAACACCTTTGGTTTCTTTTCTGATTCTATTAAGTTAATGCCAAACAGGTTTCCAAAGGCCTCACAATATCATTCTTTAAGAACAAAAGGACTCCTCGATACTTCCTTAATCGATTTAGATTCTATAAACCTGAATAGTCTTACCTCAATTACCATTTATGATGATGAAAATGATAGTTTCAAGGAATCACTCACTATAAGCAGTAATGGAAAAGATACTTTAATTGAGCAATACTTTCCCTTTAATGAGCAAGGTAAAGACTCATTTTGGGGTCGTACTATGGATACACGTCTTTCCGGACTTCTTGTGGAGAAAGATTCAATATATAGTGCTTTCGTTTCAGATTCTCTATCTTTTAATGTTGCATCTTTTCAAGAACTTACTTCAAAAATTATATTGTCTTTTATGAGAGACACTCTATCTTTTGATCGTATGAATGTTCTGGTTGATGATGAATTACAGCGCAAGAACATTGGTGTAGATTATGGTATGTCTTTTACAGGCCCTACAGGTTTTATACAAAAGTCTAATGATCATATTTTACAAAATGCTTCGCTACGTACGACTTCAAAATCGGCATATCTACCAAGAAGAAGTATTTTGGAACTCTCCTTTATGAACGAAACAGCGACTATACTTAAGAAAAATCTTTTAGGGATTTTAATTTCTTTTATTCTACTAAGTACTGTAGTTGTCTGTTTGCTTTACTTGTTACGTATTATCAAAGCGCAAAAACAAATTGCCGAGATTAAAAATGATCTTATTAGTAATATTACTCACGAGTTTAAAACGCCTATAGCGACTATTCATACGGCTCTGGAAGGCATTCAATCCTTTAATAAGACGGGTGATCCCGAAAAAACCAGTAAATATCTACAACTATCTTCACAACAGGTAGGCAAATTAAATACTATGGTCGAAAAACTATTAGAGACCGCAACATTAGACAGTAACGAATTGGTTTTACAAAAAGAAGAAACTAATCTTGTTACTCTATTACAACAAATTATTGCAAAATATCGGGAGACAACACCAAACAAAACTTTTGATTTTGAAACCCCGAGTGACAATATATGGTTAACGGTAGATTCTTTTCATTTTGAAAATGCTATAGATAACTTATTAGATAATGCTGTTAAATATGGTGGAGACAGTATACAGATTTCCTTTAAAAAACAATCCAACAGCTTGCTCATTACCATTGCAGATAGCGGCACTGGATTAACCAAAATTCAGGCAAACCAGCTCTTTGAGAAGTTTTATCGCGTCCCTAAGGGCAATACTCATGATGTTAAAGGCTTTGGGATCGGTCTTTTTTATACAAAAACCATTATAGAAAAACATTTGGGACAAATTCAAGTATCCATACAACCAAATACTCAATTTAAAATTAATCTCCCCTATGTCTAAAATAACTGTTTTACTTGCAGAGGATGAACCTGCATTAGGTCAGATTGTAAAGGAAAGTCTAGAAACGAGAGATTTTATAGTCACGCTATGTGTTGATGGTGAACAGGCATTGGATCAATATAAAAATCAAACTCCGGACATTTTGATCCTAGATGTTATGATGCCTAAAAAAGATGGATTTACTCTGGCAAAAGACATCCGACAAATAGATGATGCTATTCCAATAATCTTTCTTACAGCAAAATCTCAAACGGCAGATGTGGTAGAAGGTTTTAGTATTGGAGGTAATGATTATCTCAAAAAACCATTCAGTATGGAAGAATTAATTGTACGTATCCACAATTTAATAAATCGTGCAAAATTGCAACGGGAATCTGATGTGATCACACTGGGCGAGTTTGAATTTGATTTCCCTAAACAAGTATTACGCTTTCGCGAAAGCATTTATAATCTCACACATCGTGAGGCACATTTACTTTTTCACCTATCCAAGAACAGAAATCAAGTGCTTGATCGTACTTTAATACTCAAAAAACTTTGGGGAGATGACAGTTTTTTCAACGCCCGAAGTATGGATGTTTTTATTACCAAATTGCGTAAAAAGCTGAAAGAAGACCCTAATGTTTCTATTATTAATGTAAGAGGGTATGGTTATAAACTGGTTTGTTGAAACACTCTAATTACTGTATTTACTTCCTAAGTAACCATAATTTGTCTGACTATAGAAGTAAAAACAAACTTCTGTATACTATAATCTGCGGAACAAAGTTGTATTAAAAAGTTAAGATTTTTTGTACCTTCCTAGTCCCAATGAATAAAGTCAATTACATTCTATTCTTTTTTTTATGTAGCATTTGTTACGGACAAGAGTATACTTTAGAAAAAAAAGATTCACAATCTCTCCAGGCTGATGTTTTTATTGGAGCAGATACTTTTGACAATGTCTATTTCATAAATGATAGAACTCTGTTTAAAAAAGGACGTTCATCAAATGCTCAATATACTGCACTATCACTAGGCAATATTAGTAGTGTAGATATTATAAATCCTCTTAAGATTACTGTTTTTTATCAAAAGACCAATGTGGTAGTCATACTTGACAATACACTCAGTGAGATTAGGCGTATTGATTTTAATGCTATTGAAAGTTTTAGAAATGTGAGTCATGCGACCACAGCAACAGATCGGCGTTTATGGATATTTAATACTGACTTACAACAATTAGAATTATTTGATTATAACATCTTGCAAGTCGTCACCTCTTTTCAACCTATACAGAAGCTAGCCGATTTGCAATTGAGTAATTTCAATCTCTGCCACGTGCTTGCAAATAGTGAATTGCTTACCTACAATATCTATGGAGCATTGTTAGAACGCTATCCGTCAAAGCCATTTGTACAGCTTAGGGAATACAATAATCACCTTCTAGGCAGAACTACAGAAGAATTTTATTATAAAGCAGCTACCTCAAAGGATTTTTCTATCCTTATTTCACCGGAAATAGAAGTCAAAGGGTTTTATTTGATTGATGAAATCCTGTATATTTACAACGGACAAGAGTTAAGCACTTACCAACTAAAACCAATCTAAAAAACAACCTATGCATATTGCAGTCGCCGGAAATATCGGGGCCGGAAAAACGACCTTGACCAAATTACTCGCCAAGCATTATAAGTGGACGCCACAATATGAGGACGTGGTAGACAATCCATATCTAGATGATTTTTATAATGCTATGGAACGTTGGTCTTTTAATCTTCAAGTATATTTTTTAAACAGCCGTTTTCGTCAATTGTTAGAGATAAGAAATAGTAAAAAAAGTATTATTCAGGATCGTACGATCTATGAAGATGCTTATATTTTTGCTCCCAATCTGCATGCGATGGGTTTGCTTACAAATAGAGATTTCAACAATTACCGATCTTTATTTGATTTGATGGAAAGTGTTGTGGATCCACCAGATCTTCTTATTTATTTGCGAAGCACCATTCCTAATCTGGTTGCCCAAATTCATAAACGTGGACGGGATTATGAGAATTCTATTAGTATCGATTACTTAAGCCGTCTTAATGAACGTTATGAAGCCTGGATTCATGACTATAAAAAAGGAAATCTCTTAATTATTAATGTAGATGACATTAATTTTGTAGACAATCCGGAAGATTTAGGAGGTATCATCAATCGTATTGACGC
>CAZPTJ010000088.1:0-12152 GCA_964589085.1 uncultured Flavobacteriaceae bacterium | reverse complement strand
GCGTTTGAACATCAATTCCATTTGCACTCCAGCTTAAGGTTACATGGTTATTTAAGGTTTCTATAGCCTCATAATAATTGTACAATAGTTTCTTATTGTAGGGGTCTGTATCTATGGCTCTGCTAGCTATATAATCTGTAGTTTGTGGATGATGTCTCTTGTAATCCACATATTTGTTATACCCAAATAGGAGTAGGATCACAATTAAAATTGTGATGAGAATGGTTTTCATGGTTATTGAGTTTAGTGATTTCTCAAGTCAAAAATATGAAAATATCTATCTACGCTTTGATATCCTTTAATTTAAGTTGCATACTGGTCTTTCCATTCCACTCATTTTCATCAAGTGTATAGACTGCCATAAAGGGTTTTTTGTCAGTAATCAGATGCGCTTTATCACCTAATCCAAACCCTATTCCTCCTAATGTTTTATTCCCACTATTTGATTGTGCTACAGTTATTTTTAAATGTGTTTTATCTGCTCCTACACACTTGCCATATCCAGTATCTTTCAAGTAACGGCTTAAGAATTGAGGTCTCATATTTCCAGGACCAAAGGGTGCAAATTGTTTTAATATGCGATAGAACTTTGGAGTGATCTGCGATAGATCAATAACTGCATCTACTTTAATTTCGGGTACCAACAGTCGTTCCTCAATGGAGGCATTTACTACGGTTTCAAAAGCGTCCTTAAAAGCAGCATAATTTTCCGGTAATACCGTAAGTCCAGCGGCATATTTATGCCCTCCAAATTGTTCTATATGTGCACTACAGGCTTCCAGAGCATCATATATATCAAACCCTTTTACAGATCTGGCAGAAGCAGCAAGTTTGTCTCCACTTTGTGTAAACACAATAGTCGGACGATAATAAGTCTCTATTAATCGGGAAGCTACAATCCCTATGACTCCTTTATGCCAGTGTTTATCAAATACTACAGTGGTTTTCTGATCTTCCTCTTTAAGTTCTTTGATTTGCCGCAATGCCTCTTTTGTGATTTGTTCATCGGTATTGCGTCTGTCTGTATTAAAGTCTTCTATTTCCTGAGCATACAAACAGGCAGTTGTAAAATCTGTTTCTGTGAGCAAACTCACTGCATGATTTCCATGTTTCATTCGTCCCGCTGCATTGATACGCGGTGCAATAAGAAAAACAACATCTGTAATAGACAATTCTTTCTTTTTTAACGGTTGGATTATTGCTTTGAAACCGGTTCTAGGAGCATCATTAATTTGTTGCATTCCAAAATAAGCTAGCGTCCTGTTTTCGTCAGTTATAGGAACAATATCGGCCGCAATCGCTGTAACCACAAAATCAAGATAGGGGATCAAGTTTGCAAAGGGCTCATTCCGCTTTCGCGAAAGCGCACTTATCAATTTAAATCCCACACCACAACCACAAAGTTCCTTATAGGGATATGTGCAATCTTCTCTTTTGGGGTCTAGCACGGCAACGGCATCAGGAAGCTGATCTCCAGGACGGTGATGATCACAAATAATAAAATCTACGCCTTTACCCTTTGCATAGGCGACCTTATCTATAGCTTTTATACCACAATCCAGTGCCACTATAAGGGTAATATCATTGTCAAGGGCATAATCAATGCCTTGATATGAAACTCCATATCCTTCTTCATATCGGTCGGGAATATACGTGGTGATCGCATCATACCTTTCTCTCAGGTAAGTGCTCACTAGAGCAACACTCGTAGTACCATCTACATCATAATCTCCATAAACCATAATACGCTCCTCTCGCATAATGGCCAGTTCAATACGTTCCACAGCCTTATCCATATCCTTCATAAGGAAGGGATCGTACAAATCATTGAGAGAAGGACGAAAGAATTTTTTTGCCTTTTCATAGGTATCTACTCCTCGCTGGACAAGTAAGGCGGCAATAGTATGATCAACGTGTAGTTTACTTGTTAACGCTGCTAAGGTTTCGGGTTTGGGCTCAGAATTAATCGTCCATCGCATAGTATGAAACCGTTATTTTTTAATCTATATTAACCTTAAAAATCCAAAGGTCTTTCAAATAGCTTTTTTGTGAAGCCTCTTCCAACAGATGAACTGCTTCTGAAGCCTCAGGACTACTTGCAATATAGACATAGAACCAATTATTTTCAGGATTTTGAATTATCTCAGAGATATCATCTTTGCTTTCCAAAAAACTTTTCCATTTTGCAGCAAGTTGTGGTTTTGAAAAAACATTGGTGACAACATAGTATCCCGGAGCTGCTTCTGGTATTATAGTAGCTTTTTTGTTTAAAAGGCGTTGTATCGTTTTTGAATTTGTGGATACCACTGCTCGTTCAGGTTCAATTTTAATTTCCTTTGGTCTAGGCACTACTGGATCAATAGGCTTTTGTGTTTCAACTTTAGGTTTTGGTACCAAGACAATGGTATCTTCAACTATTGGTAATGTTTCCACAATAGCCGGTGATTTTTGAACAGTATTGACGATTGCGTCTTGTGTTACTTTGGTAAAGTATCTAGAATCTAGCTCTGTTTCAAAAGCAGTAAAAAATAGGTAATAGCGATCAGAATTGGTTGTGAATTTAAGTTTTATTTGGTTTGCGCCATTTGAAATCAAGGCATTATCCCGATTTTCTATATCCAGTTGAGCGATATCAAAACCAAGTGTATTACTCACATTTGGATTACGATTTGCACTGACAATTCCATTTCTGGATATGGTGCTATTAAAAAAATTACTTTTAGCACGAAGTTCATTTTCCAAAGGAATGTACGTACGATGTTGTGGACTCCATATTGCTGCTTGATCTCTAAATAACTCAAGGTCTCCCTCCAGACTCGCCACAGTCATTGATGTATTTACATCTCCATCTGCAATAGTCTCAAAATCTTCAATGACTATTTCTACATCATTTCTTTTATTTACAAATTGAAAACCGTGATATGTAGTTATATATTTTGCAGGTGCACTTTCCTCCTCATACACTACATATAAAAACCATCCTCCACAGCTTCCTCCAGAAATAAAACCTCGTGTTGCCCTAACATTTGCTACTGTGTAAGCTCCATTAAACAGTGCGTTTTGATTAACAATAGCTGTAACATCTTTATAACATATGTAAGGCACATTGGCCTTATGGACATCACTTTTTGCACCATCATAAAGCACCATCCCTTCTATCTCCTGATATGCCTTTGAAGGAAGGCCAAATTTAATGGTATTAAAACCATCATTACGTTCTTTTTTTCCTTTAAACACAACTTTGTCTCCCTTGCGACGCAAAACACTTTTCTCATAACCATAGGTTCCCGTCCAGTACAATCCTGCATAAACAATTTTAGAATCCGGTGGTATTTCTAAAAATGCACTACTAGAACTAAATGTGCTTGCATCATCGTCTATATCGATATACTCCATATCGAATTCATCATTGATTTGTTTAAAATCTTTGAAGGGTCTTTCTTTATCAGAACCAAGAATAGTATTTCCTATAGCTTGTGTATTTCCAGTAATATAAAATGTTTTAGCTTTTTCAAAAGAGCGTTGCTCTTGTGCAAAACTTCTATGGGCATATAAAAGTGTAAGAATTAACAATATATACTTTACCATATTTTACAATTACTCATGAAAAAAGATTCTTATTTCCAATTGTGCAAAACGCCTGAACATTTCCATAACACCACAATACGTAGTTTCAGATAGTTCCACAGCTTTTTTAATTTTTGCCTGATCTAAATCTTTACCATAGAAGTGATAATCCAACCATACTTTATGGTAATATCTGGGGTGTTCTTCTGTCAATTCACCACGCACCTCCATTTTAAATTCAGGAACAGGCACTCTCATCTTATTTAGAACAAACACGATATCCAGGCCTGAACAACCTGACAAAGAAGATAGCATTAAAGCTTTAGGTCCCATCCCTTCATTTGCCCCTCCGTTTTCTGGAGAAGTATCCATAAAAGTTTTATATCCTGTAGGGCTGTCTGTCTCAAACTGCATCCCATTTTTATATACTGTTGTTATTTTATGTCCGTTCATTTTTAGCATTTTTTATAAAAAATCAAGATACAAAATTGAAATGGAAATGACTATCTTGCCTTTTAATAATCGTTATATTAACAAACAATTTTAGCACTCATATTATGCCTTTAGTTACACCCTTAGACGCCGCTCATGATCCTGCGACCAAAGAACTTGCAGAATTCTTTAATGAAACCCTGGGTTTCTGTCCTAATTCTGTATTAACCATGCAGCGTAGACCTGACATCTCACGTGCATTTATTAATTTGAATAAAGCGGTCATGGCAAATCAAGGACGTGTAACCTCTGCTCTTAAACGTATGATTGCATGGGTATCAAGCAATGCAACAGGATGTCGATATTGTCAAGCTCATGCGATACGTGCTGCAGAACGTTATGGTGCAGAACAGGAACAACTGGATAATATATGGGAATACCGAACGCATCCTGCATTTTCTGATGCAGAAAGAGCAGCACTTGATTTCTCTCTAGCTGCCTCTCAAGTTCCCAATGCCGTGAATCAGGAAATTAAAGACAAACTATACGTTCATTGGAATGAAGGGGAGATCGTCGAAATGTTGGGCGTAATATCCTTGTTCGGATACCTTAACAGGTGGAATGATTCTATGGGTACGACATTGGAAGAAGATGCTATTGACTCAGGGAATCAATACCTCGGAAAACACGGTTTTGAGGTAGGTAAGCACGTTTAATTTGTTCATTATCTCCTTCTTGAAAAAATGAAATTTGTGCTTTATTGAGCTATTTTACTTACTTTTTCAAAAACACTTGTGTTGATAATCGATGTTTTTGTGTATTTGGGCTAATTTTTTAAAATTTATTTTCTTAGTGTTTTAATGCGTGGTTAATTTGCATCCGTAATTTAAACCCCAAATCATGAGAAAGTTACTTCTTGGTCTAGCGATCATAACTTTGCTTTATGCGTGTAGTGATGATTCGATATCTACTACTGAAACAGATGAAGCTTTTTTTACCGCCCAACTTACGAATGATGTTGCTATAAATCCTATTTTGGCTCAACCCAGAGCTGCATTAGATAATAGTCGTGAAGGCATGTATCATGGTGTTATCGGAACAATGGATCAATCGCTTCATGGTACAATATGGATTAATGTAGCCAATGACGGAAATTACAATGCAAAAATAATTACAGATCAAGGAGAGCATTTATCCTTTTTTGCAAAGCAAAATCAACGGAGAACAAATCAAAGTCTTCTATTTAAAGGAGAACGTGGATCTTTTTATTTTGATGCAAGCGATTTCAACAATCCCATTGCCACTGAAGTTGTTTTCGATAATACAAAAGGATTTGTTCAAGTGGTAAAAGATCGTAGTAATCAAAGAGCGATGACTTTTTTAGGAACATTCCAAGACGATATTGATCCGACATTTGTTGGAACCTGGGATCTTATAACTGAGGGTATTCCTAATCCCGATGCTTTTGGTCTTCCATTACTAAGCCGGGTTATTGTAAATGCACCTGGAGGAAATGTTTTTGATGATACTGAATTTGATGCCTTTGAATATAATTGTTTTATAACTAACGGTCCTATTATGCCTGTGTTCTTATCGAGTGCTGAAGGCAATGAGTTTTGGGTACAACAACAGACTGCTGTTTGGGCTGGTATTGAAGCTACTTATTCTATTGGGCAAAGTACTCTTGCAAGTACACTTAACAATTTACCAAATACTGGTTTTCACAATAACGAACCTGGAGTTTCAGGACCAAGGTGTTTGGCTATTAAAGATCTTATTGGTTTCTGGAGTTGGAACGGACGTTCCGGAAGCCTTAGTTTTGATGGCGGTTTAGGTCTTACTGGTCTTACTTCATCAAACATACCCTCAAATATTGATATTGATGGATTAACCGAGATGATCTCAAACGCTTCTTTCGAAGAAAAAAGAAGCAGATAATTAGGAGATCGTAGTCGATCTGAAAAAAAAGATCGGACTATTTACAATCTTAATATTAAAAACGCCCATTGTCAATTGACAATGGGCGTTTTTATATCTCACTATTATAAAAAGTTAGTACAATACACTATTGGAATATGATAATTTTCATAGTCATTCGAAAATTATCTAATTCCTATATAGGTCTTTCTCAACACTTTTAAAGAAATTTTGCCCGAAAAATATTCACTTCTATATAGAAAACCCGTGTTTAATCGGCATTTTAATTATTTTGATCGAAACATACTATACCTAACGTTTTATTCAAAATTTTAACGTTACTTTTCTGAATTAAATCTCAACTTAATAAATTAATTATGAAAAAGTGCATTTTAGGTTTTATGGTGTTATTCTTATGTTTTGCCTGTAGTGAAGACGAGGTAATTACTGCAGATATAGACACAGCCACCTTAACATCCGAATCAAATTTTGAAGCTATTAATCCTATAACAACATCTCCAAACAGATCTTTTGATGCTCTTAGTGAGGGAATGTATCATGGTATCATGGTGACGGAAGACATATCCGTTCATGGTAAAATTTGGATTAATGTTGGTAATGATGGTCAATATAATGCCACTGTTATCACTGATGAAGGAGAGCGTCTTTCTTTCTTTGCAAAAACCTTAGATCTTAATCCTACCCATTTTGTTTTTGAAGGAAAACGAGGTTCTTTCCGTTTTGATGTAAGTGATTTTAATCATCCTGTAGCGACTAATGTGATTATTGATGAGACCGTTGGTTTTATCCAAACGATAAAAGATCGTAGTACGCAACGTGCTGTCGCAACATTAGGGACTTATGTAGATTTTGCAGATCCTACTTTTACAGGAACCTGGGATTTAATTACCGATGGTACTCCTGGAATCAACTTTGTAGGAACAGATACATCGACTCCGATTGTTCTTCCGTTACTTACTCAAGTTTGTATTCTAGGTCCTGGAGGAGCTATGTTTGTGGATGATACTTTTGAGCCTTATGATTATCCTTGTGTAGGAGGTATGGGTTTTCCTCCAGTATTTTATCACACAGATGCATCTGCAGATCCTACTGATCCAACATCTGCCAATGAGTTTTGGGCACAGAATCAAGTTTTAGATGTTGTAGGAGCTCCATTAAATTATTTCTTAGGACAAAGCTCTGTTTTAAGTATATTTAATAATTCTGCAAATACTGGTTTTCATAACGAAGCTTTTGATGGCACTGGAACACTGGGATGTAACGGATTTACTGATCTTCAGGGAATTTGGTTTTGGAATGGTCGTGTAGGAAGTGCTAATTTTACTGATCCTTTTGACTTTGTTCCACCACCACCATTAACGGATTCTCAATTAAATGCGGAAGGGTTAATTCAGGCGCAGGCACCTACTTCGACTTTTGAAACAGCTATATTACAAGAGTTCAATCCGTAAAAACAAAAAATTATAAAAATTTAAAGAAGCATCTTTGGTTATACCAAAGATGCTTCTTTTTTTATCACTTCTTAATCTCTTAATCTTAGCAGAATACAATCCTAAAATTTCTCCCTTAAATTCCGTAAATTCGCGCTCTTAAGAAATGATAGAGCAATGAGCGCTAAGTTCACTGAATATAGAGGATTAGACCTTCCTAAAGTAGCAGCAGAAATGGGTGCTTTCTGGAAGGCGCACCATACGTTCCAAAAGAGTATCACCGAACGTTCCGATACAAAACCTTATATCTTTTTTGAAGGACCGCCTTCAGCTAATGGATTACCGGGAGTACATCACGTACTGGCACGAACGATTAAAGATATTTTCCCACGCTATAAAACCATGAAAGGATTCCAGGTCAAGCGTAAAGCGGGTTGGGATACGCATGGCCTCCCTGTAGAATTGGGAGTAGAAAAGGAATTAGGCATTACCAAAGAAGATATAGGTAAAACAATCACCATTGAAGCCTATAATGAAGCCTGTAAAAAGGCAGTCATGCGTTATACCGATATCTGGAATGATCTTACGGAAAAGATGGGGTATTGGGTGGACATGAATGACCCTTATATCACTTTCAAGTCTAAATATATGGAAACGGTCTGGTGGCTGCTCAAAAATATTTATGACAAAGATTTATTATACAAAGGATACAGTATACAACCCTACTCTCCTAAAGCGGGAACGGGTTTAAGTACCAATGAGCTTAATCAACCTGGCTGCTATCGTGATGTAACAGATACCACAGTGGTAGCACAGTTTAAAATCACTGATGCTGGTGATAACGCACTCGCAAAGGAATTGGGAGATGGGCAAACCTACTTTCTAGCCTGGACCACGACACCCTGGACATTGCCTTCCAATACGGCACTTACCGTTGGGAAGAAAATAGATTATGTGCTTGTACAAACCTTTAATCAGTATACGTTTGAACCTATTAAAGTGATACTTGCTAAATCCCTAGTTGGGAAACAGTTTTCTGGAAAGTTTCAAGAAGTTGAAACCGTGGATGAACTAGGTAATTATCAAGCAGGAGACAAAAAGGTTCCTTTTACCATCGTCGGTGAATTTAAAGGAGTAGACCTGCTGGAACTGCGCTATGAGCAATTAATTGATTATGTACAACCCTATGAAGGTGTAGCTCATGCCTTCAGAGTTATTGCTGGAGATTTTGTCACTACAGAAGATGGAACGGGTATCGTACATACCGCACCTACTTTTGGAGCAGATGATGCTATGGTTGCCAAACAGGCAAGCCCTGAAGTGCCCCCCCTGTTGATTAAAGATGAGCATGATAATCTTGTTCCACTTGTTGATTTACAAGGAAGGTTTCGTCCTGAAATGAAGGAATTTGGGGATAAGTATATCAAAAACGAATATTATGCCGATGACGAGGTTCCGGAGAAATCTATGGATGTGGAACTCGCTATTAAATTAAAAACAGAAAATAAGGCTTTTAAGGTTGAAAAATACGTCCATAGCTATCCACACTGCTGGCGTACGGATAAACCTGTACTCTATTATCCACTGGATTCCTGGTTTATTAAAGTAACAGATTTTAGTGATCGCATGCATGAATTGAATCTGGGTATCAACTGGAAGCCTAAAGCTACTGGTGAAGGACGTTTTGGAAATTGGCTGGCAAATGCCAATGATTGGAACTTATCTCGTAGCCGTTTTTGGGGTGTTCCATTGCCTATATGGCGTACCGAAGATGGAAAAGAAGAAATCGCTATAGGATCTGTCAAAGAACTCAAAGAGGAAATGGCAAAAGCCGTTACCGCTGGAGTATTGGAAAAGGACATTTTTGAAGATTTTGTTGTAGGTGATATGAGTGCCGAAAACTATGAACTCGTAGATCTTCATAAAAATATTGTCGATCGCATCACACTGGTTTCTCCTAAGGGACTGCCTATGCAGCGAGAGAGCGATCTTATCGATGTATGGTTTGATTCTGGGTCCATGCCCTATGCACAGTGGCACTATCCCTTTGAAAATAAGGAATTGGTAGAGAATACCTGGCGCAAAGCCGATTTTATTGCTGAAGGTGTTGATCAAACACGTGGCTGGTTCTATACCCTTCACGCTATCGCTACTATGACCTTTGATGATGTGGCCTATAAAAACGTGGTGTCCAATGGTTTGGTTCTCGATAAAAACGGACAAAAAATGTCCAAACGTCTAGGAAATGCCGCAGACCCTTTTGAAACACTGGAAAAACACGGTCCCGATGCTACGCGCTGGTATATGATCAGTAATGCCAATCCCTGGGATAATTTAAAGTTTGATCCTGCTGGTATTGAAGAAGTAAAACGCAAGTTTTTTGGTACACTATACAACACCTATAGCTTCTTTGTGCTCTATGCAAATCTGGATAATTTTACATTTGCAGAAGAAGAAATCCCAGTTCAAGATCGTCCGGAAATAGATCGATGGATTCTTTCTGAATTACATTCCTTAATCGATCGTGTAGATACCTATTATGGCGATTACGATCCTACAAGAGCTACTCGTGCTATCGATAGTTACGTACAGGAAAATTTATCCAACTGGTTTGTACGTTTATCCAGAAGACGTTTCTGGAAAGGATCTTATGGTACAGATAAGATAAGTGCTTATCAAACCCTATATACCTGCCTGGTTACCATCGCAAAACTCGCAGCTCCCGTAGCTCCTTTTTTCATGGAACGTTTGTATAAGGACTTAAATGCCATTACTTCCAAAGAAAATTTTGAGAGTGTTCATCTGTCACATTTTCCAAAAAGTGATACTAATAGCATCGATACTGCGTTAGAACACAAAATGCAGAAGGCTCAAGCCGTATGTTCATTGGTATTATCGCTTAGAGCGAAAGAAAAAATAAAAGTACGTCAGCCTTTACAGCGTATTATGATTCCTGTTTTAGGAGAAGCTGACCGAGAAGAAATTGAAGCCGTTGCAGATCTTATAAAATCTGAAGTCAACGTTAAAGAGGTCTCCCTTATTAATGAAGATTCTGGTATTTTGGTAAAGCAAATCAAGCCAAATTTCAAAGTATTAGGGCCACGATTTGGCAAGGATATGAAACTCGTCGTCAGTGCGATACAGCAATTTGAGGCAGAGGATATATCGCAAATAGAGCGTGATGGTCAGATCGATATCGAAATTAATGGAAAAATGACTATTTTGGAGTCAGGCGATGTTGAAATCAGTTCAAAAGATATTGAAGGATGGCTCGTTGCCAGTCAGGATACGCTTACGGTTGCTCTGGATGTAACCATAAATGACACCCTTAAAAAAGAGGGTGTTGCCAGAGAATTGGTCAATCGTATTCAGAACTTGAGAAAAGATTCTGGTTTTGAAGTTACAGACAGAATTAATGTAACTATCCAAAGTGATGGTGTGCTGGAAGATGCTGTGATGGATAATATAACGTATATTAAACAAGAAACATTAACCGATAATTTGCAGGTAGTTCATGAAATTACCGAAGGTTTAACCATCGAATTTGATGAGATAAAAACAAAATTAGCAATTACAAAAAACTAAACTATGGGAACAACTGGATCTAAAGAGCGCTATGGCGACGCAGAGCTAGAAGAATTTAGACAGCTCATTCAGGACAAAATAGATAAGGCACAACATGATTTGGACCTTATTAAAAGTGCCTATCTTAATGATGGTACTAATGGTACAGATGACACCTCTCCTACCTTCAAGGCTTTTGAAGAAGGAAGTGCAACAATGAGTAAAGAGGCAAACAGTGCTCTCGCGATACGACAAGAAAAGTTTATCAGAGATTTAAAAAATGCACTGATTCGTATCCAAAATAAAACCTATGGCATTTGCCGTGTCACGGGTAAATTGATTAACAAGGAGCGATTAAAACTTGTTCCTCATGCCACCTTAAGTATTGAGGCAAAAAATATGCAAAGTTAATAGTAAAACACCTTATAGAAGAGACCTTTCGATCCTATCGGAAGGTTTTTTGCATTATATTCCTAAGCTTAAACATCGTATGCATTTGTTACTAAAAAGTGCTATTCTCAATATTTCCCTGTTATGGGGACTATCTGTTCTGGCACAAAAACAAGTTTCCAAAACATATGATGCTCATGATGTTAGCTCTATTGCAATTGATAGTGATGATATTTTTAAAATAGAGATTCAAACAGAAAAAACAGATAAGATTACTTTAACTACGCAGATTGATGGAGAGTCTTATGAAAGTACCTTATTAAATACGGCGATCGTTGATCATAGTTTACATATTACTACGGGTAAAACCCCTGATTTTATACCATTCAATGATAAGTTATCTGCACATAAAGTGCTTTCTATAGTGCTTAAAATTTCGATACCTGAAGGTATTGATCTCTATATTAATTCTGCGCTCGCTGCATTGCAGATTGCTGGATCCATTGGTAATTTACAATGTAATCTGGGAAGAGGTGGGTGCGAATTAACAGATATACGCTTTCGCGAAAGCATAAACATTACTACCATCTCAGGTAATATCTATATTAAAACCCCTTCTGCGCAAATCGAAGCACAATCTCGTAACGGAAAAGTCGCTATCCCACAAGATCTCGTGGGTAACAAAAGTATAACGCTGGAAACGATATACGGTGATATATTAGTGCATAAATCCTTGTAAAGCATTATTTTTACTCCTTAGCAAAAGCCTATGTCTTTAAAGAAATCTTTACTTATTGTTTTTGGCATCCTTCTTATAGATCAAATAATCAA
>CAZPTJ010000087.1:0-12176 GCA_964589085.1 uncultured Flavobacteriaceae bacterium | reverse complement strand
ACAAAGTTCTAATGCATAATCTGGGATTAACGACTAGAGTATCTGTCGCAAGATCGGAAACAGTTTTTAAGATCGTATTCAATTGCTTTTTGGATTTATGGTCTTCGTTTATATTATTAATCTGTAAAGCAATTAGAATTCCCAAAACGACCAGAATGATTTCGCCTAGCGCGTAGAGGAGATAATTTCCTATTTTTCCCTTTGGCAACCATCTTTTTCTTACTATTTCTAAGAGTTTAATTACTCCGATTAGTTTTTATATAAGGCCTTTGCTGCGGCTTCATATTTATCTCCAGCGGTCCATACTGGAGTTACAGGATCATTTGCGATGGAACGTCCCGCCAATACATAGGCTCTGAAGAATTTAAACAAATATTCATAATCCAAAGATTCAGCACTATCGCCAGGTCTGTGATAATATTTGGTTACATCACCATTAAATGCTGTAAATCCCAGAGAAAAAGTTGGCGAAGGAATGCCTTTTGCGGCAAAGTGCACATTATCACTTCGATCAAAAAGCCCTTGTTCTGGAGCAGGATCATCTACAGCGGTTAAGCCAAAGGCCTGCGCTGCTTTTTTGATATGAGGAGCTGCAGTTGTTCTGGGAAGACCGATAATTGTAGCTAGTGAAGTATCGTTATACCCTGCATTATCACTATTAAAACAATAGACCATTTGATTTAAAGGGAGAACGGGATGCTCTACATAATAGCGACTTCCTAATAATCCTTTTTCCTCTCCTGTAAATAGGATAAATAAAGCAGATCGTTTAGTCGGGTATTTAGTCAGGTTTTCAGCCATACTCAATACAGTGGTTGTGCCTACCGCATTATCTCGTGCACCATTATAGATGGTATCTCCACTTTCATCAGGTGTGCCTATACCTACATGGTCATAATGTGCTGAATAGATAATGTATTCTTTCTTTAGTTCCGGATCTGTCCCTTCTACAACACCAATAACATTTTGAGAAGTGACAATTTCTTCTTTATTCGCTTCAAGCGAAAGGGTTATAGCTACGGATGATTGTGAGCTTAGTGATGCCTGCATAGCCCCTTCCTTATCATACACCCAGATGTAGGCAAAATCTGATGCTTCGGACTCAGATGCTTCTTCGATATTAGAAAGACTGGAAGCATTAAAGTTATGGTCGATAAAGCTCCATATGTTATCATCAGCTTTGAGTAGTTCCACGATACCTAATGCTCCATGTTGCATCGCCAAAGTCTTTTTCTGATCACGTAACCGGAAAGCAGCTCGCGTATCTTGCGTCTCTGGTCCTCCTGATTGTATTAAGATTATTTTATTAGTCACATCTTTTCCCTCATAATCACTTTCTAAACCATAACCTAGATACACCGCATTATCTGTATATGAGATTGCGGTAGCCTCTAATGCTACCATATCACTGATGGACTGATTATTTATAGATAAACTTGCGTTTTCCGGAGGAGAAACTTTTTTGAGCTTCACGGATTGATAAAAATCTCCTGTTTGGGGATTGGGAAGGACACCATAAGAACGCAATGCATTAGCAAGATATGCTGCTGCAATTTTATTTTCTGGTGTTCCGGTTTCTCTTCCTTTTAACAGATCGTCTGCAAGGAAATAAATGTGGCCTTCAATAGTACTTTTCTTAATCGTGTTTTCAACTTTCTGTGTATCTGTTTGGGCAGATAATTGTAAAGTCGTTAATACGGTAACAAGTAGTAGTAGATAGCGCATGGGATGTTTTTTAATGATGAATATTAATTTTGATTAATTAATCTGTAAATAAGAATGGCTGTGCGTTTGGTTAATGCTTCAAAGGTAGTGAGATTTACCGTTTCTTCTGGTGTGTGTGCACCGCTTCCCATAGTTCCTAATCCGTCCAAACCATCGACATACTGTGCGACAAATGAAATATCTGCTGCTCCACGTCTACCAGGATCGTAGGCTTGCACTTCTCCCTGATCGAGATCCAGACTTACATCATTAAGAAGTTCTAGTAGTTTGTAATTACCGTCAGTAGGCCCCATGGAAGGATAGCTATCTGTAAATTGTATAGTAGCTGAGGTATGTGGTAGATTCCTGTTAACAATCTCTCGCATTTTTGCCCGGGCACGCTCTTTTTGATCTTCAGAAATAAAACGTAAGCCTCCTTTAACCATAGCAGTTTGAGCAACAACATTAGATTTGCCAAAAGCATTTCCTTTACTCGTTTGCGCATCAAAATCTACAAAAGTTCCACCCAAAAGAACACCTGGATTAAAAGTAAGTAATTCTTCACCACGCACTTCTTCGTAAAAATCATTAAGAATACGTGAGAGTTCGAAAATAGCACCAGCTCCTACACGTTCACTAAAAACACCAGAAGAGTGCGCCCTTTTTCCTTCGACTTCTACTTCCCAACCTGAAGCTCCTCTGCGCGCTACTGTTGCATAATTAAAGCCTGTAGAGGTTTCAAAACCCAGAGCAACATCACTTCGTTGGGCAGCTTCAATAAGATCTTTACGACTTATGGATAAGGGTTTTCCAGTACTTTCTTCGTCACCAGTGAAGGCAACAATGATTTGGGCATTGTCGAGTAAACCGTTTTGGCGTAAGGCCTTTAATGCGTATAAGAGGATAACATCACCGCCTTTCATATCATTTCCTCCCGGAGCATGAGCAATACTATCATTTATTTTTTTGAAGGTCTGAAAAGGACTATCGACCTCAAAAACGGTGTCCAAATGACCTATTAATAATAATTTTTTGCCTTTGTTTCCCGATGTTTCTGCAAAGAGATGTCCCGCACGGTTCATAGCTGGAGGCATATCAATCCATCGCGTATCAAAATCAATAGCTTCAAAGGCTTTTGCAAAAACATTACCTACTTCTTGTACACCACTGCTATTAAGCGTTCCACTATTGATATTGACAACAGCTTCCAGAAAAGTAATGGCTTCCGTATTATTTTGAGCAACTGTATTTACAATCTCCCTCTCTGTTTTTGAAAGCTCTTGTGCATTAATTTCGTTAAGAATGCATAATGTTGTAAGCACTAGAATAAGCTGCCTCATGGTTATATATCATGTGATTTGTAATATGTAATCGAGTAAATATATAAAATAAGACGTGATCTTGAGAGTGGATCACTCACTCAAAAATTGAAGCTGCCTGAAATATAGAAGTACCCTCATTTTATTTGAATAAGTATCTCAAAATTATCCTCAGGTATCCTTTTCAACAAAATATGATATATTAAAGTTAAATACTACTGCTCATGTGAACCACAGGAGGGGTTATTGTGGAAGTGATCTTTGTATTTCTATTTTTCTTTAAAAACCGTTGCGCCTTTTTAAATTCTACCTCATTTTTGTTTACATAAAATTTAGCACCTATTACGTATAGAGATCTAATGTGCTCCATTCTATTTTCTGATGATAGTTTAGGGATTGTATTTTCTATATTATTTGAAATTAAAATAACAAGACCCGAGTGCGGACTATTAAATGGATAGAGTCTCATTTTTGAATCATCTTTAATAAGTTTGATTGCAAAGTCTAATGATAGATGGGTATCATAAAATGCAAACTCTGAGGGTTTTGCATTGACGTGGGTTAAAATGGCTCCTTTACTATTTGCATCTTTTAAATATTCAATCATCTCTTGTTGATTGGTAGTTTTCTGAACGTTTTCATTTATTGCTTTTGCAGATTCAGATTCTTTAATAGTCTTGAATGCAGGATGATGATCTTTGTACTTTTCGTATATTTCTTTATAACGCTGCTCTTCTTGAGTATTTGTTTGATGGTCTACTTTTATATTTTCTGAAGTGCCTTTCACACCTACTAGTGGTGTTCTTTTTTGTTTTTTTTGCTCCTTTTTTTGTGACTTTGCCTTTACTTTATTCTTTTCCGTCTTGGATTTTTGTTTTTTGATTGCTGCTGAGTCTATCTGTATTGTATAGATCACACCAGACTCACTATCCTCCAGTTCAATAGTGTCTATTTCGTCTTGTTGTTTTTTCTGTTTTTTGAAAACTGGTGGGGAAGCAGCTTTGAATGGCTGTGGAGCTTCTTCTGGCGAAGGAGGTTCAGGAGAATTTATATATACTGGTGGAGGTGGAGGTGGAGGCACTTGAGGAAAAGGCGGAACATCCTTGCGCTGTGAAGGACTCATGAGTTCATTAAATACAAATTGCATTTTCCTTAATTTTTCTGATTTTATAATGGAAGACTGTTCCTTGTTTATTTTTGTTGCCCATTGTATATATTCTTGAATAAGCGCAGGAGTAATCTGAGGATGTGATTTTTTTAATTCTTCTTGATCAGTAAGTCGTATTGCACTTATTTTTTTAGCATAAGTCATTGTATGCAAATCAACTCGAATTTTATACTTACCGTAGTTTTTTGCATTTTTTTCAAGTTTACTCTCGTAATACATTGCAAAATCTTTGGAACGATAGGTTTTCAAGGAAGCATTATTTATAAGTTTTCCATCTATCCATATACCATACTTATTGTCATTTGACCATTTAGCAAGAAGTGCGGCTGTGGGCTGCTTAGTTTGTGATGTGTAGTTTTTGATAACAGCTTTGTGTTGTTGTTGACTGTCTACAATGGTAAAAACTACTGTATCTCCCACTTTATACCTTTGAGAAGCTTCATTTTTTGTAGCTGTGGTTTCTGAAATATCAATTGGTATTGAAGCAATAAATGTTTGTGGCGGATTTGTATACGGATAAGGAGTTTGGATACTTAATCCTTTATTTTTTTGTGTGAGTCGGAGTGCTTCCTTATATGAGATTTGTACATTATTAAAGAAAAATTGACTTCCAGAATTTTTCATTTTTTCAAGATGATCTTCAGTGCTTGATAACTCAAAGGTGCGTTCAAATTCTTCAGGAGAAGTAGGTTTAAGTTGTAAATCTTGACGTTGTTTGAAAAGATTAGTCTTTTGGAATGCCTTATCAGCTTTTTCTATAAATTGTTTATCACTATTTTTAAATAGAAATGAAGGTGCCATATCGGAATAATCACTTGTAGACCAATCCTTGGTAAGGATATTGATATCGTTATATAGATTTACTATATTAGATGGATTTCCATTAATACGTATACTGTTGTTTTTAATTTCAATAACGATAGCCTTCTTTCCATTTCTTTGAGCTCCTTTTAAAAATTCCTTTGCATAGTTCTGAGAGACTTGTTGCTCAGCATTGTTAAACATGTTTTGAAGATTATCATGCATTCTAATTTTATCTTGCCAGTAAGGGTTTGTCCACAAGGTCACCTGTATCTTATTACTTCCTTTAAGGGGTTCTTCATCATAATACATTAAATCATCAGGGTGATATTCAAGGATTTCTTTATTTTTTATAGATTTTTGGTCTATAAGGATTGTATACAATGCAGTGTTCTGCCATTTTACTAATTGTTCATAGGTAGGATGCTTAGGTTTTGTGTATGAATTTAAAGGATTTTTAGAGGTAAATAAACCCATGTAAATTGATATATCTTTTACACCATAATCCTGAAGAATTTTATGTAACATATTTACTTGATCTGTCTCATCCAATTTAGGTTCGCTAATGGTCGCATTAATAACTTGTTGCCTCTCTTGCTTTGTCCTATTTGTATTAAAACTTTTAAGAACATTCATTAATGAAGCATTGTTTGCAGGACGATCGTTTATAGTATAGCTATCATCTCCTATAATTTTAATACTTAGATGTTCTGGGGTTTTTCTTTTTTGATAGATGTTTCCTTTATGATCTACAATAGCACCTTGTTTTATTGTAAAAGAAGACCATTCATCACCTTGAGCAAATTCGAATCCTGTGTCTGTTAAATTGGGCCAATACATTTTTTCTTCTTCTTGGTTTTCTTCTATAATAACCCAAGAGAATATTCCGTCGTTATTTTGAATCATAAAAGAAGTGCCTTTTTCTTTGTTTTCCCACAAGCCTGAAAATTGCATTTTCAAACTATTAGTAGGAGAGAGATATTTTTTTTCTCCAATGGTTAACGTATTATCTGTGGGATCAATTTTAATTTCTTTCTTCTCTTGTTCGGTATTTTCTATAAAATAGTTGCCAGACTCTTTTATAATAGGAGTTGTATTATTACTATTTCCTCTCTTTAATGAGAGTAAACCACTTTCATTAGAAATAACTATTGTATTTCTTTCTTGCTCTTGATCTATCCACTGTCCTTCTATAGCGAGTTCATTTGAGGTGACCTCTGAAATAATTCCTTGATTAAAGACTAATATACAGCCTGTAATAATAGGAATAAGTAATAACGCACTAATAGCGAGTCGCTTTCGCGAAAAAGTTTGTGATAACATAAGGATTCGTTTTTTTGTTGATGAATAACTAAATGAACTCTCGAGTGTAGTATGATGTGTACTACTGGCATAGTCTAAGAGTATGTTTTGATACTGATACAGGTCGTTTTGTTCCTGAATAACACCTTGATCAGCGAGAAACTCATGGTTGAGCTTGATTGAATTTTTGGCTATCCAAAACAAGGGATTAAACCAGAATAACACCTGGACTAATTCTATAAATAAGATATCAAGGGAGTGTTTTTGACGTACATGTGTAGCCTCATGAGCAATAACTTCTGAAGGAATCTCTCTATTTTGAAAGGGTTTTTTTGAAAGAAAAATATACTTTAAAAAAGAATGTGGAATGATAGATTGCGATAGCAATGCCAGTGTAAAATAAGATTTGTTCAGTGTTTCGGCACTTTTAATCTTCCGTATTAAGCGAATTAAATTTAGTGCAAAACGACTTCCAAAAATGAGTAGGCCTATTCCATAAAGTGACCATAGCAAATAAGGAAGATAATTAGTCTTTTCTGGTGCTGTTATTGTTGGGGAAGTAGTTATGGTTGACGACTCCCAAGCTCTCGAAAAGTCGCTAATCCAAGCTTCTTCAGGTGTTTGGATTGTGGTATATGTAAACGTGATCAGAGGAATAATAAGGGAAAAAATGAGACTCGCCAGTAAATAATACCGTTTAAAATGGTGTAATGCTTTGTTCTCTAAAACCAGTTTGTAAAAGCCAAAAAGTACAGCAAAACATAAGGTGCTTTTGATAAGGTATGCTATCATGACTCTTTATTTTTAAGTTGGCGGTCTATAACATTTTTGAGTTCTTCAAGCTCTTTTGCGCTCAAATCTGTTTCTTGTGTGAAAAAGGAAGCAAACTGTGCAGCAGAATCATTAAAGAAGTTCTTGATCAGACCATTGACATGTTTGGAGAAATAATCTGTCTTTTTGACCAAAGGAAAATACTCTCTTGATCGACCCACTTGTGCGTAATCGATAAACTTTTTATCCTGCATTCGTTTTAATAGCGTAGCTACTGTAGTTATGGCTGGCTTTGGTTCAGGATGAGCTTTAATAAGATCTTTCATAAATGCACGTTCTTGTTTCCAGAGGAGTTGCATCAATTGTTCTTCAGTATTAGATAGTTTCATAAGCGATAACTATGATATGTTAGTTGTGTTACTTTGATGAAGTATTAAATTTAAAATTAGTCCCAGGTCTTCCAGTGATATGATCTTTTATAAATAGATAATCTCCCTTTCCAATTGTATTTTTAGCTTTTTCTCTTTCAATGATTATCCGTATTTCACCCCAATATGCTTCCTGAGAATGTCTAAAAATAAGAGACGGTGATGCGTATTCCTGACAACCTAAACCATTTTTTGAGACCCAGCCTCGTTCATTTATAATATCAATAAGCATTGCTGTGTTTTGATTATCAAGTTCAATTTGAAGTTGCATGAGGGAATCTTGTTTTTTTTGAGATATTCTAGGAACTTTATTCGCGATAGTTTTAGCTCTTTTCCCCCATTCTAACTGTTCTTGCTGGCTTAGTTTAGCATATTCTTCCATAGAAATACCTTTAACTTTTTGTAAAGAATCCAGAATGCGAAAAAATGGATTTCCCATTTCTGGGAGCCCTCTATATCTTTGATCATTTATAGTCATCTTTTCCAGTAGTGAGCAAAGTGCATCATTATCTTGATACTTCTGAGCTGTAATGTAATTTGGAATACATAGAAGAATAATTAATGTTATAACAAAAGATTTCATAAATATTTTATTTCTACAAATGTAGAATTATATTTTATTTCTACAAGTGTAGAATAAAACTTTTAACACATTAACTATAAATCTTAATAAATGTCTCTTATCAGTTATTAAGGAAATTATATGATATCAAGTACCTTTGAATGATAATTATAGGTGCATGGAAAATTTGATTCATCAACTGAGAACTTTAGAAAAAACTGCCGCTATTCTGGAACCTTCTCAGGAAGAGCGAGATGAGCTTAATGCGGTAATACAAGCCTATGCTAATTCTTTTATTGAGACACTGCCCTCAACAGCTGCTTACCATCAGGGAGCAGTTGATCGGGATGAATTAACAATAGGGCCAGAGCGTAAGACCATTTCTGAGTTATTAAAAGTTTATACGACAGAAGTGGTCGATCAAGGAATAAAACCAGCATCCGGAGGACATATAGGGTATATCCCAGGAGGAGGGATTTATACGGCTTCCTTAGCCGATTATTTGGCAGCTTTTACTAATGAGTATGCAGGTATGTATTTTGGTTCACCGGGAGCCGTGACGATCGAGAATGAGTTGCTGGACTGGATGAAAGCTATCTTTGATTTTCCAAAAGAAGCAGTGGGAAATCTGACTTCCGGAGGCTCTATTGCTAATTTAATTGCATTGACTGCTGCAAGAGACAAACATAAAATAAAGAACGACAAGATAACCCAAAGTGTAATTTATACCAGTGCTCAGGTTCATCATTGTATTCATAAGGCCTTACGCATTATAGGTCTGGAAGATATCCAAATTCGTTTATTAGAACTCGATGAACGATCAAAAATAAATACAGCAAAACTAAAAGAAGCTATTCGGGAAGATATGACAACGGGATATAATCCTTTTATGATTATTGCCTCTGCGGGCACTACAGACACAGGAGCTATTGATCCTTTAGAGGAGATTGGAGTTATAGCAAAACAACATAAACTCTGGTATCACATTGATGGAGCTTATGGTGGATTCTTTATTTTGGATAAAACTAAAAAATCTTTGTTTCAGGGAATAGATCTTGCAGATTCATTAGTCATAGATCCTCACAAGGGCTTGTTTTTACCCTATGGTTTAGGAGCTGTACTGATCAAGGACAAAGAAGCTGTTTTTCAATCCCATCATTATACCGCAAATTATATGCAGGATGCGACAACCGATGTGCAAATCAATCCTGCAGATGTCTCTCCAGAACTAACCAAACATTTTAGAGGATTGCGCTTGTGGTTACCTTTGCAATTACATGGTCTGGAACCCTTTGTGGCCTGTCTGGAGGAAAAAGTACTATTGACAACTTATTTTAGAAAACGACTAGAGCAATTGGGATTTACATTAGGACCAGAACCCGATTTATCAGTGAGTTATTTCTGGTATTCCATAAACGGAGTGGACGAAAATATCTTTAATGAAAAATTGATGGAAATTATCCACCAGGATGGCCGTGTCTTTTTGAGTTCAACGATTATTAAAGATCAATTTGTCATCCGTATAGCGATATTATCTTTCCGAACAAAGAAAGCAACGATAGATCAAGCTATGGAGATGATCGCTGATTGCTTACAACAAACAAAGACACATTTTAACCTGATATAGAACATCTGGTATATCATCTTTAGAATGAAAAGATATACCAGATGTTGTGTTAAGGAATTCAATCCTGGCTTTTATATAGCATAAGCAGATAATGGATGAAACTTATGATTAATCATTCATTAAATGTGCTCCGTGAACAACGGCAGCACCTGCTCTAAGCGCTGCAGCAACAAAAGTTACCTCAGCCAACTCTTCTTGCGTCGCTCCTGCAGCTATAGCATGTTTTTTATGTATCTCCAGGCAGTAAGGACATTGTGTAGTAAGTGCTACGGCGATAGCCATTAATTCTTTATATTTTTTTGGGATAGCCCCATTTGATAATGCTGTTTGATCTAGTTGTTGAAAGGCTTGCATAGCGGCCTCAGCATTTTTTCCTAATGTACCTAATTTTTTTAGGTTATTCATATCATACATATACGTCTCTTTTTGAAAATTAAATAAGAACAATACCCATATATCCAATCGATGTTAATCTCATTTTATAATCGATTGACTAATAGTGCTCTTTTAGTTAGATAAAATTAATTACGTCCTGCGCGTACACCACCATCAACATCCCAGATAGCTCCGGTCACCCAGGAAGCTTTATCAGAAAGTAAGAATGTAATACTCTCTGCTATATCTTGTGGAGTACCATTACGTCCTATAGGGTGAAAAGCGTGAAATCCTTCCAAAGCTTTATCGGCTTCTGCAGCACCACCAAAAACACCGTGGTACACAGGAGTAGCTACTACGGCAGGAGAAACAGCATTCACGCGTATGTTATGATCTCCCAATTCCATGGCAAGGTGTTGAGTTAAAGAGTGTAATCCCGCTTTCTGCATTGAATAAGCAGATGATGGAGTCGCTTTTACAGCTTGCTTTGCCCACATTGACCCTACATTAACGATAGCACCACCGGCAGTATCTTTCATTTTATTGGCGGCTGCTTGTGTCAAAAAGAAAAATCCACGATTTAGATTTAAATACGAATCGTAATCTTCTACAGTGTGATCCAAAAAAGCCTTAGGGCCGAAGATTCCAGATGCATTTACGAGATAGTCCAGATTATCCCACTGCCCTAATGCATTGGTGAAATTCTGAACAGCCTCCTGATTGGAAATATCCAGTTGATGCTTGACCAATCCGGGAGCATCTGCTACCTTTTGTGGACTACGTCCTGCAATATGTACCGTAGCTCCTTGAGCCAATAAAGTTTCAGCTGTGGCCAGTCCAATTCCACTAGTTCCACCGATGATTAAAGCTGTTTTGTTGTTAAATGTTTCCATTGTTTTTATAGTTTAAAATATTAAAATGAACAGACAAGTCTGTCTCTTATTGATTAAAAAAATTATATTAGTAATTGTTCACAGATAGCTCGAGCTGTTGCAATAGGCCATACTTTCTGATGCAAATGACTTTCAGAAAGTCCACTTTCATAAAGTAGATAAATTTGTTTAGCTAATTCTTTTTTCTTGAGTTCTGTGATGGATATATCAGAGACCAGTTCTTCGATAAGATCGATTAAAACATCCTTCCCCGCCATAATCACCTGCCTGATGTTCGTATTATCTTTTGGGATTTCGGATACGGTATTTAAACACCAGCATCCATTAAAATCGTCTCCTTGATAAAAACGGGATAAAAAATCAAATAAACCCATAATGCGTTCCCTACCTTTAGGATATGCTTCTAAGAAAGGACGTAATTGTTCAAAGAAGGCAGTATCCTTATATTCCAGATAAGCGATACAAATATCTTCTTTGGATCTGAAATGATTGTATAGCGTTGCTTTGGCAATGCCGGCTTCTTCTATAATCTGATTAATCCCTGTCAGATTGTAGCCATGGGTATAGAACAGCCGTGACGCTGTCTCAATAATAGTTTGCCGTGCTAACCCATGTTTCATCTAATTGAAAATTTTTATTGTATTGGAATGAAATAAACAAAAACTTTCTGCTTAGATCAACCGTTACGCTTTCGCTTAAAAAATTTATTTAAACTCATTTCATAGGACAAATATAAGGTAATTCTTTGAAAACAGACAAGTCTGTATGTTTTTTTAATTTTTCATCATTTTTACTTAGATAATAGATTGTTTCAAATCATTTATACCGTGAATTGGATGGATAAATAATACCCTCACATCAGAAAAAGAAATAGAGTGTGGTTTTATATAAATAATTTAAAAGCTTATGTGTAAATACGTTTTATGTATAGTAGTTCTATTAGGATTATGGAGTTGTGATAATGAGTCTCAATCATCGATTAGGGAATTTTCCCATCAGGGAAAGCGATGGAGTAGCATAGAGCGTATTCAACATAAAGGTAGCATAGCGTACCGTGCATCAGAAATTCCATTACAGTATTATCTTCAGAAACATTTAGGAGTTTATGATCCTGAAGAGATGGATTCGACGTATCAGAGCCTAGAAAGGGAACGGGTTCTGGTTATGGAGTTTGAAGAAGATCAAGGGAAAGATCTTTTACTATCAGACTTTACGAGTCGGGATTA
>CAZPTJ010000086.1:0-12361 GCA_964589085.1 uncultured Flavobacteriaceae bacterium | reverse complement strand
TTTTGCAGCACTTTCAAGTTGTAATAGATTTTCTAATGCATAATCTGGGTTGAATAGTCATATTATTGATGAAACTAATATGATAAGCGTAAAATAATATACCTATGAAATCACAAGATAAATCTGAAATGACCTATCAAGAATTTAAAGATAGGCAACAGCATATAACTTTAGATGAGATTGTTCATATTCCTGTTGATATTGCTTATACAGATACAGGTAAAGGAACACCTCTTATTTTACTTCACGGAATTCCAACGTGGTCCTATTTATATCATAATGTAATTGATGAATTGGCAAAAGATTATAGGGTTATTGCTCCAGATTTCTTAGGACATGGGTATTCAGATCAAAGAGATTTATTTGATCGTTCTATCCAGATTCAAACTAAAATGGTAAAACGTTTAATGCAACATTTACAATTGCAAAAGGCACATATCATTGGTCATGATACTGGTGGAGGGGTATCGTTAATTTTGGCAATAGAGCATCCTGAATTGGTGGATAAACTTGTGCTTTCGAATAGTGTTGCTTATGATTCCTGGCCTATAGATGATATGATTGCATTGAGCAATCCTCAATGGGTATCAAAAAGTGCTCATGAATTTTCGAATTTCTTAATTGAAGGATATAAAGAAGGTTTAAGTAATCTGGAACGACTTACAGATATATTCAAAACCGGGATTTGTGCTCCTTATATCCATGAAGAAGGGAAGATAAGTCTTATACGTAATGCAGCTTCCTTAAATACGAATCATACGGTGCAACTAGTGAATAGACATAAAAGTATTAAAGCCGAAACCTTAGTTCTTTGGGGTGTAGATGATCCCTGGCAAACTATAACCGATGGAAGAAGACTAGCCAGGGAAATCCCTAAGGCACATTTGATTGAGCTTTCTGAGACGTCGCACTGGTTGCAGCAGGATAACCCTGAGGATTATTTAGCGCATCTTTTGGCATTTTTAAAATAAGAAATATGGATTTTCACACAGCTATTGGATCTTTAGGAGTTGGGCTATTATTATTGGCTTTCGGGCTTGTGCAATTTAAAAAATGGGTCACGACCGATTATAGTTATCTTGCATTAAATATTATAGGATCGGCATTAGCAGCCTGGTCTTCGTATTTGATTCATTTTGTACCTTTTGTTATTTTAGAATGCGTCTGGGCTTCTGTTTCTATATATGGATTGTACAAACGATTAAATACCATATAATTAAACAAGATGGCATATATATTTCCTTTACTTTTTTTAATTATTGTGGTTCTTTTCTTATTTCGAAAACAACTATTTAGTACGCAAAAAAGAAAAGTACAGCCTTTTCCAAAACACTGGCATGAGATTTTAGTTGAATATGTGAAGTTTTATAAAAATTGTGAACACGAAGAACAACTTCTTTTTCAAAAACGAATGATGCTCTTTTTGAGTGAGGTGTATATTGAGGCTGTGCAATTTGAATTGGATGAATTAGACACCATTCTGGTAGCAGCGAGTGCCATTATTCCGGTATTTAATTTTAAGGAATGGCATTATAATAACTTAAGCACCGTGTTAATTTATCCAGATTATTTTGATAAGAATTTGTCTTTTGTAGGTGATATTAAAGATCGTAAGATTGCAGGCCTGGTGGGTACGGGTCGATTTAAAAACCAGATGATCCTTTCGCGTAAAGCGTTACATCTTGGATTTACAAATAAGACGGATAAAGGAAATACGGCCATCCACGAATTTGTGCATTTACTGGATAATACCGATGGGCATACTGACGGCGTGCCAGAACGATTGATAGAGCATCAGTATATTGCTCCCTGGTTGGCGCTAATGCATAAAGAGATGGAAGCTATTAATAATGATCAATCGGATATACGTAACTATGGAGGAACCAGTCAAACCGAGTTTTTTGCGGTAGCCTCAGAGTACTTTTTTGAGCGTCCAGATCTCCTTAAAAGAAAACATCCCGAATTGTACGAGATGCTTTCTAAATGCTTTTATACGGAAGGGAAAAAATAATACTCTATTCTTTAATATCTTCTAGTATTGCTTCAGAATTTTTAATAACCCCTTTATAGCATTTTGAGACAAAACGAATAAGTAAATAAAAAAAGAAGAAACATACTGGTAAAGCGATCAACAATTTTTTATCCATCGTTTCAAAAAGGTTTTCACCATTAAATAGCTTAGCAGAAACGGGGATGGTTAATAGCATAAATAGAAAGCTGATCCCTATATTTAATTTTTGAAAATTGATAAAGCGTTTTTTGCCTTTGACAAAAGCTTCCATAGTCTGTTTGTAGTTATTTTCAGAAATATCAATATGTTGTAAATCCCGAATAGTCTTCAAAGAAAGTATAGGGAGTATCGTTAATATGATGATGCAAAGTACCCCAGATATTTGTAAAGCCAGAGTATCCAGTTTATTAAAGTTTATAATAAGTGCTATGACTGCAGCATAACAAATAACGCCTCCTATTTTTTCAGGAGTGGCGATTTTATTCCAGTGATTTTGATAGCGTTGTTTTGTCATTTTTAAAATAATTTCGTCTGTTAATTTTTTCTGTGCTTCCAATTGTTGGCTCATTTGAGACCAGGCTGCTTGCATTTCTTCCAGTTCCATAATCTTTATGTGTTTACCAATTGTTTTTTTAATTTTTGTTTGATACGCGAGATACGTGTAGCCACTTTACTTCGAGAGAATCCTGTAATTGTAGCAATCTCTTCATACTTCTTTCCTTCCAGTAGTAAAAGGATAATCCCTTTTTCTACATCACTTAATAACTGTATCTGAGCATAGAGCAATTTTAATCGTTCTTCCAGTATGGGATCGTGTGGTTCGTAGGTGAGATGAATATGGTCCAAGGTGACCTTATGACCTTTGCGCTTATCTTTTCGTAAAAAAGTAAATGCCGTATTTAAGGCAACGCGATACATCCAGGTACTTGCCTTGGATTCTCCTCTAAAACTGTCAAACCCTTTCCATAATTGGAAGACAATCTCTTGATATAAATCTTTTTGATCTTCAGAAGATGAGGTGTATATACGAGTGATCTTAAAAAGAATTCCTTCATTTTCCTTAATCAGTTCAGTAAATCGTTTTTCTTTGCGCATGAAAGATTGATTATACTTCGTTAGTGTCGCTTTCGCAAAAAAAGTCGCAAAAAATATTCTTTTTCCAAAGTAGGCCTATTAATTTCTGATGATCAAAGTCCTATTTTAGCGGCATGCAACCGGATAATTTTACAAACGAATTTTTTGGTATTGGGATTCAAAATGGAAAAACTCCAGAAAATTTGGGAGTGCTTTGGCGTACTGCCCAAAATATGGGAGCGAGTTTCATTTTTACCATTGGCAATCGTTATGCTAAACAGGCTAGTGACACTCATAATGCGGTAAAAATGATGCCCTATTTTCACTATGATACCTTTACCGATTTTTATAAGCATCTGCCTAAAGGTGCTCGACTGGTTGGCATAGAGTTAACAGATGAAGCTGAATCTTTAGAAAATTTTCACCACCCCAGACGCTGTGTTTATCTGCTTGGTGCCGAAGATCATGGTCTTTCTAAAGAGGCCATAGAGAAAGCACATTTCCTAGTGCAATTTCCCTCAGAGAAGAGCCTGAATGTTGCGGTGGCCGGGAGTATTGTGTTATTTGATCGATCTAGAAATAAACCACGATCATAGTACCGAAATTTTCTAAGCAATCTTCATCAGGTTCTTTTTAAAGAACAAAAAGGCAATCCCATTTAATACAGTACCAATAAGTATTAAAACAAAAATATTTTTCAAAAAAATGAGATCGGTAATACCTCGATCACGCAAAAAAATATCGTAGAACCCCTGCATCCCCCAATAATTTATGGACCCCATGGCTGCTTTTTGCATAAATTCGGGCATCATATTGATTGGGATCATGCTTCCTCCTATACCACTCATGAGTAAAATTACAAGTGTAGAGTATGCTTGAATTTGCTTTCGGGATCTCGCGATCGTAGAAAGCACAACTCCAAAACTGGAAGAAGCATAAGCAACAATCAGGATCATAAACAAGGCGGCCGGAAGATTTTTAAACAGATCTAAACCAAAAGCAAACTTCCCAAATAGAAAAACAACTAAAAGTTGAATGATAACGATACAATTGGCATATATGATTTTTCCAAAAAGAATGTGATGTTTGGGGAGTGGAGCCCAGAGTAATTTCTTTAGCATTCCCTTTTCTTTTTCATCTAGAAAACTCGCGCCTATATCTGCAACGGAAAATAAAGACATCATTATGGCTGTTCCTACTATAGATTGCACAATGCCTCCTTCATTAACACCTCCACCATTACCCATTCTTCCGAAAATAAGGGAAAATAGTGTGGCCAGGGCAATTGGGACTAAAAAGGTCAGTAATACATCCCGTTTATTACTAAAGAATAATTTGAAATCTTTGTTGACAAGTTTAATCATAGGTCTCTGAGTTGTTTTCCAGTGAGGTGGAGAAATATGGTTTCGAGATTACTTTTTTGGATATCAATAGCCGTAATGTCCACATTTAAATCAGTACACATTACTACAATTTGAGGAAGGTCCTTTTGAATTTTCGCAGTATAAAAATATACAGTATTATCGTGGCGTCTCGTATTTTTCCATACCGTTAATTTATTATATTGGGTATCCGTGAGACTGGAAAACGTGACAGCAATACCTTCTTCGATTGCTGAACTTGCTTTAAGCATATCGATAGTTCCTTCGGCGATAATAGTACCATTATCAATAATACCGATACGGTCACATAGCCGTTCGGCTTCTTCCATATAATGCGTAGTATAGACAATAGTCATCCCATCATCCCGAAGTTGTTCAATAACTTCAAAAATAAGATTGCGACTTTGAGGATCAATACCTACAGTAGGTTCATCCATAAATAAAACTTTAGGGCGATGAAGCAGCGCGGAAGCGATATTGATTCTTCTTTTCATCCCACCGGAGTAGTTCTTTATCTTATCATCTTGCCGTTCGGATAAGCCCAACAAATCTAATATTTGCGCAATGCGATTTATCAATACCTTTTTTGGGATTTGATATAAACTTCCCCAGAAATAGAGATTGTCATATCCTGAGAGTTCTTCATAAAGTGCTATTTCCTGCGAGACTACCCCAATATTTTTTTTACAGGCCACTGCCTGACTTTGTATATCATTACCATCAATATGTACAGATCCCTTATCTGCTGCTATAAGAGAACTCATAATAGCAATTGAGGTTGTTTTGCCGGCACCATTAGGACCTAAGAGGCCATAACACTCACCTTCCTTGATGTTTAGTGAAATATTGTTTAATGCCTGGAGGCTTCCGTAAGTTTTGCTAAGATTTTTAGCAAGTATCATAAATATTATGTTTGCTGAGTTAGACTACAATATCGTTTTTTGATGATTATGATAGCTTGTTTCATAATAATCCGATCAATAAATAACTCCAGGTTATGCCTCCAAAACTCTACATATTACAGGGATTAATCAATAATAGATGACTTAACTGTCGTTTTTTAAGGATGAGTTGTAATCTGTTTTGGATTTGATGAAGTGATGACATTTTAAAAAGACCACGATGTGTGTACAGAAATAAAATAAATACCATCATGAGAATTAATAAAATCATCTATCTAATCTGTATTATTATTTCTATTGCAAGTTGTAGCACAGATGACACTATCATTCAAGAAGAGCAACAGCAACAGCAACAAAATGCAATTGCAAATCGAGTGTCTAATACCTGTACTAATCCTAATGTAACAGGGTATGCGGGTTTATATTGGGATATTACAAATGGTGATACTACAGCTTTTGGTGAGCTTACAGAAGTTCCGGTTATTGCAAATCCAGATGGACAATTTATACATAGCCAGCAACCTATTTTGGGATTTACTTTACCACAAGGGTTTAGTGCTCAAGAGGCGCAAGGGCAAGGTGTAATAGGAGTAAATGTTATTAGGGACGATATGCAAGTGTTGTACAGATGGGTGCCGCTAGCGACTGTTTTTGAACCTTTATTTCCTACACAAACAGTTTTGGATGCAGAGATTGATGCCCTTTTATCCTTTTATGGTTTTGAAGGAGAGCCAGAAGTACTGTGTTCGAGAACGGCACAACAAACTCAGGTTTTTCCACAAGAATTTAATGGCAGACTAATACGCTTTAACGGTATCATTGCGCAGGTTTGGGTTCTAGGTACTTATGTAGATGGAACGGGGACGAGCAATTTTGCTCTTAGTATTTCAGCAGCGCCAGAGGCAGAATATGAAATGCAAATTCAAGAAACCTTTTTACCCTTTATTTTTCAATTGTTTGTGCGGCCTGATGGAGAGTTTATAGATAAGGATGGTGATGGTTTTGACAACCTAATAGACCCTAATGATTGTGATGCCAGTGTGACTCCAGGATAACAAATCTAAGATATACATAGTAATACTAACGAAGTATGCTTTCGCGAAAGCGTATATAAAACCCAACTGAAAATGAAAAAAAATATAATTCCAATAGGACTTTTGATGGTAGGCGCGGCTTTTCTTGCCTCAAGTTTCATACTAAATTCTGGTACAAAAGGAGAAATTGTATTAGATATTGAGAAAACTGAAACCATTATGCCAGCCGCTCATAATGTGTATAGCAATGAAGATGCGCTCGATGGAAAATACTATCTCTTTAAAGCCAAAATCACTAATGAAACCAATAAAACTCTGGAAGACGTAACCGTTAGATATCGTATACCAGGATATATAGATTGGACAGAGCTTAATGTGATAGGAGAAATGTTCTCAGGGCAAACAGCAGCGGTGCGTTGCTATCCTAAATTTAGGGATGAGATCTCTAGTAAAATGACAGAATCTGTAGAGAAAGTCGAACTAGAAATTTCTTGGGATGGTGCAGAGGAGGATGATATTATAGATGAAGCGTTTAGTTTCCGAATAGCAGATCGCAATGAGTATAAGTTTACTAATATTCCGGCAACAGAAATTCTTGGATGGTCAGATGTCTACAATAACGATGCTTTATTAGCCTGTTTTGTGACACCTAATGATCCTATTGTAAAATACTATACCCAAAATATTCAGGAAAAAATGCTCAAAGGAGAATCTGCAGGTGTTACTAAAAATCCTGAGGAAGCTGTTCGTTTTCTGACAGGGATTTATGAAGCGACAAGACAATCTCATATGGTGTATAGCGGTACCAAAATGATCCCAGAAAACTTGACAGATGTTTCTAAATTTTCGCAAAGTAATCGCTTGCCTCGTGAGGTTATTACAGGAAACACTGGCTTATGTCTTGAGTTAAGTACATTATATGCTAGTATACTTTCTAATGCAGGTCTTGATCCGATCATCTTTTTGGTGCCAGGTCATGCCTATCCAGGTTTTAAACTCAATGGGCAATACTATGCTATAGAAGCTACAGGTATCGGAGGAGAAGGGCTCGGAGGTATACAAACTGTTGAAAAGGCACTAGAAACCGGAATGAAATCCCTTTCAGAATTCTTTACCAAACAGCAACAAGGTGATCCTCGATATACAATGGTAGATATTCATCAGGCAAATCAGGAAGGAGCTACACCTATGGTGTTAGAAGACGATACTTTCCTGCGTAAGAAGGTAGATGAAATGGTGGCTGCCTGGTCTGGAAAAGTTAAAGAAAATGGGGGTGATACTCGAGTGGTCTATGTCCCAACACCTACTCCCGGTCCTGTTAATCCGACACCAAATCCGACACCTTCAAATACAGGAAACGGACTTTCTATTGCGATTCCTAAATCTTGGCAGACCATACGGAGGCCATATCCAGACATCCCAATACTTACGGCTTCTGCCATAGCACCAGATCAGGCAACTTCGATATCAATTTTTGATATCCCCACTTCTAATGTAGGAGAAGCTATGGATGTAATCGGTGGGTATCTTTATAATTATGGGCAAGAGGTTATCTACGAATCAAATGGAAATCAGCTCGCAGGGCAAACTTTTAGTGCTATGGGTACCTTAAATTGGGTAGGTAAAATTGTACGACGATCTAACGGAATACGTATAGTCACTGTAGGAGCACCGGATTATTTATACGCTCAAAAGTCTGGAACGATTAATCAACTATTTAATAGCATACGTTAAGATGAAAACTAAACTTTATATTTTCGGAATTCTTTTTTGGTGCTGTATTATAAGTGGATGGTCTCAAGGAATTTTACCACGACAAGAGACTAATCTAGATGATGTTGAAGCCCAATACGATCTTACAGGTGAAGATGTATTAATTGTTATGATTGATCGCGGTATTGATTATCGACATCCTGACTTTATTGACGAAAATGGAAATACCCGTATTGCGTACATCTATGATATGATTGATCAAACTGGAGCAGGTAACAACCCATTCGGAGTAGGAACAATTTTTACCGAAGCACAAATTAATGCTTCACTGCAAACAGGTGGAGCCCCATTGTCTATAGACCGTGGAGGTCACGGTACGGCCACAACAGGTATTATGTGCGGTAACGGGAGTGGCACTACCTCTGGAGAGTTTAGTGGAGTTGCTCCCGAAGCGAAGATTATAAGTATCAAATTAGTCAATGATTTTTTTCCACCCTTTGGAGATCAACCGGGTCAGGATAACTTTTTTGATCCCACCTTTATTCCTATAGCTTTAGATTTTGCAGCAGAGAAAATTGCCGAACTTGGCTTGCCCTCCGTAACCTTAATGAATATTGGATCTATAGGTGGTCCTACAGATGGAACCAGTACATTAAGTAGGGCAATAGAAGATTTTGTTGCCTTAGGACATCCTTTTGTAAATGGAACCGGAGATGATGGAGGAGACGACAATCATGCGTTTAACACCATAAATCAAGGAGGAATACATCAAATACAAATTCAAAAAGCCGAAGCTGGAAACCTTAGGTTTGATTTGTGGTATGATGAAGATGATAGATTTACTGTAAGCATTGAACGTCCTGATGGCACGGTAGAAGGTCCTTTTGCTCCTCCTAGCAATGCAAATGCAGTAGCCGATCAAAATCTCGGCGATATTTTTATAGGACATCGAGGAGCCAACGTTGAATTTTTTGGCGCGACCTCAGCACGACGTGAACTTCTTATTGATATCGGTGGGGTAACGGGGACTTATACTATTATTCTTGAAGGAACAACAATAAATGGCTCTGGAGAATTTCGAGCAACCCTTAATCCTGCAGCGTTCTTTAATGATAATCGTTTTCTTACCGATGTTGTTCCTGGTTTTAGTATTAATGACCTTGCCAGTGGAGAAGGTGTAATTACACCCAGTGATTATGTGGTGGATAATTCATGGACAGACATAGATGGGATTCCTCGTGATATTACAGATCAGGGAGAAGATGGAGAATTATGGTTAGGCTCAAGTATTGGTCCAACCCATGACGGTCGTTTAGGAATAGACTTTACAGCTCCAGGAGAGGTATGTTTTGGGGCTTATATGCCTAATACATTTTACAGCAATTTTAGGTTTAACATTGCTGCAGGCAGTAATGAGCTCTATGGGGTTCAGAATGCAGTTAGCGCAGCAAACCCTTTATCTACAGGGATTATTGCTTTAATGCTTGAAGTAAATCCCGAACTAACACCGCAAGAGATAAAAGATATTCTTCATGATTCTTGTCGTACCGATGAAGATACTGGAACAGTGCCTAATCCCAGTTGGGGATATGGAAAATTAGATGCTCTTATGGCTATTGAAAATACGCTGGAAACATTGAGTGTTGAAGAAATTATTGATGATACAAGCGTCACTATGTTTCCCAATCCTACAACAGGCAAAGTCGCCATTAACCTTTCTGAAGAAGTAGGGGAGTTGACACTTATTCAATATTCCATAATCGGGCAGGAAATACATAGAAATAACTTTACAAAAGGATCTGTTTTTCGGATGGAACTGGAGGGCAGTCCTGGAATCTATTTTCTGGAAGTTATTATAGATGGAAGAGCTAAAAAAACATTAAAAATCATTAAAAAATAATAAGCAATTATGAAGACTTTATATATAGCATATACATTGATGCTGATTACTTTTTTCGCTTTAAGCGAAACAGTGCAAGCACAACAGTCACAGCAAAAAATTGAAATGACAATAGATGAACTAGGTAATGCAAAAATTAATATGGGAATGACCATGAATGCTCAGCAATGGCAGGTGTGGAGTACGACCTTAGGAAACAATCCTGCGGCAGTAAAACGTGAGGCAGAGCGTGCCATGCCAGCCTATTTTCTAGATAATTTTGAATTAGAAAAAGATGAAATGAATCGCTCCTTTACACTCAGTCTAAATGCTTACGGTGTTTGTGAGATTGATAAACGTGGCAATTGGACCTTAGATGTAGATCAGGAAAATGCACAGCTTACAGAACTTACAGAAACAAAATATATGTTTAGCAGTAGTCCATCAGAATTTGGCGGGCAAGTACAACAAAACTATACCATTAACCTGCCAGAAAATGCAAAGAATATTAAGGTGTCTCAAAATGCTTTTGGCAATGATGTATTTAAATTTAAGATGGATGCGCCTAGAGCTATGAAAGCGGGTTTTAGTGTAATCCTACGATGGGGTGGACTAGTTCTTCTCATAATAGGAATAGGTTTAGGGATCAAAAATATATTCTTGAGAAATAGAGCAGTGGTGTAAAAGTTAAAAACGGCGTGAGACCTTTCTGGGTTAGGTGTGGTTCTTAGGTTTGAAATTAGACTTCTTTGCATTATCTTTAACAGATATGCGCGACGGTGTCCAATCAAACCAAAGCCATCAGGGGGATCTTATAAAGGCTATTCAAGCCAACGATACTGTTGTGCTTCAGAAACTCTACTCAGAAAATTACCCTAAAGTAGAAGCCCATATTCTTAGAAATAACGGAAATAAGGCACAAGCCAAAGATGTATTTCAGGAAGCAATGATTGCCTTATGGCGCGCGGTCAAATCTGAAAAATTTCAAGCAATAAATTCCAGTGCAGTTCAAGGGTATTTATATACCATAGCAAAGAACAAATGGACAGATTATCTACGTTCATCGGGATATAAAAAGGAAGTTTCTTCGGAATTAGTGATGACAAATTGGGGAGAAGTCGATGAAGAAGAAGAGGACAGTGATTATGAAGTTAAATTAAAGCTGGCGAGAGATGCATTTAAGCAATTGGGAGAGAATTGCAGAGAATTGCTTTCGAAGTTTTATTTTGAAAAAAAATCAATGGAAGCTATTGCTGAGATATTAAAACTAGATGCGGCTTCTACCCGGAATAAAAAATATCGCTGTATGCAAAAATTAAGAGCAATGGTGATTCCAGTAAGCCCCCAAAAAGTGAATTGAATATGTCGCAGGAAGATTATGAAATAATAGAAAAATATTTTGACAAAACGCTAGAAGGTGAAGCTTTAAAGCGATTTGAAAAACGTATGGTAGATGATCCTCAATGGGCTATCGCTATTGAAGAGCAACGTGTATTAAATAAGGCCGTAGAAGAAGAAGCATTTCGAACAGTTTTAGATGACTTCCATGAAGCACTTCCAGAAGAAAATGTAGAAAGAGAGACTAGATCGGAGAAGTCCTTCCGTGGAGTAAGATCTTTGACGCGGTATGCTATTGCTGCGGCAATAACAGCATTATTAATTTGGGGAGGATTAACCTTTTTAAAACAAAATAAGTTTAAGACCCAAGAGCAAAATGAACAACTTTTTGCAACACATTTTCAACCTGACCCTGGGTTGCCTACTACTATGAGTTCTTCAAGCAATTTTTTGTTTTTTGAAGCCATGGTTTTTTATAAACAAGGAGATTATGAAAAGGCTATTACAAAATGGAATCCTTTACTTAAGGAAAAGCCAAAAAATGATACACTTAATTACTTTATAGGAGTAGCACATCTGGCAAATAATAATGAAGATGAAGCTATCACCTTTTTGCAATGGGCATCAGAACATCAGGATAGTCGCTTTTTGTCAGATATCTATCATTATTTGGGGCTGGCACATTTGAAAACAGGAGATAAAGAGCGTGCTCAAATAGCTTTAGAAAAAAGTGATCTTAAAAAGAGTAAAGATCTTTTAGAGGAACTAACTCGTAAAAAATAGCATCCTAAAACCTAATTAGAGATGAAGTTGCATTGTGAATTATTAATTCCTTAAAACAGAAGATGATAAAAATTAAATAGAAAAGATGAATTTATATTCAACTTGGCATTAATCATCCTTTGCTTTATTGACGGTGACTTCAGCAGTTATTGAATGGATGCCACCATAAATTATTTTAGGATTTTGAATTTCGAAAGCTTGAAAATTTTCTAACATAATCATTGAATTTATAAAAGATTAATATA
>CAZPTJ010000085.1:0-12389 GCA_964589085.1 uncultured Flavobacteriaceae bacterium | reverse complement strand
GTGGGTTCAAATGCTTTTTGAAGCAACTTGGATATGTCTTGTTTTGGGGTGTTCATTGTAAAAGAGGTAGAAAATAAAGAGAATTAAAAGTAGGATTCGTCCAGACTGATAAAGCCAGGGAAAGTAAAGAGATAGCGTTTACTTCGCTTGGATATGCGGATAGCCTCCCGTTTTTGCCAGTACTTTTTACGTAAGGCTAGAATTACTGGTCGTGAAGCCAAGCTTAGAACAACAGTGACACCTTCTTGAAGGTATATGGAGTTTTCAACATCGTGAATGGGAGCCTTGATTTTAGCAACAAAGCGATGGGTGTTTCGCATTAAAAAATTGGATTAAGAAAGGAATGCTTGTTATGCTTGCATTAAATGCGATCCTTGACTTATCCAGCGAAAAGAGGTAATGCCAAAAGGCTTTTCATTGTATTCATTTATCCGGGTACAGGGGAAAGCAATTAAAATAGCCCGCTGCGTCCAACAGCGGGCTTTTTGCAAATGCAATAAAGCGAGAGGGGTTTTAACATAGCTTTCGTAGTGAGTTCAATTTATTCTTATGGTAAAAGTTAATGTCTCTTTAAGAATTGAAATTAATTTTTTGTAAAAAAAACACCTGAAGAAATGTGTCAGATGTTTTAAAGTCAATAGGAGATAGAATGTAAAACTCAATTATTCAATTTTATTAAATACAAATTGATTCTTTTTACCTTCCAACCCTATTAAATAATTGATTTCATCCAAATTCATAAAATCAGAATAAGTGAATTCACTATCATTTATAACGTGTGTTATATATAAGCAAACGGTTTCATCAGGTGATAGTTTTAAATTGACTTTTCGTTCCTTGAAGAAAAGTATGGAATCTTTGAGTTTTTGAACATCTTTTTTATCGCAAGAAACTTTAGACACACTATTAATTTTAAAATTGACATTATTAGTTGCATCAATTCTGAAACTATAGTTTTTTATGATCTTTTCATTATTTGAATTGTTCTTAAATTTTAATACGCTGATAGCATCATAGTTGTTTTTTGGCAAACTTCTTAGGACGAAACTTTCAAAATCTACATCTAAATCTTCAATATTATTTATTTGATGATCACTTTTTATATATTCTTGATAGATTGGGGCGGGTGGAACCAAACAACCAGTTAACAAAAGTAATACGCAAATATTTTTTAACATTCTTTTCATAAGCTTAATTTTTATATAGGTTAAACAACTTCTCCGCATCATACTCATTAGTTCCTGGCGTTATGTATGGATTTCCTTTAAAAAATAGTTGTTCGTATGTTCCTCTTCCTAAGAAATTACCCCATCCTTGTCTATCTACCTGAATTATATGTCCGAACTCGTGTCCGAAGGTATTAGCAGATGTATCGTCAAAAACAGCTACATTATTTCCTAAGGTTATTTCTCGACGAAATTTATTTAATGGAATATTATTTTTATCTGGACCTCGATAAAATAATTTAGAGAATCTGGGTTGTAAAAATTGATATAAACCACCTTTTCTCCAAGCCACTCTATTAGCATTTACCCCTGTCGCATCTTCCATATTATAAACATATTTTAATTTTTCATCTGGAGGATTATATGTAGCACCGACGGTAGCAATAAAAGCTAAAGTTTGTGTGGCTGCTCCAATAGCGCCATTTATGGCTCCTCGACCTGTTCCTCTTCCAATATTTTCACCATCTACTGCTGCTCCAACTCCTCCAGATACAGCCCCTTTTACAGAACCTTTAGCTGCGTTAAAACCTATTTCTCCTAAAGCATTGGCCCAAAAGCCTCCTTTGACTCCTTTCCAAGCAGGTAATTTTCCTCCGATAAGTCCACCTGCCACAGAACCTAAAATTGTCCCAGGTGTTATTTCATCTCCCAACGCTAGACCTGTTCCTACTTGAGAAGCTGTTTCGGATAGTATATTGAATGTACTACTTTGCCAAAATGCTCCTGTCCCTCCATTTGTTATTGCAGAAGATGATAAACTTGCAGCACCCGAACTTATTCCTGCTGTTATTGCTCCAGATATAGCACCCGCAAGAACGGAAGTTCCAAAATCACCAATATTCCAATTATTAGTAATTAAGGCAGGTACAGAATAGGTTACTGCTGCGGTGGCAGCCCCAATAGCAGCTCCCACTAGAATGGCAGATAACAACTCTTCGCCATTAGGGTCACTATAAAATATAGGGTTATTCCCCATTGCGGCATAAGGTGACATATCATCATATCGTTCTGCCTGCGGGTCTATATTAAACCATCTTCCCAGTTCCGCATCATAGTTGCGACTACCAAAGTCCAACCATCCAATAGCTTGTTCTTCCTGTAATTCCTTACCACCATAGCCATATTTGAATGCCGATGCTAATGGGTGTATTACATTATCACTTTCTTGATGCAGTAATCCAAATGGATAGTAATTGTTTTCTCTTACTATTTCAGAAGCAGATATACTACCATCATCATCCAGATCATTATAAGACACGCGAATATTGCCAAGATGATCAGTATAATTATATATGTAAGCATAGTCTATGTTTCCTGATAAATCTTCTTGTGGTACAATATACCCTTCAGATTGTGGGAAGAATTCTAAGACAGTATTTGTATATTGAAACCCACCCAGATAATCAGTAGTAGTAGTACTTCCTTCAGGTTCAGTCAGTGTTCCAGGAACAATAAAGCGTTTTTGCAATTTTATACCATTGGCATCATAATCAAATTCTATAAGAGCTCCTGAGTCAAATAAAACGGTTTCTGGCAAATCGAGGAAATTATATTCAATACTAAAAATACCTTTGCTTACATCTGAAATAAGATTTCCATTTTCATCATAGATATAATTACGGCTTTCTACTCCGTTATCAGAGGTGTCAGCATTAACACTACTAAGCTGATTCCCAGTATAAATATAATCAAAATTATGATGCCCACCTTGATATAATTTCCGGCTTAGGGTCAAAATATTTCCATTTTTGTCATAGGAGACATTATCTAAATCATAGTTAGCATCTGTAAATTCTGCTTTGGTCAAACGATTTAACGCATCATAATGGTATTTATATGATCTTGTGCTATTGTCATTTACTGTCTTCCATACTATTTGAGCAATATTTCCATTGTATTGAGCTCTATGCTCAGAAAACGCATCAATAAAGAGTAATTGATCATAATACATTTGATATCCAAAGACATCATTACCCAGATTTGTAGGGTCGTTGATATGCGTTAACAATCCACGGCTGTTATATTTATAATCTATTTGCTGTAAGGCATTAATATCCATAAGCTCAATCTCAAAATTACTGCTAATCAAACCCGTTTGGGTAATAATATTATCTAAATACAGAGTTTGAGCTTGTCTCGAGGCGTTGTCACTGGTCATTGCAAAGGCCAAGGTATACGTGCCACTTGCATCTGGTATAAATTCTGTAACAAATATTCCTGAGCCAGAAACGGTCTGTGATTGTTGAACATTTCCCTGATACTCTATACGAAATTCCAAAGTTTCAGAAAACTGAGACAGATCAATATCAGCTGAAATGGTATATGGTTTTCCAGCATCAAGTGCATAATATCCATAAATGACATCATTTTGATTATAAAGGGTAGCTCTCAACTGTCCTTTAGAGACGTTGAGTTGTACAGAAGAGTTACGATCTGTTTGCCATTTTCCTTCTATACCTCCATCAAATTTACTTCGACTGGATTCAGTGAAAGAAAGCACATATTCATAGCCAAATTGATCTGTCTGTGGTTCGATATATTTCACATTAGAATTGCCAATAGCATCATAAACAAAGCCATTGATTATTTTTTCTTCTCCAGAATCAATACGCTGTTTTTGCCATAAAGGGCGTTCGGCCTGATCATATGCAAAAGTTTTGGTTATTTGAATAGGCACATCGGTAGAGGTTCTGGAATGAGCAGAAACACTTTCTAGTTGCTTACCTCTAAAATCATAACGACTTTCTATCATACTTTCTCCTCCTAAATGATTTTTATCAATAGCTTTAATGATTTCGCCCCATTGATCATAATAGCTATAGGACTTACTCCAGGTATTTTCACCAATGGTATGAGACCAATTTGCGACCGTAAGTCCTCGAACATTGTCTGTTACAGTCTCTCCAAGTATGGACGAAGGAGTTGTGGGTTTATCAGGATCCAGAAACTCATAATCATCATAATAGGTTACGGTTAGGAGCTCTATATCTGAAGTAGGATAAGCATTATTGGTGTATCCGATAGTTACTCCTCCGATTGAGGATGTACCCCTAGCCTCATTATGTGTTGTTGCTGTTGACCTCCAATTATCAGAAGTTTCCTGCATTGCCTCTCTGCTAGCAAATGAACTGTCATAAATACCTGTATAAAGTACACGACCATATTTGTCATACTTGGTAAAAAGCCATTTGCCGTCTTGCGCAAGTTTTGGATCTTGAACCATAATAGGACGATCTTCATCATCATAAATAATCCGATCCCAACCTTGTTTACCGGGAATACGTCTAGCAATTTGTCTGCGCAAATGGTCATAACGATATTGATAGCAGAATTGATTAAGTGCTTCAGTTGTAATTGTATTAGAGTGTGGTTCTGCACTTGGTGGTAATATATAGGTGAGATTATTGTAATCGTCGTATACATAATAGGTGGAAAGTGTAGTGCCTTCTACAAACTCTCTCTTTAAAACAACTTGCCCTTCTTTATTAGTATATTGTTCATAGGTATGATCTACACCACTTACCCAGTTTTCATCTTTTACAATCCTTATGGTAAGTTCACCTTCTGGATAAAAGGTGCCAAATTCACCTCCTCCTCCTAGTGAAGGATACAATGAACTTGATAAGTTCACACTAAACTTACGTACAGAAGAAGTGGCATTGCTATTAATTTCATAATCGTAGTACATCTCGTTACCACTACCAATTTTCCAGGAGTTACCTGGACTTCCCTGCCGAGCAGGCCTATTTCGTGGAGAACGATCAAAGACAGTTTCACTATAGGGATCATTCGTATGCACAAAACTATTATGAATATTAGCAGTGGAATAAAATGTTACCTGTTCATTTCGAATATCGGTTTGAAAACCTCCGGATTGGCTCGCAATTACTTTTTTACCATAAGGCATATAGGATTTTGTAATTCGCCCAAAACGATCATATTCAATATGCGTAATAATATCCTCTCCAAAACCTCCTTGATGCATTTGTATGCCTTGTATAGAACGCCCCATCCCATCATAATAAGTTTTATTTTCTAATTTTTGATTAGGAGCTAATGCCTCTAGAGCTGTAATAGTGGTTACTTCTATTAGAGGTTCAACAGTATGTGTTACACTGAGATCATTGATATCTAAGCCATCATAAGAAGGTGCTGGTTCTTCGGGTATTGGATCTACTGGGGGTAAATCCATTACATAACCAGCCGGTTGTTCACATTGAATAAGAATATCGTTCGTATTATCAGCAACACCATCACCGTTAGTATCAATATACCAAATGGTTTGTGGATTAATAGCTGGATTGTTATCATCACAGTCAGGTTCTCCTGTGGCATACCCAACAGGTTGCTCACATTGTGTTATAGGAGTTTGTGTATGATCTCCAAAGCCATCACCGTCCGTGTCGGGATACCAAACTGTATTTGGATGAATATTCTCATTTCCATCATTACAGTCATCATTATTGGTTATAAAACCCGTTGGTGGGGTACAACCTGAAGTAGTGTTATCAGGATCTCCAAAACCATCACCATCAGTATCTGCATAGAAAATATAGGTTTGAATATTACTATCATTGTCATTACAATCGTCATTGTTTCCTACATAACCTGAAGGTTGATTACAGCTACTAGTAGTATCATTAGGATCTCCAAAACCATCATTATCAAGATCTCGATACCAGGTTCTCATAGCGCCAACTGACGGATCATTATCATTACAATCATTGGTATTGGTTACATAATTTGACCCTGGACTACTACATTGGGTAACCGAGATATTGCCTCCGAAACCATCTCCATCATTGTCCAAATACCAGGCGGTGGGACCGCCAATACTACTGTTATTATCATTACAATCACCACAACTCGCTGAGAAACCTGCAGGTACAGGCCCTTCGGGATGACACTGTCCGCCAGACCCTTCTGAGCCTATTCCGTCCCCATCATTATCTCTCCATAACCATTGTGGAGCACCACCAACATCAATACAATAATCAGAGGTGTCCGTACATTCTACTTCTTGAGAAATTTGTGCGCTGGACAATGTACTTCCCAAAAAATACACTGTCGCTACTAAAATTATATGTTTAATTTTCATCGCTTTATCTTTTTATTGTGGATTACATTCTAAAGGATCTGAAGAAAAGGTATGATTCCTAATATTACTTACTGTTGTTTGGTTATTTCCATCAGCATCGGTATAATTTCCAATAACACTTACCGAGATGTAAGCGTAATTACAATTTGGATTGGTGATCTTTACTTTGTCGTTGTCAACTCCAAGGTTTTGGATGACAAAATCAGATTGATCACCTTCGATGAATGAAGTATTCCAGAAATATTCAAAATTAGCTCCAGAAGGCGTTACCTTATAAGTTATGGAATTGGATGTTTGACTAAAAACAGTCAAAACTAATGAAGGAGGATCAGGAGGCGTATGATCAGGATCTCCATCAGTAGTCACATCTTCAAAAGAACATTCTTGAATATCTGTTGACTCAGCACTATAGGTGAAAGGAGCTTCTCGATAGTCATAATAGGTTTTGCTTAAAATATAACCATCGTTGTCTTTAACGTGATCCAAACGATAAAAATCATCATAGGTATATGTTTGTTTTCGTCCTCGTATATCCGTTTGACTAGTTAACCCCACCGAAGGGTTATAAGTGTAACCCGTTACAAATGCATCATCAATATTGTCTCGCAAGTATTGAATTTGATCTCTAAGTACTTCATCACTGGTAGGATTGTCAATAACTACGGAAATTAATAAATCCATCGCTTCATCGTAGGTTGCTCCTTCTACACTAGCAACTAGACGTTTACCTCCATATCCATAGATATATGCCGAGGTGACTTCTGTTCTATTAGTTTCTTCAATGACATTTCCGTATTCATCAATACGATCCACGCGCTGTTGAAACCTAAAATCAGTATTAGCAGAAGGATTTGAAAAATCAAAATTGGGGACTGTCGTTCCTGTTCCATTCCAAGTATATCCTGTTTTAGGAGTAGGAATACCATTAAAGTCCCATTCAACCGCTGTTGAAGCAGTATATATGCTTGTATTGTCAGGTTTAATTAAGCGAGTACGTGTAAAAGCAATTGGGCTAATAATATTGTAATCCAGAGCCTCTGGGTATTCTTCAAAAACGTAACGCGAATAACTTTCTATTTGATTACCATCACTATCCGTTGTTGCTGTTTCCTGTAACAGTCCTGTGACCAGATCATACGTAAAATCCTGTCGGGTTTGTAGTTCAGTATTTCCTTCAAATGAAGAGTTGATCGTATGGCTTTGGTTTATATAATAATATTCTCCAAGTTGTCTTATCTGCCAGAAATTTTCTTGTTGAGAGATAAGCTTATTATTTCCATCATATATACGAACTACCTTAGGAAGACCGATCATACGATTATCTTCTAATCCTATATCATAACTAGTTATAGATTTCCCTAGAATATTGTCCAGATCATTGGATTGGCATACATATTTATAATAGGTACGCATATTATCTACAGATGGTACAGGATCGGAGTAACAATAATAGTTACGTTGTTTTCTGCTTAGAACCGGATCAAAAGTTTCTTTTACAATAACTACATCTTTATATACCGTTTTCCCACTGGTGTCATAATCTAAGCGATCATTATACATTCGGTATATTTTAGCGTTACCGTTATTGTCTTCTAAAATGAAAGTGCCATAGCCCATTGCGTGGGAAGGGAAGTTTTTGTATTTATTCTGCTTTAAGAAATAACCATTAGGAAGATTTTCTTCAAAGATAGTCCCACCATCTGTAATTGAAAGGATTTTAGCGAAAGCACTGCCTAAGGCGCGATCTCCATTACGAGAGCTGATATAGAGCAGATTCTGACCGTCAGATCTTGAGAATAAAGTATTAGTTGGGAAAGTAGCGACTGAGGATACACTTAAATTCTTGTTGATTCGATATAAAGTTCTATTGGCAAAAGCGTAGCGTCTTGCAAATACATCAAATGACATTCTATTGTTTGTGCTACTAATTCCCGAAGAAAATGAACTGGATAGCCAACTTCCAGTATTGGCATTAAAAACCCTAAATTGATTGGAAGTTCCTCCTGAATTTGAGGCTACAAAAATATCGTCTCCAAAGCCACTTGGATTTTCATCATCAATTAATCGTCCACCGATATGCTGAAAGTAGCTCCATTGTCCTCCTCCGCGATAACGTATTGTTTTGGTTAAACCATCGTTATTATCACTACCTGAGATTATCCGATCCCTAACTGCGCTAAAATAATTATTGTAAATACCATAGGTGAGTATATCATCTTCCAGGGCTCCAAATGGCGTATTATCTCTTGAGAGGAAATTGTAGTTTTTGTCCCAACGGAATACGTATTCAGGGTTTGCATTAGCATTTACATACGCAAAAGAATTTGATCCATACCAATAACTTGTTGGATTAGATGATCCATCGGCATTGAGATTTGCAAAATTGGAATAATCTTTAACCTGAACTTCTCCCATCACATCATAGTAAAAAAGCTTTATCCGATCTGGGCTCGCATTTCGGTAATGTTGGAGTACATAATTATCTCCTGAAGTGTAATAGAAATCTCCTGTTGTACTGTTATCATAATGGCTAAAACTATCCCAACTATTACCATCCCATTTAAAAAAATTAATTCGGTCTGTTTGAGGATTTCCAACAGCAACAAAATCATCTCCAGACATAAGACGAAGACTTATAAAATAATCAACCCCCACATCGTGAAATGGGAATGGGAAAGTACTCCAGGTTTTTCCATTGTCCTGTAAACCGGCAAGAAAGAGAATATCTGTTGGACTATCTGGATGGAGTATAGCAAAGAAATTTTCTTTAGCCACCACGTGAAGATTTAGATTGTCTTCATCGAATTCAACCAGACCTGGCATTTCATAAAATAATTCCTGTTCCCAGGTATGGCCATTCCACATTAGCAAGAATACCTGACCACCTACAAAACGCAGGATATAATCTTTTTGAATAATAAAATGAGTGTTGTCACTACTGTTAATATTAAAAACCTGATCAATCTCAATTTCATTTACGGCATATTGATAGCTTACTCTACCTTTAGTAGGTAGTATTTGATGTAAAAGCATTCCAAAAGTATCAGAACTCGCATTTTCATCATACTGAAATTCTCTAAACGTTTGTACTTCTCCTGTTGCATTGGTTAGAAGAATTTCATCTAAAAGGCGTTTGCGATAGACGCTTGATCCACCGATATATCGATAATTAAAATCATAGGTGTATAATAGACTTCCGTTGGAATCCCGGGCACGTACCAGATTCAGAAACTTTTTTTCATATAATTCCTGATAGGCATCAGGTTCAACGCTTGCCGTGTTTTGTTCATAGTATTCCTGTGACGTTTTAGTTCCATAAATCAGTTCTATCTCTTCTCCTAAAGGACCAATAATTTTTCTTAAGTAAGTAGCCTCTGTATGTTGAACTCCTCCAGTATTTGATAAAGATTGATTTACGTTATCATATTCATAAGAAACAGCATTCCCGAAAAGATCTTTGATCTCTGTCAAATTCCAGGAAGCGCCTTGTCGATTGGCTCCACTTCGATTACTATTTCCTACCCAATTTTCCCAATATACAGCCCAATCTACATTGTCATACGTATAGGTATAGCCATTATCACGAACGACTTCCCATTTTTCATTGTTAGGATAAAAATATATTTTCCAGTTACGAACAGTTTTAGATTTAAAAGTTATACGTGTTGTTGTTGTTTCAGTAGCAATAAGCGGAATTAGGGCAGCACTATCAAACATATAATAAGTATCGTCATCACGGTTTGCCGTGAGTTTATTATCTGCAAAAATCCGTGAAAAGTTAATACCCCAACCCAGCCCTAAAACTCCTGTAGGGCGATGCTCATTAGATGCTTTTGCTGCTTTATCTACATTGTTTCCATCATAGGAAATACCGAAAGAAGCATTTAAGTCCTTATAGCCTTCCAGAGACACTAAATTTAAAGATATCCCTAATTTACCATTGGATTGATTGACTGAAGATTCTGATCCTACCCCTGTGTCAAAACTTGTTACATCAGGCACGTTAACATCTTTCTGTGCGTACAAAAAAGATGTACATAACAGAACAAGAAAGAACAATTGTTTTTTCATTCGTTTACTATTTAATATGTTAATAATTCCTTTACTATAAATGCATTAATATGCTCCTTGTACCTGTAATATGTTAGGTGTAAGTTTTATCAAATACATTTGTTGAAATCTGTAGGGGGTGATTTCAAAAACAACTATAAAGAATACTCCTCTTAAACAACAAGTGCTATAATTTAGAAAATCCTAATAGTATATATGGAGGATTTAAAAGCAGTGTAGGGAAGTGCTTTTAAATTACCCCTGTAAATATTTTCAAGCATAAAATTATAACATAAAATTTAAAACCTTACATCTAATGGAGGTTAGATTTAATATTTAACATTTTTTAAATTTTAATTTATTGATAAACAATAGATTATGTTTAGGTACTTAAATGTTAAAATTTAAAAAAAGACATTTTAATTGAAGTTTATCACTTTGTCCAAAGCCTCATCTGCATCTTTATGAATAAAATTTGCCTGATAATTAATCGTTGTTTTTAAATCACTATGGCGATAGAGTTTTTGAAGCATAAGTGGATGAATGGTGTCCCCTGCAATATTTCCAAAACTATGACGTGCAATATGATTCGATAGGTTTTTATCAATATCACATAATGTGGCAATGCGTTTTAGGTATTTATTGAATAGGCGAGAAGCATTCCGAGATTTATTGAAAATATCTTTTGGGTCATTCCGATTTACCGAAGCAAGAAAGGGAAATACATAACCGTTATTTGTTTTTTTGTCAATTTTATACTCTTCAAGTATATGCGATGCCTTGTCTGGAATTTTCAGACTCAATGGCTTTTCATTTTTATTCATAACATACATCAATCGTCCATCGTTAAAATCGGACCATTTAAGCTGTACCACATCAGATATTCTTATTCCTGCAAAATAGAAGGCGATGAGCCAGACGTTATGTGTATGCCAGATAGTACTTCCTCGTTCGAGATCAAGAGCCTCTATTTTTTCAATTTCTTCTTTGGTAAGACCTATTTTTAAACCAGAACCTACTCTGATTTTTTCCTTTTCTCCAGCAAAGGGATAACACTTTTCATCTACTACACCATCTTTTATAGCAATATTAAAAAGCGTGCGAATGAAAATAAGTTGATTGGTAACGGTACGTGTTTTTTGACCTAAATATGCAGTACAGAATGTTTTGTACTTATTAATGAACGCTGTAGAAATATCTTCAAAATATAAAGTCCTGTTTTTGCTAAAATCAATTAGTCCATCCAGCATAATGTATTCACCATTTCTGGCTTTGCTTACCCGTATCCTTCTTCGTTCTTTAATGTCCTTAATAGCTACTTCTTTGCTTAGAGATTTTTTAAGACTCAAGAATTCTTCAATATTATAGAGTATAGAAAGTTCAGCTTGTGCAACAGAATAAATGCCACAATCATATTTGGCTTTAATCCGTTCAGAAGCAATATAGAAGAATGAATTTTTTCGCAGTCGTCCTTTGACTTTATCTTTTACTTCTTTGCTTGTGGCTTTATCATTAGTTGCAAATACCACGTCTTGGGCCTCTGTAAGCTTTTTGAGTAAATAATTATTTAAACGTTTTGCATTTAGGTAGGAAACCTTAACTCTTCCTCGTTCAGCATCCCAATCTTTTTCCAGGACATATTGACCCAAGAATTGGTAATTGGTTTTATAATCCTTACTTATACGCAAAGCAAGTGGTGCTGTACCATCTTTACGCTGTTTGTTTTTCCTTCTTACAATTTTTATACTTGCCACAATTTGTTATTTTTGACTATATAAAGATACGGAATAATGATCAAAAATGGGTACAGAATAGGTACAGAATAAAGTGTTTTTAATTGATGTTTTATGAAATTATTTGATATAACGAAAGATTTAAAATATTAAAAAACAATTAAATAAGAATAAATGAATAATATAGATCTAAGGCTCATAACCCGAAGGTCACAGGTTCGAGTCCTGTTCCCGCTACTATAATAACCTTCTGTTTTTCAGAAGGTTATTTTTATTTTAAGC
>CAZPTJ010000084.1:0-12436 GCA_964589085.1 uncultured Flavobacteriaceae bacterium | reverse complement strand
AATAGATTTTCTAATGCATAATCTGGGTTAAATATTTACTATCAATCATTTAGGTCGTCATTTATAAATAACGACTATTATTTCTTCCCAGCAAGGTCGCCATTTATAAATGACGACTAGCACTCCTTTGCTAATTACCTAAAAATCCTAAGCTTTATACTATAAAATCACAGTAATACAGTACTGTAAATGATAATACCCTTGTGATTTTTGAAAGACTAAAAAGGAAAATTGTTTAGGCTCATAGATCGATATGGTGCATATGAAGTATTTCTGCACCTTTCTGTAGCTCGCTATTCATTTTTTGGTCCATATTTTTTTAATCTTTAAAATAGAAATCATGAAAAAAAACTTTTTTATTGTACTATGTCTTTTCTGTACCTTATTATTTAAGGTACCGTTTATCGCACAAAATTTAAATGAAAATCGTTCCAATGCGCATGAGATATGCATAGGAGATGCTAATAATGATGGGAGCATTGATCTACTAGATATAAACGCCTTTATAGAAATCCTTACATCTGGTGAGTTTGCTGAAAGTGCTGATATTAATAGTGATGGCGAAGTCAATCTTTTAGACATAAATTTGTTTGTACTTCTTATCACAAGTGGTGCTACTTGTGATGAATGCCCAACGTGTATAGGCGACGTAAACAAAGATGGTTTTGTCACCTTATTAGACATAAGACCCTTTGTAGATATTATCACTTCTGGAGAATTTAAACCTTGTGCAGATATTAATGGTGATGGTGATGTTAACCTTTTGGATATTGATCCACTAGTCGATATTGTGGTAACAAATGGCGGTAAAAGCTGTTTTAACTGTGATTGTCCCGGAGATATCAATGGAGATGGTGTGGTTAATTTACTAGACGTCGCTCCCTTTGTGCAAATTCTTGATCTAGGTATTCAAACGGTATGTGCCGATATTGATGGAGATGGTGTTGTAGGGCCATTTGACGTACCGCCATTTGTTGCTCTTATTGAAAGCGGGGCAACTTGTAATGGTTTTAAGGTTGATAAAAGTAGCCTCACAAATACAGAAGGAGCAGATAACATCCTACGTGATATCTTTGCACAACTACAGACAGAAAGTCCCAATCCAGAAATACAACTTTTCCCTAACCCTGCATCCGATATTTTAAATGTAGAGTTAAGCTTGACCAGTGGTGCTGAAGCAACGCTGCAGGTTTATAATATTTCTGGTCAAAAAGTACTTGGACGGCGCATTTTTGCAAAAACTGATCAAAATGCCATAGCACTAGACATAAGAACGTTAACTACAGGATTATACTTTATGGAAATTGATAACGGCACAACGATACAAAAAAGAAAATTTCTTGTATCCAAAGAATAACGTTAAGATATCCTAATACTTTTACACAAAAGTGAGTTTTAGTTTTTCTCCAGGCTCACCGTAAATTTATGTAGACATTTTTTTGAAAAAGTCGAGCCTCCACAATGAGAGGCTCGACTATCATATATAGCTAAATTGATATAAAATATCATATGCCATTTTATATCAATTTAGCTATAGCATCATGGTTTTCAGATTTCTTTTATTTCCTTAGATCGCTTTCCGTTTTTGCGAAAGCGGAAAATCAAATCATACGCTTTACCTACGCACAATTGGTTCAATTCAAGAATATCTGGAATTATATTTTCTAATGTTCAATGTAACGTACAAAATACCATTGTCGTTCGGTCTCATCATACCAGGACTCTATCTCGAGCCGCTTTAATGAAAAAACAAGCTGCCATCGTGTAGGTTCAGAATGCCGATACCATTGCTTAAAATTTGCCTTGGTCTGCGTATTCAATGCATCATTGTCCAATACACAAAAGCGAAAAGCTCTGCGATTTCTTGATAAAAAATAGGTGGCCTGACGTAAACGCCTGAAAAAGGCGAGTAATCCTGCGATACTAAGCAGACCACCCAGCGCCATAAAAAGCATAGTGTACAATCTAATGTTAGATTGTAAACACCCTCAATAAGCAACTTGCCTAGGGAAGAAAGTTATTCTTGATTATTGCGTACAGAAATTACCCCTGTTATCACATAACCTATGAGAGTGTTTACGTAATGTTTATTTTCCTTTTTCTGATCCTTGAGAAATATTACGAACTTTTCTTGGTTTTATGAAAATTTTCATAATGACCAATAACCGAACAGGCATCTCCCAGAATCTGACGCGCCAAAACTGAATTTGGCAACGCTTTTAATTTCAAAACACGTGAAACATAAGATGATGAACACTTATACTTTAAAGCGAGTACACTTGCGTTGACCATTTTTATTTGATGGTCCGCAAGAGGTAATTCGATTTTTGCGTACATTTGGTTCAAATATTTGAACAAATTTATGAAAATTTTCATAAATATCCAAATTTTTTAGATTATTTTCTTATGGTTTCAACACGGTTAGGCGAGTATTTAAGGCATAAAGGACTTCGGGCACATACCCTAGAAGATGCTATTGGAGCCAGTCGTAGCACATTGTCGCGACCAATTACGCAAGGCAAAAACATCGGATCTCACTTTTTAGAAAAAATTCTTGTTGAGTGTACTGATTTAAATCCCAAATGGTTAATGACCGGTGAAGGCGAAATGTTAAATGAGTTTGATGAAGCAAATAGTCTTGAAGAACCCACACCCCCTTATATCGCCGACAAAACACCTTATCTGGATGCTATTAATCATATTGTAGAAAATAAACGAGCATATCTTTCCCTACCACAATTTCAGGTTTTACTAGATTCTCTCTTTTTACAAGAGCGTTATCGTAAAACGGATGTCAACGGTACGTTAACCAGTATTCAGAAACTATTGGAAGTTAAGGACATCAAGAAATAAATTGCTCTTAAACATCGTATTGATTTATACACTTTAAGTCTTTTATTCAAATACTACCAAGGTCTCAGGTATTACGTCCAGTTGAATTTCTGCTAAGATGCTCCCAGCTAGATCAACTTTAAAAAGACCTCCTCCAGAATTTGTAATCGTATCAAAACGATAACCCACAATCCATGCCTCTTCTGCAAATGAGTATTGCATATCTGTAATCTGTAGATCAGTATAGGAGCGTGCTTGTGAAATTTCCTGAAAACTTATAGTTAAATCAACTAGTGTATCTTCATTTGTAGTAAGGTTAAATACTGCTGGTAGTCTTTCTAATTCTGAAAGCGCAGGCTGAGCTGTATAATATACCATATCATCTACTAACTGTTCACGGCCATTTAAAACTGCTCTAAAATCGGTAGAAATAGTTTCTATAAGACTCAAATCCGAGATATTAAAACGATGATAACGTCCTTCAGTAGAGAATACATACAAATCATTTTGCTCGTCAAAGATACTCCCGGTAACAAAATCTCCGGGAAGAAGCACTGGTGACAATGCCGTATTATTCTGGGTATTAATTAACCCTAACGTACTTACCGCTCCTGACCCAGAACCAAAGTTATTATGGAAAACTAAATGATTTAGTCCAAACGTGGGCTCAACACTTTGTCCAATATTACCGACAGGAAATTGTTCCTGCTCCAGCGTCACGACGTTTTGTGCAAAACCATTAAAATCTTCAAAAGTTCCATCAGTATGGAATCCTATATAAACCGTTTCATCCGTATTGACTGCCCAATTACTTATGACTTCATCAGCCAGAGGAAACATATTTTGTCCCATAACAACACTACCTGTTTCCATGTTAACAAGCCAGACACGATCCTGAACATATAAACCTACTACCCGACCTGCAACATATGATCTGGCAATAATAGGATCTACCTCATTTTGTTCAGAGAGATTGATCAAACTTCCTGTTTGCTCTGCAACATCAAATACATACCGCTGTATTCCTTCAGGGGTAGTAGTTAAAAAAGAAAAATCCGGGAAATTTTCTGAAAGATTTTCATCATCTGGAATAATGTTTCCGGGATCGTCATCACTACAGCTTAGACAACACAACCACAGTATAAGAAACATACAAAGAGGAAAACGCATATCATTTTTTTTAGGGAAGATACTTAAAATGTCTCATTTCTCCTGATGATGGAGGGTTAGTATACAAAATAAAAACACCCGCAATGGTAATGATTAACATTCATCCATATTACGGGTGTCGGTTTATAGAAATGACATTACTGTCAATTCTTGCTGCTATAAACGTTCTTAGTTGGTCCATCAGAATGTCATTAAGGATAAACGAGTATTGAGATGTTTATCTTTTCTATTCCTACGGTTACTTTAAGCAGCTATAGATTGTTTCCAAGATAGGGCGAGTCTATCTAATTCCTGTTAGTGTCTTGTTAAAGAAATTAGAATGCCTGTTAAAGTTCAGTTGGAATTGTTATTCGGAGAGCAATTCACTTATATAATGTTCAAAATCGGTTTTAAAAGCGATATGCTTTTCGCCCGTGGCTGGACCATTAAAACCAGTATGAATACGTCGTACCATCCCTTTTTTATCAATAAAAATACTGGTAGGATAAGATAATACATGATTAAGCATAGGTAGTTTCTCCTGTGCCAGCTTTTTATCTTCGGTACCATATTGCGCCAAAACGATAGGATACGTGATTCCCAAACGATCTTTAAGACGTTTGATACCTGCAAAAGCCTTTTCTACAGTAGGTGCATACTCAAAAGCTAGCGCAATAATTTCGAGTTCCTGTCCAGGATGCGTCTTCAAATAGTCTACATAATATTTACTTTCATCCAGACAGTTAGGACACCAGGTTCCCATAATTTGTACAAGGACGACTTTATCTTTAAATCGATCATCTTCCAGAGAAATCATATTGCCCTGTTCATCAGGAAAAGAAAAAGCAAGTCCATCATATCCTTCCTTGATATAAGTAAGTGCAGTGGCATCGGGCAATTCATATTCAGGATTGCGCTTTGCGCGAAAAGGTTCTTTAAAATGATTCCCGCTGTAAAAGGTTCCAATTAAACTATCTTCTTCTACCGTAGCTGTAAAAAGAAAGGCATGAGCTCCATCAAATGTTGATAATTTCAATTGGTTACCTGCCACGATACCCTCTAAGTAACGATAGTCGCCCGTAGTCGTTCTAAATGTTCCTGTAACCTTATTTCCATCTTGTTTAAAAATACCCTTAGCAATATATCGATCTTCTTCATGGTCGGGACTAAAAACGGTTTCCCAAATACCACTAGCATCTACAGGCTGTGGTTTTTCATATTTTGATAATTCAGGAAAACGCTCTGTTTCTCCATAAACCATTGTAAAAGGTACGATACGATCTAAACTAGGTTTGATAAAATCTCCTTTAACCAGCGTACCTTCATTAAGAATAACACCTTCCAGATATCCTTCAAAAACAGGAGTTTGAAAACGAATGCTGTCGCCTTTAATAACTACTTCATCTACAACAATACGCTCTTCAGCATTGCGAATGGTGATTTGTTGATCTTCAGAAACAGTAACATTAAAAGGCAATAATTCATCATCTTGAATTTCCAGTGCGACAAGCCAATCTCCCGTTTGAAGCACAGCAGTCTCCATTACGGTCTTCGATTTCTCTTTTTCGCACGACAGTGCAATCAAACAAACTAGAAATGGTAGTATTTTTTTCATTGGAACAAAATAAGATAAAATACAACGGAAACTATCAAAAAAGCGTCTTAAAATAGGGATACTTAGTATATTTGTGGCTTATAAAACTGGAACATGAACATATCGTATAATTGGCTTAAGCAATTCATACATACTGACTGGGATGCAGAGAAGACTGGTGAATTATTGACAGATCTCGGATTGGAGATTGAGGGTATATCTTCATACCAAAGTGTCAAAGGAGGACTAGATGGGGTTGTTATAGGCCATGTTCTGGAATGTGAGCAGCACCCTAATGCCGATCGGTTAAAATTAACTAAAGTTGATATCGGACAGGAAGCGCCTGTTCAAATCGTATGTGGTGCACCCAACGTTGCAGCTGGCCAGAAAGTACCAGTAGCTACTGTAGGTACCACTTTATACTCGGCAGAAGGAGAAGCCTGGAAAATAAAAAAAGGAAATATAAGAGGTGAGGCTTCTCACGGAATGATCTGTGCAGAAGATGAGTTGGGTCTTGGAGCAAGTCATGATGGAATAATGATTCTTGAAGATACGCTTAAACCAGGTACTCCAGCCTCAGAAGTTTTTGATATTGAGAATGATCAGGTATTTGAAATAGGGCTCACACCCAATCGTGCAGACGCCATGAGTCATTTAGGAACAGCGAGAGACTTAAAAGCTGGTTTACTGCAGCAAGGCATTCAGAACGAATTCATTACTCCTTCAAATAGTGCATTCAAGATAGACAACCGTTTACATAAAGTGGATGTGAATGTTCTTGATAATGAACTTTGCCCACGTTATGCGGGTGTTACTATAAATGGCCTTAAAGTAGCAGATTCGCCTGCCTGGCTGCAACATCGTCTTAAAGCCATAGGATTATCTCCTATCAATAATGTTGTAGACGTTACAAATTATGTTCTTCATGAATTAGGGCAACCTTTACACGCCTTTGATCTGACAAAAATAAGCGGAAGCAAGATTGAAGTTAAAACCTGTGCTTCTGGAACAAAGTTTACTACACTTGATGAAGTAGAGCGAGAATTGCACGAAGAAGATTTAATGATTTGTGATGGAGAAAAGCCTATATGTATTGCCGGTGTTTTCGGAGGTATTCATAGTGGTGTTTCTGAGGCAACTACCGGAATTTTTTTAGAGAGTGCTTATTTCAATCCCGTTTCCATTAGAAGAACCGCAAAGCGTCATGGATTGAATACTGATGCCTCTTTTCGTTTTGAGCGCGGTATTGATCCAAATATTACAGAATATGCTTTAATACGTGCTGCTTTGTTAATACAAGAAGTTGCCGGAGGAGAAATTACCAGCGATATTGTAGATGTTTATCCCAAGAAAATTGAAGATCATCAGGTTTTTTTAAACTTCTGTAACGCTACAAAACTTATTGGTGAAGAGCTTCCCCGAGAAGTAATAAAATCCATTCTTACCTCTTTGGATATTAAGATCAATAATGTTACCGAATCTGGTATCGGAATGACTATCCCGGCATATCGTAATGATGTTACTCGAGAAGTCGATGTTATTGAAGAGATTCTTAGAGTTTATGGATATAATAATATAAACTTTGGCACTAAGTTAAATGCTACAGTTGCCAATGTATCTAAGTATGAAGATTATAATGTACAGCATATTATTGCCAATCAATTAACGGGGCAAGGTTTCTATGAGATTATGGCCAATAGTTTGACCACAGCAAATTATGCAGAATACACAGATGATCTCAATGCCTCGCATAATATTCCTATGCTTAATCCATTAAGTGGTGATTTAGGCGTTATGCGGCAGTCCATGCTATTTTCCGGTCTAGAAGCTATACGTCATAATCATAACCACAAGCGCTTTGATTTAAAGTTTTTTGAATTTGGAAAAACCTATCATCAATTTAAAGAAGATCATCGTGACGAACAGAAGCACTTAAGTCTGTTTATTACGGGACAAAATATACCAGAAAGCTGGATTCAGGCTCAAAAACCTACAGATTTTTTCTATTGTAAAGGCATTGTAAAAGCAATAACGGAGAAATTAGGAATCAACAATTTACAAACTACAACTGCTACCAATACTATTTTGGGTGAGGGTATTACTTTAGGTTTAGGTAAAAAAGCTATAGTAACCTTTGGTAATGTCCATACTTCCTTACTCAAGCGTTTTGGCATTACGCAACCCGTATATTATGCAGATTTTGATTGGGATACCGTTCTTATGGTTATATCTAAGAAAGCCATAAAGTATACCGAAATCTCCAAATATCCGGAGGTACGCCGTGATTTTGCATTACTTATTGATCAAAATGTTACGTTTGATCAAATACAACGCATCGCTAAACAGACCGAAAAAAAATTATTGAAAACCGTTGATCTTTTTGATGTATATCAGGGAGATGGTTTACCGGATAATAAAAAGAGCTATGCGGTACGATTTGTTTTCCAGGATGAGCATAAAACATTTACAGATAAACAAGTTGATAAGGTAATGAGCAAATTACAGCATCGATTTGAACAAGAATTGGGAGCAAGTTTACGATAGCTTGTATATTTTTTGAGACAAACTGCTTATCTTTAAGAAAAAAAGAAAATGTTGCTCCAGAGAACCAATATTCAATCCAAATTAGAGCAAGAACGCGAGAAAGCATTAGGTGATGTGGCTATTATGGATCAGGTACATCGCATTTTTGAGCAGGATCGCCTACGCGAAAATAAAATCTTACATACACTACAACGGTCTGATGAAGAACAGATAAATGCATTTGATCTCGATCTGCTAGACAGTAATCGTATTTTTCACGAAAGTCAAATCAAAAAAATATGTATCGATTATAGACTCCGGTTTTTGGATAGTCGCTTTTTCAAAGGAAAATATCCTCAAGCAGCAGTAGACGAAATTAAGTTTCTGGAAAACAAACACCATATCTCATTAGAAGGATTTAAAATCATTGCACCTTCAAAAATGTTCGTCCTCTATAAAACCGATGACCCTTTATTATTTGCACCTATAGGGAATGACTATTTTTATTTGATTCATAAATGGGGTAATGATCTGCATCCATTACGCAAATGGTTCATGTGGCCCTATAAAAGTTTTGAAAACATTCTGTTTTCTGTTGCCCTTCTGAGTCTATTGTGTACCCTTATGATTCCCGACGGTCTGTTTACCAAGAATCAAAGCTTGGAACAGGATGTTATGGTTTTCTTTTTTATGTTTAAATCTATTGCTGCCGTCGTGTTATATTATGCATTTGCGCAAGGCAAGCATTTTAATTCCGTAATTTGGAATAGCAAATACAATAAAAGCCGATGAGTATTTTTCCTAAATCATCCTATAAAAAGATCTTTACAGGATCTCAAATTACCGTAAACTATCTGCGTGCAGTTTTGGACGAGGCACAAATCCCATTTATGATAAGAGATGATGGGCAAAGTGCCCGGATGGGAGGTTTTGCCATTAATTATCTCAATGAGATCGTATTATTTGTAAAAAATGAAGATTACCTGAGAGCTAAGCAACTCGTAGATAAATCCTTAGAAAATATTGACAATCGGTAAAGACCCTTTTCTATCTATTCATACATAGATGCGCGTAGTTCCTTAATTTTAGCATCTGTCATATACTCATCAAAGCTCATATAGCGATCTATGACACCCTTGGGAGTCAACTCAATCACACGATTTCCTACCGTTTGTGCAAATTCATGATCGTGAGTAGTCAATAGGACAGTGCCTTTAAAGTTCTTAAGTGCATTATTAAAAGCTGTAATAGATTCCAGATCTAAGTGATTTGTGGGTTCATCAACCATTAAGATATTAGCGCGTTTCATCATCATTTTACTGATCATGCAGCGTACTTTTTCTCCTCCTGATAATACATTAGATTTCTTTAATGCTTCTTCTCCGCTAAAAATCATTTTACCAAGAAAACCTCTTAAAAATACCTCTTCCCGTTCCTCCTCTGTTTGTGCATATTGTCGCAGCCAGTCTACTAGATTAATATCTGATTGGAAATACTCCTGGTTATCCAGTGGCAAATATGATTGTGTCGTGGTTACACCCCAGTTATATTTACCTGAATCGGCAGTTTCTTTGTCATTTATGATTTGATAAAAAGCAGATGTTGCACGACTGTCTTTAGAAAAGACGACAACTTTATCTCCTTTTGCAAGATTGATGTCAATATTTTTAAATAGTATTCCTTCATCTATAGATGCCGTAAGGCCATCGACATTAAGGATTTGATCTCCTGCTTCACGATCACGTTCAAAAATAATTCCCGGATAGCGTCTACTGGAAGGTTTAATCTCTTCTATATTAAGCTTATCGATCATTTTCTTACGGGAAGTAGCTTGCTTAGATTTTGCCACGTTGGCGCTAAAACGAGCGATAAACTCCTGCAATTCTTTCTTCTTTTCTTCTGCCTTTTTGTTCTGTTGTGCACGTTGACGCGCAGCCAGTTGTGAAGACTCGTACCAAAACGTGTAATTACCACTATAATGGGTAATCTTACTTCGATCGATATCTGATATATGTGTACAAACCGAATCCAAAAAGTGACGGTCGTGGGATACAACGATGACACAATTATCATAATTTGCTAGAAAACTCTCTAACCAGTTAATCGTTTCGTAATCCAGATCGTTGGTAGGCTCATCCATAATCAACACATCTGGGTTTCCAAACAAAGCCTGTGCAAGTAATACCCGTACACGCTGTTTACCGTCAAGATCTGCCATAAGTGTATAATGCAAATCTTCTTTGATTCCCAGATTGGATAATAAGGCTGCTGCCTCACTATCGGCATTCCAGCCATCCATTTCTTCAAATTGTACCTGCAACTCTCCTATACGATCTGCATTATCATCAGAGTAGTCTGCATATAATGCATCAATCTCCTTTTTTATTTGGTATAAGGGTTGATTTCCCATAACCACCGTTTCCAAAACTGGAAATTCATCATATGCAAAGTGATTCTGTTCCAGAACGGACATACGTTTACCAGGTTCCAGATGCACATGACCCGAAGTGGCATCTTGCGTTCCTGATAAAATTTTAAGGAAAGTCGATTTTCCCGCACCATTGGCGCCTATAATACCATAACAATTGCCCGTTGTAAATGAAGTGTTAACCTCATCAAAGAGAATACGCTTTCCAAATTGTACAGATAAATTAGATACTGATAACATGCTGAGAGTAGTTTTAGCGGGTGCAAAAATACCTATTATTCCCCATTTTATAAAGACAGACTGCACTAAATTGGTTTTAACTAGGAATTAACAAAGGATTTTAATCCTAAAAGTTACTTTTGATGAAACCAACTTTTTACAAAGACCTCTTATTATTAAAATTAAGATACTTATGAAGTATGTTATCGGCTTTTTTATAAGTACTGTCCTGTGTTTAACGGGGTGTACAAATCACAATGTGAAAAAGGCAGATGGCACTTATCTGGGTGGAGAGATTGTCAACCCTCGTACTAGTGCTGTGGTCATTGCAAAAAATGATGTTGCTATAGATACAGTACTTTTAGATTCTCGCAATCGCTTTTTCTATGAGTTTAAAAACTTTGAGCCAGGACTCTATAACTTTCTTCATTGGGAAGGACAAATGATTTTTCTAGAAGAAGGCGATAGTATTTTATTGCGTGTCAATACTAAAGATTTTGATGAATCATTGTCCTTTACAGGTATCGGTGCAGAAAAAAACAACTTTTTAATTGATCTGTTTTTAAAGAAAGAAGAAGAGGATCGTAAACTTACCTATCTCTATCAAAAGAAAGATCCTAGAGCTTTTGAAAATTCACTGGATTCTCTTTTATCCATTCGTAAAAATCTATATAAAAAATTCAAAGAAAGGCAACAGGTCTCAAGTCCATTTGATAATCTGATTTCTTCTGCATTAAAAATTGATAACTGTCAACGTAAAGAACAATATCCATTCTCCCATTATTCCAAGAATAAATTTCGATTTATTGAAAACCTTCCAGATAATTTTTACAGCTTTCGCGAAAGCTTTAATTATAACAACAAAGATTTAGTAGGACATTATGGATATATCAACTATCTGGAGAATTATTTTAATCATCAGAGTTTCCTTCAATATGGAAAAAAACATCCCTATAATACTTTTTCTTTTGTCCATAATATCAGTAAAATTAAAATCATAGATAGTGTTGTATCTAATCCTGATGTTAAAGATCGTCTGTTGAGAAGTCTTGCGTTGCGTTTTATTGCCAATAACAATAACATGGAAAAAACGGATCAAATTTATGCGGCTTTTGATAGTGCTTGTCAAAAACAAAGTACCAAAAATCGTGTGAACGCGATTTATATGGCGAATAAAAAAATGAGAGCTGGGAATGTTATCCCCGATCAGATTTTGGTAGATGTCGAAGGTCGATTGGTCACTTTAAGTAATGTTATTCAAAAACCTACGGTTATCTATTTCTGGTCGTATGACCATCCGGGTCATATGCAAAATGCTCATACTAAAAGTAAGGATTTACGTTCTAAATATCCTGATTTTGATTTTATAGGTATTAATTGGAATAATGATATTGAACGTTGGAAATCAAAGATTAAAGCGCATAAATCTCATTTGGATAGAGAATATCAATTTAAGGATTTCAGCAAAGCCTTACGCGATCTAGCTGTGTTGAATCCACAAAGTAGAACACTTATTTTAAATGCAGACGGCACTATATATAATAGTCATTCTAATCTATATCAGGTAGATTTTGAAAACGAACTTCTCGCCTATTTAAATCAATAGTCTGTTTTTATTAATTCCCTTTCTGATAATCTGCAAGAAATTTTGCCAAGCCACTATCAGTCAATGGATGTTTTAATAATCCTTC
>CAZPTJ010000083.1:2662-12467 GCA_964589085.1 uncultured Flavobacteriaceae bacterium | reverse complement strand
TCAGTTAACATCAATTAAGACACACATTATCAAAATGACAATTACTATAGTCACATTACCACGCGAAAGATTCGCGCGGTAGCGTTCGAAAATTAGTGTAACGAGAAGTTAAAAAACAATCTTCATTGCCTGCTAAAATATTGCCGTTTTTTTTGAAATTGCAATTGGATAGAATCATCCCGTACCTGAAGAATTTTTAGATCATTAATCACACTCCCTTGTCGTTTACGATAGAGTTTCCCATCGATACGCAGAATGGCCGTTCGGTTTTTCTGAGCATTACTTTTGGTAAACCCCAGATATTCAATACTGGGCCAGGGGAGAGGAGCACTGTACATTGCTTTAGAAACTGGAACTTTGAGGGTCGTGTTTTTTCGTTCCTGTGCAATGCGTTTGCGATAGGTCTTATCCAAAAAAGGATCTCTATCATTAAGTTGCAGTACAAAGGGTTCCTGAGGAGCAACCTTATCCTGGATATCCACTGGATCAGGTTCCAGGGCTAAAGGAATATTTTCCAAAGGGGATTGCCCTCCTCCAAAATACTTATACATAATTGCGCCGTAGACACCTACCGTAACTGCAATAAGGATGATATTTATTTTTTTTCTGGACATTTAATTAATGGTAAAACTTCGTACTTCGCTAAAAGCGCTGCTGTTTCCTGCGGCATCATCTACACGCACCCTCCAGAACAATTCTCCTGTAAGTTCAAAGGTTGTGGTGGTCGATGCTGCACTTAAGGTTTCGGTAGCGATAATAACATCAAAACTTGCACTTTGCGAGAATTGTATAACACTGCTCCGTGCCGATTGTATATTTCCGGTATCTGTGGGTAATGTCCAGGAAAAAAGAATGGTATCTGTATCAAATAGTTCGCTTTGTGCTGGACTTAATAAGGTTGGAATCTCTGGAACTGTGCGGTCTAAAAGCAAACTGCGTTGCACCGGTTGTGATGTTGAGTTTTCATTAATGGCCTGTACGCTCCAGATATATTCGGCGTCTTCTTCATAGTTGTCTGCAGCGGGTTCTATAGAAACGTTTATTCCTGTATTTTCATCAAGAACGGTCGTGGTCCCATTTAAAACGCGTTGTAATCCAAAAGTATAAGATTCAGCAGCTTCTAATGGTGTCCAGGTATAAATAATGGGAAGGGTATTGGTAATAAAATTGTCACTGGGAGTGAGTAATTGCACAGACTGATTGGATAAATCATCAGAAAATTCCACACTAAAATTTATGGGATCAAAGAAAGGCGTGCTAAACGCAAAATTCTCCCCACTGGCACTCCAAGAATACTCCCCGGAAGGAATATTAACACGTAAGGAAGTTGTGGTCACCAAGGAGTCCAGAACGATTCCCGTATTTCCATCGGCACTCAACACCTGAATACGATAGCTATCAACATCTTCTAAAAAATCCCATTGAAAATTTACCGAATTTCCGGAGACTACATCTCCCTCTAAAGGAAAAAACGGGAATACTTCATCATCACTAATGTCCTCTTCAAAAACATCATCACAAGCGATGCAAAGCACAGCGAGTAATAGGATAAGGAATACATTAAGCTTTTTCATAATTCTGGAATAAAAGGGTTAAGAATAATTCTTTTCGATTGCGCTTGTAATTTGTTTTTGTGAAAAATTGCGCATTGGTAATTTTTGAAACTTTAAAGTCTTTTTCTATTTGATCAAGTAGGCTTATGAGGTTTTTATAATCTCCGGAAACCGTAATCTGATTGGTATGAATATTAAATTGATCCACATCAGAATGATGAATGCGTTCTATGCCCATAATGTCAACTTCTAAAGGCGAGCCCGAGATAAAGGTGATGAGCTGCTGTTGTACATTTTCGGGACGGACATCTACACCTCCTATGTACTGTTCTATAAGGTTAATCTCTGTTTTAAGAGCTAAAATATCTTTATTGAAATCTTTGTTTTCTAATTGACTAGCCTGCAGTTCATGGAGTTGTCTATTGACGGTAATAATTTTCTTTATATTTTTTTTAAAAGAAGCAAAGATGAGTAGTAGTGCCAGTACCCCCGCATACATTACTTTTTTCTTATAACTTAAATTTGTAAACATATTAGGTCTTTGCTTTAAGAGAGTTCGATGCTAATTTCGAACACATCATTTTTTATTCTATCAATTTTATAATCAATGACCTCTAGACGTTTGATCCAGGGTATTTTGCGTAAAAGGTCTATCCAAGTATCAAATGCTTTGTCGGAAGTACTTAAACCTTCAATAGTGATGCTATTAAAGTCAAATGTTATTTTTTCGTCGGGTTTTATTTTTTGTGCTAGTGGTTGTATGTCCAGCGTATTCAGGATAATCTCTGAGGGAACGGAATTGGTAATCGTAGAAATATATTCTGTAAAGACGCCGTTTTTACTAAATCCACTATTGGCAAGGATATACTCCTTATTGGACTTTTCTTCCGTAAGTTGATTAATGGTATTCTGGCTTTGCTGTAAAAACGTAATTTCCGATTGTTTTGTCAGAAGCGTTTTTGTTTTACTTTTTTTAATGAGATGCCCTAAAATAAGGGAACATATAATGATAGTCAGTACAGCTACACCACCTCTTTTAAATAGCTGTTTATATCGTACTTCTTGTCGATTGTACTGTGCCTGTTCTTCACTTCCTGCGAGTAGGGGTGTTTTTATTTTTTCTTCAAGAAAAACACATAAGGCCGGGAGCTCATATGCAGTAAAAGATTCTTTGAGTGCCTGGATCTTTCTGGAAGTAGTTTCTTCTGTCTTTTTAAAGTCAGTGATATATTGACCGTTAGTTTCTATGTCATAGGTTGAAGCATATATCTGCCGCGTATCAGTGTCCAGATAAGGAATACTTCTGGACAAGATAAAGGGACCTAAGGTAAATCTGATACTATGAAAGTCCGCTTTCGCGAAAGCGTCCAGCACCGTATCTAAATTACTTTTCCGGGTATAGGATATATATACATCGGTATCCTGAACGGTTTCATAAATATAGAAATCATCCATATTTGCTCTAAACAGAACAGTCTTTAAATAACCATCCTGATATGTAGTTCGTTTGGAAACGATAGTGGCTCCTTCAAAATTAATGAGTATGGGATAGTTTGTATTACATCGTGACTTAACATCAGCAAAAGAATAGGTGGCAAACCGCTCTTCAATATAAAAATCACCATTGGGTTCATCACGTATTAAAAGACCGTGAATCACAAATTCACTGGCTTCATCTATAACCACCGTTAGGGCATAATACCGTTTAGGCGGCTGTAAAAGGGTTTTTATTTTAGGAGCATTAAACATATTAATAGATTATGGTAGGCTTAATGAATAAATGCAGCTTTGATTTGTCTTTTCTTTTAGTTCGATTACTAAAAAACCACTTGATGACAGGAATTCTTGATAATACAGGCGTACCACTACCCGAATTTTCTTTTTCCAATTCTTCGAGACCTCCCAGAAGGATCATCTCATTGTTTTTTACCCGTATGGAGGATTGGAAACGTTGTGTTGCTCTATCTGGAGGAGCATTAGGACTTATTCTCCCTAAAAAGGAACTGCGTTCCACTTCAATAGATAAGGTGACATGCTCGTCTTTAGAAACCTGTGGAGTGATATTGACACTTAGATTTGCATCTGTAGACTGAAAGGTTCCGGATTGCAATAAATTCTGACCAACACCGCCTCCGTTTACATTGGCAAGTTGATTCGTCTGTTCAAAATAATAACTGGTTTCTCCTATGGTAGAAGTAGCTTCATGACCATTGAGCGTAACTAGTTTTGGAGTAGAAGCGATCTTAACCATGGAGTTGTTTTCCATGGCTCTGAGATTGGCATAAAACTCCCGGGTTACTTTACCTAAACGTACAATACCAAAGCCATTAAAAGCATCGATAAGATTATTTACAGAGCCTGAGTTTAAAGTGACATCTGCTCCAGGTAAGAAAGTGCCGGAAGTTGTACGTTCCTGATTATCGATACCTAATTGAAGTCCGGTATTAATATCATAACCTTTTTGATACTGTACGATCAACACTTCAATTTTTACCACAGGAACAACAACATCTATTTCATGAATATAGGTTTTAAAAATTTCCAATTGTGTCTTGGATCCGGTAACTACAAAACCATTAAGTTCTATAAACTCTTTAATTTCAAGGCTTTCGGTAATACTCTGTGGAACACTTTCCAGTACCGTTTCAATAGATCGGTTTTCTAACTGGATAAGCTTTGTTTGGAGTAAGCCTTCTGTATCGTGTTTTCCAATAAGATAAAAGTCATCTTCTTTAGAAAAGGTATACTCCTTACCTCTAAACATGTTAGTTAAAACATCATCAAAGGTAATCCCGGTCGCTACTAATGTCATTTTTACATCTTCCTCCGGTTTGTCATACATGGAATAATGAATATTAAGCTTATCCGAAACTTGTTCAATAACGGCGGTTACCGGTACATCAATAGCTTTAATATCAATAAATCCAGCTTCATCCAGTGCTAAATTCAGAGTGCCGGAAATTGGAGTTTGACTGGCTTGAGCAGTTCCTCCTCTACGGGAACGTCTACTATTTGGATTAGCCTTTTCTTCCTTAGGAGCGTTGTCCTTTGCGAGATAGTAAAAATCGTTTTCATCCTTGATCAGGACAAGCCCATTAGATTTAGCCATCATATCCAGTACTTGTTCAAAGGGTCTGTTAAGGATATACGAAGAGACCTTGGCATCTTTAATATCGGGTGCCAACACAATATTCTTTTTTGAAGCATCTGTAATGGCTTGAGCTACTTGAGGAAGCGAGTCGTTTTTAAGTTTTACGGAAAGGAATTCATTTTTTTCATTATAACTTACGTCTATCTCTTTTGGTGGTAGAGGAATCTCTTTTTTCTCAATAGCTTTGGGTTTACTAAATACCATAATCCCATTAATAAACTCAATATCGAGTTTATAGCGTTGTAAAAGAAAAAGTAATACATCGCGTACAACAACATCATAAAAATTACTATTGACGACTTCATCCAGTTCGTCAGTAACATTGAAATTGAGCTCATGCTCTTCACCTATGGTGGTAATGAGTTCACTTAAGGTAAGTCCTTCCACATCGATACGTAAGGTTTCATTAATACCCTTGCGCTGTTGAGCAATACGATCAAATTCTGTATTGACTTTTTCTAAATCTATCTGACCGAACATGGGTAATGACAGGCCTATTATGAGGAAGAATAGTCTTAATTTCATCTTGATTGTTTTCATAAGTTTCTTTGTTGTCTTCATGAGTTCATACTGCATTATGCGTGAATGAGAAAGGGGTATATTTCGTCTAAGGAAGTAACTCCTTGTGTTAATAATTCTAATGCTTTATCGGCTAATCGCTTTTCGCGAAAAGCGTCTTCTATATGGTGATACTGACTGTTTTTTATATGAGTAGTAATGGTTGGGGAGATATTCAAGACCTCATAGATTGCCCGCCTTCCTCCATAGCCCGTAAAGTGGCAGGATGGACATCCTCCAGCTTGATAGTAATATGCTGGAATTGCGGTTTCTCCTGTTTGAAAGGACTCCGGGAAGTCTTTAGGTTGTGCTTTTACTTTCTTTTTACAGTGATCACATAATAGACGTACTAATCGTTGTGCAACAGAAACGTTTAATGTTTCTGCAATCAAAAAGGAGGGAACCCCCATATCTTCCAGGCGAGATAATGTCCCGATAGCCGAATTTGTATGTATAGTAGATAGTACCAGATGCCCGGTGAGCGATGCTCTTATAGCCATCTGTGCAGTTTTTGCATCTCGTATTTCTCCCAACATAATGATATCAGGATCTTGTCTCAGAAATGATTTTAAAGCCGCTGTAAAATCTAAACCGATGTCTTCTCGTAATTGTACTTGATTAATACCTTTTAAGGTATACTCAATAGGATCTTCTACGGTGACGATCTTTTTTTCGGTACTGTTAAGATGTTTTAAAGTGGCATAGAGTGTGGTCGTTTTTCCCGAACCTGTAGGACCACTAATTAAAACAATACCATTGGGTTTTTTGACACCTTCCATATATATGGAGTATTCCTTTTCTCCCAATCCCAATGAGGTTATATTCAAATTGGAGGCATCTTTTCCGAGAATACGCATAACGACGTTTTCCCCGTAATGTGTGGGTAATATGGAAACTCTGATATCAAACTTTTCATATTCAATACGTCCGTCCTGAGGGAGACGTTTTTCTGTAATATTGAGTTTGGATTTAATTTTTATCTGATTGATAAGCTCTGCATAATCTTCTTTTTCAATATTGTTTTGCTCAATAAGATTTCCATCAATACGTAAACGTACACGCGCCTGGTTACTATAGATTTCGATATGAATATCACTTGCATTTAATTTTCGAGCAGTACCTATGAGGTTCTCCAGAAAATCATTGGTCATTTCAGGTATAACCATATTTTCATTACCACTACGATAATAAATGGCTAGTGATTTTTGAAGCACACTTTGATCTATAGGTTCAAGAATGATAGATTTATCATACAATAGTCTCAAATCTTGTTTGATCTCATCAGTGTCCTGAGCTCTGGATACGTCAAAATAAAAAGTAAATTGTGTATCAGAACAGGCTTTTGGAATGATACCAAAATGATTTGCTTCTTCAGCACCAATGAGCTGCTGCATTTCCAGAGAGAGTTCTATGTAGTCTTTAGTGTAATCCAAGGTTTAAAAATGCTTTATTAAACAAGAGGTTAATTAAAAAAATACTCCCAAGGTAAATGGACATATAACCGGCCAAAGGCAGATTCTTTTCTTTCTTAGTAACGAGTCGAAGGCTTAGTGTTAATACCAAAGAAAAAAGTAGACCCGAAATAAAGAAAAGGATGTATTGATGGACTAAAAATAGTGGTGCTATCGCCATAAAAAAGACAATATCTCCAAGACCTAACAGACGATCAATAGGATTAAAGAAACGTCCCTTTTTAAGACTGAAATAGGCGATAAGAAGCACAAGGTTTAATCCAATAAACCCAAGAATCAATAGGATGTTACCATAATTAAGCAAAGGGTTTTCGATATGATACCAGATACATAGTAGTAATAGTAGTACCGCATATTTTACATCAAGAAATCTGAATTTAAGATCCTGATAGATAATAATAGCTAAGACCATTATAATGCTTATAGATATGATAGTGTTTAATCCCATAACTTAGTCTTTAACGACTTCTTTTAAAATACGATCCTGATCTATTTCCCAGGTATTAAATGCACCATCTCCATCTAAATCCTGAATGGATACGGCTTGTGCTTTAAAAGAATTTTGTGAAGCTTCTATAATGCTTATTTTATATACGGCTAATCCTCCCTGGTCTGTTGTTGTAGATTGTTCAAAGCCTATTTCTTCAAAATCGGCCGAATATTTTGCGTATCTGTAGTAATGGCTTTTCTGAAGACCATGCACCATATTAAGCATATTCTGTGCTTCTATAGCTCTTGCTCTACCGATGGTCGATGTTTGATCAGGAACGGCGAGATAGATAATAATCCCGATAATACATAAGACTATTAGGACTTCTGTAAGGGAATAGGCTTTCAGCTTCATTTTTTTTGTTCTTTTCATCTTTTTATTTTTTAGATATTCCATATAGTTTTTTAATAATTTAATTTCCAATAACTTGACTTAAACTGAACATGGGGTAATACATGGCAATAAGAATAAACCCTACGATTATCGCGATGATGAGAATCATAAAAGGTTCTATAATGCTCCCAATAATTTTAGTGGCATATTCCATTTCATCATTGAGTTGTTTAGCTAATTTGTCAAACATAACATCCAACTCATTAACTTCTTCGCCTATGGTAATCATGGTAATAAGCTTAGTGTCAAAAAGGGATCCTTTAAGACTTTCATGTAAAGGAACACCCTTGATGACTTGCTTTTTAGCAAGCAGAATCGCTTTTTTAAGTGGATAGAAATTGACTAGACTTGAGGTTAATTCTAATGCCTCTGGCAATGGTGTTTTTGCGGACAGTAAAAGTGCCATAGCCTGACAAAATTTTGTCAAAGCGATACGTTTTACATTCTTACCAAAAAGAGGAATCTTTAAAATAATCTTACCTAAGAGTAGCGTATACGATTCCTTTGATTTTAAGGACCTATGAATGAAAATCAAGGCAACAATCAATGCTCCGATAATCAATAAAATGGTATTGAATTTTGAAGATAATGCGACTACATATTGTGTAATTACGGGTAACTCTCCTCCAAATTGTTTGAAAATATTGGAAAACATAGGGACTACATAATTCAACATAAAATAGAGCACTCCTAGTGTTAGTACAAGAACAAAAGAGGGATAAGCAAAAATGGAAGTGATCTGTCGCTTGATTTTAATCTTACGTTCAAAATATTTTTGAAGCTCATCGAGTACCTCAGGAAGTTTCCTAATGTCCTCTCCAGCCTTTACACTGTAGATTTCATAGGCAGAAAATTCTTTTAGACTTTGCAGTGATTCAAAAAGAGATTTTCCGCGTATAACGTTTTGATGTATAGTAGTATATAGTGTTTTTATTTTTTTATTCTTTTCCTGAACAATAAGGAGTTCCAATGCCTTATTAAAATCAACTCCCGATTTAAGCAATAGCGAAAACTCGCGGTAGAACGTTTCCTTCTTTTTATTAGAAAAAGAAGAAAAGAACGTCAGGTCTTTTTCAAAGAAAGAAACTTTCTTTTTTGAAGTATGAGCCAACGGTTTATGTTCTGAAATTTCTATTCGCATTAGATATTTGAGTTTATTCGCATTTCCGTTTTCATTTTTGGAAACCGCAGTGATATCGTATCTCCAGATAGTACAGTGGTTACTTTAAGTAAGACCCCTGACTTATTAGGTTGGTAGGAGGTTTCTAAATTCCAATTTAATACCGGAATACCTACATTGACATAAGACCCCTGATGAGATTTTCTCAGGAGTACACTCCCTTCTTTTTTATAGGATATTACGGATTCATCATAATTAATGAGATCAATTTGATCGACATCTATTAGTCTAACATATTCACAGCCATATAAATCTCGTTTAAGGGTTTGTTCTAAAATTTTATACTCCTGAATAGCGGTACTGTGATTTTGATAGCGTACCATTTGTTGATCCAGATATAGGAAAACAGTATACACTAAGGCAATAACTATGGTGCTAATTACTAGCGTAATTAGGACTTCCATAATTGTATATGCTTTAAGGGTGCTTTTATTCATGAGAATTAAAGATTAGCATAGATTTTATGACTTCTTGCTGACGAAAATTCATTATGTATTGAATCTCAGACCACTCATTGTTTTCAGTGTGTGCTTTTTTGCTTCGGGAAAATGTGTATTCAGGATAGGTAATACGATCATCATCTATACTTTCGGAAGTCAACCAGTCCTGATACATCAACTCATCAACTTGCTGTGTGGCTTTTATTTGTGTTATTCCTTTTGAATGCATCGATATCTGTACAAAAACCAAAATGGCAATAGCCAGGCAGGCAGCACATATTGTCAATGCAATGACTGTTTCTACCAGAGAAGAAGCCTTAAGGTGGTTATAACTCTTTAATGATATCATAGTGTATGTTTTCGTTAGTGTCCAGCGGCAGACGTAAAAATCCTTTTGGAATACTGTCTGAGGCAAAAGTGGCATTGACCAGTAGGTTTTCTACAGTGGTAGTGGGTGTCTTATATTCAAATCGATCAATGGTACTTGAGCCATAAACAGAACCTCTTAAATCGGCCGTACAATTACAAAATACATCTCCGATAATTATGGTTTCTTCATCAGTATATA
>CAZPTJ010000083.1:0-2562 GCA_964589085.1 uncultured Flavobacteriaceae bacterium | reverse complement strand
GCCGTACAATTACAAAATACATCTCCGATAATTATGGTTTCTTCATCAGTATATAGTCTACGCGTTCTACTCTTTATTTTTTCTTTACTGTTGATGACTAATCCCCCCTGAATCATTGACTTTTTATCTAAGGAGACAGTAACAGAATCCACACTGTTTTCTACATAAATACTGGAAGGGTAACTTAGAGTAGTACCTTCCATAAGGTGAACATTTCTGGACGCTATGACCTGTACATTTCCTGTAAAACCTTCGATAAACTGTACTTCTGGAGCTTGTATAATAATGTCGTGTAATTGAGCAGTAGCGGATATAATTAATTTTTGAGTTCCTCTGAGAATGATATTTCCCTTTAAGGTTATGTTTTCGATAATGGAATTGCCTGAAGTGTTGATTTCAATAGTTTTTTTATTGAAACTGTTAATCAGTTTCCCTCCTGTATCTATTATCTTTTCAAGAGAAACGATCTCTTTATCATAAACAGCATTATCTTCTGTATATAAGAAGACCTGAGGTATTCTATCAATTGAAGGGGTTATTTTCCCCGTTCGTTTTAAGGTATTTTTGATTTTGGGAAGGAAATGATTTTCCAAACGCGCATTAGGAATTTTTAAATTTTGAGAAAAAGATACTGTTCCTGCATACTTTAAGGGTTTACCATGATCAATGAGATGTACATCTATTTGTTGATTTTGCGTAACCGTATTTCCAAGTAAAAACGATTTTGAAATGGAATCCTGATGACCATAACTTCTCACTGTAAGTGCTTTGTATATACCCCAGGGTTTAAGCATATATTCAGATTGAACCCCTTTATTTTCATAAGCCTTAAAATCTATTTGTAATAAGGGACTATTACTGTAATTGGCCAGGAACTGATGAGTAGCATATCTATTTTCTTCAATTAAACTGATATGCCCATCTTGTTGACGGATGATCAATTGATTGCTATACCATAATGCAATTAATGCACTACAGAATAATGCTACAATCAGGCTAATGGTTACGGCATTCAATAGGGCCGATGCCTTTAAATGTCTATTTTTAAAGTGCATTTTCATCAGATTTCCCTTTTCGCTTATTGCGTTTTGATCTAGTTGTTTTTTCCTTTTTTGATTTAGGTATGATAGTGTCTGTACTATCTTTTTTACGACTGAGTTTTCTTTTAATCCAACCCGACCATTTTTTTACTACGGCAAAGGGCTTTCGTATGGTATCGCTGGAATCTTTAATCTTTTCCTTAACTATGGCTCCTTTTTTATAAGAAAGAGTATCTCCTTCATTCTTATAATCAATCCATTTTCCAGATTTTAATCCGTTACGATAGATTCCCCGTGTAATTAAATTACCCGAAATGTCGTATTCCAAATATTTTCCATTGATAACCCCTTTTTGATAATTAATGACTGTTGCTATTGCGCCATTGGGGTACCAGGATTTCCAGAGACCGTCTTTTAAACCGTAGTAAAATTGACCTTGTTCAGCAAGTTGTCGGTCATTGTAATACTTGATATATTCTTTATGCAATACATCACCACCTATGCCTCCGGTAGAATGATGAATCTCGCCAGAACGATACCAGAAATAGGTTTTAAGTGTATTAGTTTTGACTGAAGCATCTACTGCAACATAGATAATGCAGTCACCATCTGCCGTTCTAAGGATTTTTCGTTGAATCGTTTCTTTAGTAACGACTATAGAAAGCAATAGAATAGCACCTATTGAAAGGTGATTTTTGAAAAAGAAAGTATACATAATAACTCCATTTTAAATTGAAAATGAGGGTATACCGCCAGGAAGTTTTTAGGAAAGGTCACAATACAATGACTCTAAAAACAACAAAGGGATAAGCCTTAATCGCAACATTAGTTTGTAGGGAAAACTTAATCTGGAATTGAATAACCTATACAAATATTCATTATTTATTCAATAATGCATATTGTATTAGGGAGAGATCGATTTTGAAGTTCCAAAATTATCTAGGGAATCGATAACTCAGAACAGGAGTTTTTCAAAATGTCGATCTCAATATTTTAGTAGTCTCAAAACTTGAGCATCTACAAAAATTTCAATTCTAAATATGGATCAAAGTACCTGATAAATTTTGAATTATCCAAACGCTATCCTATATTATGAGAAAAGATTAACAAAAAATGCATAAGAATGAAATTGATATAACGCTGTTTATCAGCAGTATAAACAATAGTATTTATCTAAGTCAATTTCCATCTCAGGATGGGCTATATTATTATTAGAATGGTTCTGTCGCATTAATCTTGCTATTTCAAATATACTTAAGTTAGAGGTTTCTAAAGTAGTTTCATGTACAAACACCATCGATATCCTCACATCATCATACAACAGGCAGTATATTTCAAATTTCGATTTAGTTTAAGTTATCGTGACATTGAAGAATTGATGGCTATTCGAGGAGTCAAAGTGGACCATTCTACAATTCAAAGGTGGGTCTTTAAGTTTTCTAAAGACATAGAGAAAAATATGAACACTCGTAAAGGGTTAGTCACCAATAGTTGGAGACTTGATGAAACATACATTAGAGTA
>CAZPTJ010000082.1:7780-12567 GCA_964589085.1 uncultured Flavobacteriaceae bacterium | reverse complement strand
TATAAAAAGAAGAATCACTATTACCACAGGATTTAAAGAATTCGAATCAGCACAAAGAACACTCGCAGGAATAGAAATCGTACATATGATTAGAAAGGATCAAATCAAAGATCCTCAATCTTCAACGTTCAAAACATTTTGTTCATTAGCTGCTTAATCTGAAGCAAAGAATCAAAAAAATGAAATCTATATTATTAATGCGACAGAACCGTTTATAGACTTCCTAATATTAAATTTGGAAATTCGTATTCTTTATCAGTTATTTTAAACACTTGAAATTTATCCTGTTTTACTATATTTATAATTCTTTTTAAACTTAGGAATCTCAAAAATCTTAGAATCTAATTCTATACTTTTTAATTCTAGCAAGTTTACAATACTTTTGATATTATCAAATTCCAGAACACATTTAACTATTAAAAAAATCACTGATGAAACTTTCTCTGATATTATAATCAAATAGTGATATATAGGAATAATTTCCCTATTCCTCTATATTTTCATCATCACTGTAGTATATCATTGTTTTATAATATGCATGCACCTAGAAAACTATATTCATAACAAAAAGATATATCTACCCTTTTTTATTCATTCCTGAAAGAATTATATAACGCTCGTCATTAAAACCGTGTTTGGATTTAGAATAGACAGAGAGTTTATATCACAACCTATTGATATTCAATTTTAAATTAAGACGATGATTCAAAAGCACCAATCTGATCCATTATTACTAAAAAAGAGTAAGTCTTTAAAATCGCATTAATATCCATAATATTTTTTTTTCAGGTACTCAGAAGGGCTTAATCCCATATAATTTTTAAAAGCTCGTGTAAAAGATGGCGCATTTGGATATCCAATTGATTCTCCTAAAGTTTGAATAGAATATTTTCGTTGGATAGGGTCATCATCCAGATTTTTAATTAATCTTTCAATTCTTATTTGAGTTACATATTGCCTAAACGTTTTTTCTTTGTGCTTGTTAATTATCTTTGATAGATATGATGTGTTGGTATTTAGTAATTTTGATAGTACTTGAAGATTAAGATTTTTATCTAAAAAGATATCTGTTTCTTCTATTTTGTTTAAACCTATTAGAATTTTTTCTTCTAGAGAAGTATCAATAGTATAACTTCTGTTTTTAGTATTGATATTGAGTAATTTATCATATTTTGATCTCCAATCCTCAATGAGTTTAGATTGTTCTGTTCTTTTTTTCCTATAGAAGAACACCATCCCAATAATTGAAATAAAAGAGCTAACGATAATTATGTTAAGAATTCCTTTAGATTTTTTCATTTTTTGATGAATAGAAGCATTCAATTCTTGAATTTCAGCTATCTCATCTTCTTTAAGAAATCGCTCTGTTTCTAATTTGGTTTTACTTTCATTCTCAATAGTTTCAATCAGTCTTTGAGAGTATACAAAGGCACTATCATATTCATTTTTCTTATAATAGTTTTTTGCTAAGATTTCGATCATATAAGTCCTATCTAGCTCTAGACCATCTTTTTTTTCTATAAGTTTTAATGTTTTGGCTGCATAGAAAATTGCCGAATCAATTTGAGAAGTTTTGTTGTACACTCTGGCTTTTAGTTTATTACTTGAAAAAGAACTTTTATTATTAAACTTTTCAACAGTATCTAAATATTTTAAAGTCGCATTATATTCTCTTCTTCTATAATTTATGGATGCTTTTCTTAAATAATGTGTGCGCTTGTGACGTTTAGAAGTGTCATCATGTTTTTGAGTTAGCGCAAAAGCTTTGTCATAATAGAAATCAGCAGAATCTAATAATGCAGTATCTTCACTAGATAAATAATTGTAAGCAATTCCTATACCCACATAGATATCTGATTTTTCTAATAAAAATTGTTTATACCATAAATCACTACTGTCAATTATCACATTTTTTATCTGATCACTTACATCTGTTAAAATTTTTAAGCTCGATTTATAATCACTTACTGATTTTTTTAAAAATGATCTTTCTTTTTCAACAGATATTTTTTGTCTTAAATAATATGTGTTTCTTTCTGGTAAACTATCTACTATTTCTTTTCTTAAAGTAAGGTAATCATAGGCTTTTATATAGTTACCTTGATTTCTATGAATATGAAAAAAACGACGATAAATGTTTAATTTTACGATATTGATACATTCAGTATAGGTTTTCCCTACCAGTCTTTCTGAGTAAGTATAAGTATCAGAAGTTTTATGATCTTCTAGTGCTGTCAATATTTCATCTAACTTCTCTTTGCATTTTGTATACTCGCTGTTATAGTAATAATAATTAGCTTCAAAATACATCGCGAGAAACCTTCTACAATGATTTTTTGATTCTTGTAGTTTTTGGGTGTAGTAAAAAAGACTATCCTTATTATTCTGGTTCAAAAAAGAAATTGCTTTTTCGTGATTTTCTTCTTCTTTTAGGTTTTGACCATATGAAAAACAGGATAAAAGTATTAGGAGAAGTATAATTTTTTTTCGAATGTACATGTCTGATTATAAGAAATTAAAAAATCCATTTTTTCTCATTTTATAAAACGCGAATACACTTTTTTTTTTTAAAATGATTAATGTATTTAATTTGAAATAGGAAAAGATGGGGAGTTATTAAAATTAAATTGTATTACAAATTAGTTCCTAAGAAAAGCAAAAGAAAAATATCAAATTCAAATGTCTGAAGCTTAAAAACGAAACTAGACAATAAATTAATCATTAAATGTTAAAAAGCTAAAAACAACGTAACACTTTTATTGAAACATACATTAATAGATAATATGAATTGTAGGGGAAGTTAAGTTATTTAATTAAAAATATGCTTAGCTATTAAAAGAAAGTAAGGATAAAAACATATATCCTGGCATAATTTCCAATACACATTCCTAAAATTATAATCTGGTTTTAAAATAATTAAAAATCAGATTTCAGAGTTATGAAAATAATCTAAATAATACTATGAAGTAGTCATAATTACTTATGAATAATAAAAGAAAATCACTAAACCCACTCATTATGAACAACGTTTGTCGATTTCTAATCGGTTTAATCTTAATGTATTTTTGGATACCCCAGAAAACAACGGCTCAGGTAGATAATTATAATTTTAGTAACCCAGAACATTATGTTGAACGTATTCCTAAAAGCCCTGATGTTGCTTCTTTAGGAACTTTTGGAGAGCTCGCTGTCGGAAAATATACAGGAACCGTAAATCTAGGGGTTCCTATTTACACTGTTGATTTTGATGGATTGAGTATCCCCATCAATTTGTCTTATAACTCTTCTGGAATTCGAGTCGATCAGGAAGCGAGCTGGGTAGGGCTAGGGTGGAACCTTTCTGCAAATGCGATCATTAGTAGAAAGATCAATGGTTTTGATGATGTCTTGCAGGGTTCAGCGGCTGATTTTAGTAGTGTAGGCTATATCTATACACCTGAGATTTCTGATGTAGACGCTGGTCCTGACTTTAAAATCAATGTTCAAGACTCTATCTATTTAAATGATGGCCATATAGGTAATTATCATAAAGACATAGAACCTGATTTATTCACCATTAATCTCTTTAGCGGAAGCTATCAGTTTACTTTGCCTAAAATAACTTCAGGAACAACCAATACTAGTGGTGATCTAATTATTACGGGGATTAATCATAACAATCAGGAAGTCATTGTAAAATACAATGTAGATAACTGGACATTTGAGGTTATTGATCCCTTAGGATATCATTACTTTTTTGAGAGTATCGAAATTTCAGATCCTTTTCGATCACAAGCTAGCCCTTATAACGGTACTTCTAACCTAAGTCGAGAAGATGATGTACGTTCCATTGTGGGAATAGTAACAGATCGTAGTAAAATACGGAACTCGGTGACAAGTTGGCACCTAGACCGTATTACATCCCCTAATAACAGGGCCTTATTTTTTGAATACGAAGATGGATTGTATTTTACTTATCCCAAATACTCACATTCCCACAGTCTCAATCCAAACGGATCACAAAATCCAGTAGTTTTTGAGCAATCAAGACGATATGCTTCCACCGAATTACAAATAGATTGTAATATCTCTGTTATGAAAACAAAGTACTTGACGCGTATTCATGGAGATTTTGGAGAAATACTCTTTGGATTGAGCAATCGCATAGATCTTTATAGTTGGGAAGCACATCGGGATGCCATAGCTCCGGTTAATCCTAATGCCTTACCTAATTTGGGAACTAATCAACAAAAATTATCGTCAATTACTGTGAATAATCAATTGGGACAGACCATTAAAACAGCATCCTTGAACTACAGTTATTTTAACAGTGACCATAACAATGATTTGGAAAGAGAAAAGAACTTGCGCTTAAAACTGGATGAGGTTTTAGTCGATGATCAGCGTTATACCTTTGAGTATGAACAACCCAATGCACTTCCTGAAAAAGACTCCCCTTCGGTTGATTTTTGGGGATTCTATAATGGTGAGGTCAATATGTATAATTCCCCACAAGGGAATTTAAAATTACGTATTCCTACGATGGGTCGATTTGTGCGTGGTACTACGGTGACAGGAAGTTTTACTGATCGTTATATGATCTATGAAGGAGCAAACCGTCGTAGCGATTTTACCTTTGGTAAAATTGGTCTATTGACCAAAATAACCTATCCTACCCAAGGATATTCCGTTTTTGAATATGAAGGCAATCGTGCCACTGTGGAAACCCCAACAAACTTTATCGAGAACTATTTTAACTCTACAGATTACAAGTTTAATTATCAATATTTAGAGCGTGCCAATCTACA
>CAZPTJ010000082.1:0-7680 GCA_964589085.1 uncultured Flavobacteriaceae bacterium | reverse complement strand
TTAACTCTACAGATTACAAGTTTAATTATCAATATTTAGAGCGTGCCAATCTACAGTCACAGCAAGGAACTACATTTACCGGAAGCGGGCAATTTACTATAGCAGGATCTGGGACGATTCCTTTTAGTCAGAATTTTAGAGTAAATCTCACTTTGCGTTGTGAATTTAACTGTAGTGGAGCAGAAAATCAGCCTGCTGTAATCATAACCGATGTTAATACAGGAACAGTATATGTCCCGGTTAGTGATTTTGGACTTCCCTTAAGTTATGGAATGACTCCATCACAGAATAATAATTCAATTGAAGTTGAAGGAACCTTGAGTTTACCTAATGGAACCTATCAATTGTCTTTCCCTCAGTATGACAATTCCAATTCTGGACAGATTGTAGCCGTTTCTTCCCTAAACTATAATGCACAGATTTTTGATGTTCCTCCATCGCCACCATTCCCAAACCTACGAGAGTATGAAGTAGGAGGTTCTCGCATAAAAAGTGTGACAAATTATGGAGTAAATGACGAGTTTGTTAATAAAAAGACCTATGATTATACACAAGAACGATTTGGTACACCTATGGCTTCCGGGCGTCTAATGGATGAACTAATCTTTCATTCCAAGTCAGGTTATTTTGACTATTCACCAGAAAATTATAATGCAAGCAATATTAATTTAAGTTCATCACCCCAATTACGAGGGCCTGGTGCACATATCGGCTATGATAAAGTTACAGAACGTATAGTCAATGCTTCCGGAATAGCTAATGGCCGTAAAGAATGCTTTTATTTTAATACTCCCAATATTCATTATACCCGATTTATAGGTAACACACCAGCTGATGGGTGGTACAATTATAATTTAGGATTGGGGGGGCAACGTTTTGTAAACTATGGAAATGCATATTACTTAGGAATCACGCCAGATTCATTTGACCACATTAATGGAAGTATGAAAGAAGAAATTCTATATAATACGGATAATGAAAAAGTACAGCAAACATCATATACATATACAACAGAGGCTATAGCAACTATCCCTACTTGGAAAATGTACTACGCTAGTATTAATATACCGCATTATTTACGCTATCATCTGTTCGGTAAAAAGGCATTGTTAACCCAGACGACAACTCAAACTTTTTTTGATGATAACGTCATTTCATCGACGACATCAAACGAGTATCTGGGAAATGGACATTTATGGCCTACTCGCACAATCAATATTAACAGTGAAGGAGAGTATATAACAAAAAGAATTAAATATCCCTCAGAAAGCATTCTAGCTAATATGACAGAATTAGTCGCGCAAAACAGGCGCGCGACACCTGTAGAGATAAAAGGCATAAAAGATGGTCGTCTTTTAGGAGAACATATTACCCATTATGCACTTAAAGAAGGCATTTATCAACCCATTACTATAGAAACCAAAAAAGAAACCAGTGATGATTTCACCGAACGAGTAGAATTTATATCCTATGACGAATATGGTAATCTTCTGGAATATCGACAGACCGATGGTGCTATTGGCTCCTATATCTGGGGATATAATAAATTGCATCCTATTGCTAAGATTGAAAATGCCTCATATCAGGAAATTGCAACAGCCCTGGAAATATCGGTAGCTACGTTAAAAACTTATAATGAATCTAACCTAAATGCAATTGATAGTCTTAGAACTGATATGCCCGATGCGATGATAAGCACTTATACCTACAAGCCACTTCTGGGTGTCGAAACGATGACAGATCCCCGTGGGTATACGATGACCTATGAATATGATAATTCCCAGCGTTTAAAACGTATTCGAGATGCTGAAGGAAACATTATTTCTGAGAATGATTATCACTATCAAGGTCAAAACTAATCTATAACCCTTTTGAATTATGAAAAAATTAAGCATATATATCGTCTTTTTATTAGGGTTAATGGCTCTTCCTGCTCAAGCACAATTTATAATAAGCCCTTTTGGAGATACAATCGATGGTCCTAATGGCGGAGAAGAATGTCCTACAACTCCTCCTAAAGCACCTTCAATATCTAATAACTGTGGAAGTACTACGATTACTAGGTCTATTGAGTTTTTATCAAATGAAACCATTTACTGGCAAACCTATTCTAGCGGCACTAGTACGGCTAATAGTAGTGTTTCCAGGACTTTTACCAATGGGAGTTTTGTGTATTTGAGAAAACGCAATGATGAAACAGGATGCTGGGGTCCTGCCCGATTGGTTAGCTATACAATAACATCTAATCCTTCAAGGCCTCCTGTAGTAATCCCCAATCAGCAGCAATGTGATGTTGTAACGCTCAATAGAGGAAATCCTCCATTTGGTATAACCTATTACTGGCAAAGTAGCTCAGGCGGTACCAGTACAGCTAATTCTGCTTCAAGCATCACACGAACTAGTGGGTCCGTATATTACTTAAGAGCAAGAAATAACAGTTCAGGCTGTTGGAGTACTGCGCGTATTATTTATTATAGTATTAGTACACCACCTGCCACACCTTCAACTCCTTCTATAAGTACTAACTGTGGGAGTACGGTATTAACCAGAAATACTCCACCTTCAGGGATTACCTGGTACTGGCAAAGCAGTTTTGTAGGGACAAGTACTGCTAATGCATCTACTAGTATTATACGATCTAGTGGAAGCACCTACTATCTCCGTGCCCGTAACAATAGCACAGGCTGTTGGGGCACGGCACGTAGTGTAAATTATACGATTAACACTCCGCCTGCTACTCCTGCAACGGTAAATGTTCAGTATCAGAATGGAAGTACCGTCCTTACCCGATCCAATCCACCTTCCGGAGTGACCTGGTATTGGCAGGGGAGTAGTACTGGTACCAGTACTGCCAATGCTGGAACAAGTATAACCCGCACCAGTGGAACCGTATATTATCTCCGAGCAAGAAATAATAGTACTGGTTGTTGGGGTGCTGCTCGCACGGTGAATTATACCGTGTTTTCAGCACCAGGCACCCCAACTACTCCGGCTAATATAGGACAAAGCTGTTCTGGAGCAAGTATACAAAGAGCTAATCCACCGTCAGGAATACTCTGGTATTGGCAGGGCACAAATGCTTCTGGTACCAGTACTACTAATTCACAAAGTATTTATAATTTAAATACCTCAGGAACCTACTATTTAAGAGCACGACATACGGCATCTGGTTTATGGAGTACAAACTCTTCATCTATTACAATCACTTTTGGTACGATAGGAGGAAGCACCTGGTATGCTGATACTGATGGCGATGGCCTGGGAGACCCTAATGTGAGTACCATAAGCTGTAATCAACCTTCAGGTTATGTAAGTAATGCCGATGATCAATGTCCTAATGTCGCAGGAACTACAGGGAATAATGGTTGTGTTCCTGTTCCTCCAACCACACCAACTACCCCTGTTAATATTGGGCAGATTTGTACTGGAGCCAGTCTTCTACGTGGGAATCCTCCTTCAGGAGTGACCTGGTATTGGCAAGGGACTAATGTTTCTGGTACAAGCTTAGCTAACGCTGAGAGTGTTTACAATCTACATGCTTCCGGGACGTATTATTTACGAGCTCGCGATAATGAATCGGGTCTGTGGAGTACTAACGCTTCATCTATAACCATCACTTTGGGAACCATAGGAGGAAGCACCTGGTATGCCGATACTGATGGTGATGGTTTAGGAGATCCTAATACCAGTACTATAAGCTGTAGTCAACCCTCGGGTTATGTCAGTAATGCCAATGACCAATGTCCTGGTGAAGCAGGGAATGGTACCTCAAATGGTTGCCCCGACACCAGTATTGATCCTGTCGCATTAAGTGATGTCAATTATGTTTATACTCGTGTACCGCAAGTAGCGATGACTGTGATTGACGAGACCACAGTCAATGAAGCTTCAGATATTATTGATCAGGTAAGTTATTTTGATGGATTAGGACGATTGTCGCAAAATATTGCCATACAACAGTCACCGCAGGGTAACGATATTATCAGTCATTGTGAGTATGATGAGTTTGGAAGAAAAGCTAAAGAACATCTCCCTTATGTCACCGGAGGTGATTTTGGCACTTTCCGTACTAATGATCAGGATATGGCTGTAAAAGGATATTACAATACCCATTATCCAGAGGATTTTGTGGGAGTTCCTGTAGCTGATATTAATGCGTATAGCGAAAAATTATTCGAGAATTCTCCTTTGAATCGGGTGCTTAAACAAGCTACTCCTGGTGCAGACTGGAAACTGGGCAATAATCACGAAATACGGATGGATTATGACGTCAATGCTAGTGAAGAAGTACGCTTTTTTGATGTGAACTTTAGTGGAGGAAATACGGAAGCTCCCCAGCTAGTAAGTTTGGGAACTGCCTATTATGATGTAGGGGAGTTGAGTAAGGTGGTAACCAAAGATGAAAACTGGCAACCCAATCAGGTCTATACACATGATCATACCGTTGAACAGTTTACCGATAAAGAAGGTCAAATGATCTTAAAACGTACGTATAATGAAAATACCCCACACGACACTTATTATGTGTATGATGATTATGGGAATTTGACTTATGTCATTCCTCCAAAAGTAGTGACTACTGATGGAGTTAATAGTACAGAACGTAACGAACTCTGTTATCAATACCGTTATGATTTTAAAAACCGCTTGATAGAAAAGAAGATTCCAGGCAAAGACTGGGAATATATGATCTATAATAAAACGGATCAACCCGTTATGACTCAGGATGCGCATTTGCGGGCAGATAACAGATGGTTGGTGACTAAATACGATGCTTTTGGTCGTGTGGCCTATACCGGTTTTGCGGTAAGCACATCAAGCCGTTCTAGCATACAAAACTTTGTAAATACCAATACAAACTATGCCAGTTATGAAACCCGCTTACGTGCAGGAACAGATACACCCACTATAATTGATGATACCGCTGTATACTATACCAAGGAAACAATTCCGGTAGGAATAACCGAACTATTAACCATCAACTATTACGATGATTATAATTTTGATCTTGGTGGTTTAACTATACCTGTAGGTTCTATTTATGATCAGCCTATTACCACACAAACACAAGGCCTGGCTACAGGATCAAAAGTAAAAGTACTTGGTACATCACACTGGATCACTACACTCTCTATTTATGATATTAAAGCACGCGCCATAGTGGTTTATAGTAAAAACGAAGCTTTAAATACTACAGATGTTGTAGAAAGCAAGCTTGATTTTACCGGGAAGGTACTGGAAACTAGTAGTACACACACAAAAGATAATCAGGTACCTATAGTTACCGTAGAACGTTTTACCTATGACCAGTCTACAAGACTACTAACGCAAACCCATCAGATTGGGAATGGTACTGAAGAAGTCATTGCGCAGCATACCTATGATGAATTAGGATTTCTAGTAGAAAAGGGCGTAGGAAATACGATAGGGAATACTCGATTACAAACCGTAGATTATCGCTACAATGTTCGAGGATGGTTGACTGATGTTAATGATATAAACAATCCTGGAGATGATCTGTTTACCTTTAAGATCAATTATAATGATCCCAATGGAGGTATGGCCTTATATAATGGAAATATCAGTCAGACCTACTGGCGTACCGCCAATACCGATAGTAGTCTAAAATCTTATACCTATGATTATGATGCTTTAAATCGAATTACAGCAGCAGTAGACAATACCGGAAATTATAATCTGGGAGGTATTCATTATGATAAAAATGGGAATATCACGACCCTTACACGCATAGGACATACTAATGAAAATGCCACCGGCTTTGGCACGATGGATAATCTCATCTATACCTATGATGCGGGGAATAAATTGATAAAGGCAAAAGACAATGGCTCGGATACTTTTGGCTTTAAGGACGGCACAGATCAAACCATTGAATACGTATATGATGCAAATGGGAATATGATAGAAGACCGTAATAAAGGGATTTCAGGAATTAACTATAATCACCTCAACCTTCCTACTAGTGTTCCCATCAATAAAGATCTAAACATTGGTCGTATTGAATATCTATATGATGCCGTAGGAACAAAGCTAGAGAAACGCGTGATCAATACAGGAGGAACGGTAACTACCCAATATGCTGGAAATTTTAACTATGAAAATGGGGTATTACAATTCTTTAATACCTCGGAAGGTTATATTGAACCTGATGACACGAATGGATTTAGATATACCTATCAGTATAAAGATCATTTAGGAAATATACGTCTTTCCTATAGTGATACGAATCAGGATGGGAGTATTGCCTCTGCGGAGATTAAAGAGGAAAACAACTATTACCCTTTCGGATTGAAACATCATGGATATAATAATAACCAACAGGATAGGGATCATAAATATGGTTTTACAGGAAAAGAAGAACAGGATGAATTGGGATTAGAATGGGTTGACATTACGGCCAGAAATTATGATCCTGCATTAGGACGATGGATGAATATAGACCCATTAGCCGAAATAATGCGACGATATACGCCGTACAATTATACGTATAACAATCCAATCTATTTCCAAGATCCCGATGGCCGATTAGGAAAAGCTGCTCTAGGAGGATTATCAGGTAGTATTTCTAATGAAGCTGAATCTTATGCTAATCAACTAGAAGAAGAAAGAAAGAAAGAAGAAGAAGAAGAAGAAGAAGAAGAAGAGAAAGAAGAGACGAGCGAAAATTCAGAATATAATTCTAAGTGCAAGGGTCTTCAATGTTTGTGGCGATTTTTATTTGATATTATTTCAGCTGAAGAAAAAATTAAATCTAAGGGTACGGCGTCTAAAGAACAAATTCAAGTAAAGAAAAATCAGGAATTAAAGAAAGGAATGGAAGCTTTAGATGATCATCTTAATTTTACTGCCGATGTTGGAAGTAGAGGTTCAGTAGGGAATCAAATTGCTGCTGGCATTGATGGATTTGAATTTCAGGCGGGTCATCATTCTGCAATTTTATTTGATCTAAATCTTAATTTAACTTGGTCTATTTCAGATGGATTTCAGAACAATTCAACTTTTTACTATTATGGTAAGGATGGTGAGCGTAGGATTATTAATAGACTTGGAGCAAGTTATATTGTAGGTGGAAGTTATGAAAGTATAAATAGAATTGTTGGAGGATCAAAATTTGAAAATATCTCAGAAACGACGTCTACTAATTTTCTTTTCTTAAGTAATAGTAACAATAATTCTGGTTCAAGTAGCTTTAGTGCAGGTGAAGGTTTTTCTTTAGGGTTATTTTTTGTTGTAGACGGTAATGCATCTCTTAATATTAATGTTAAGGAGTAAGATCAATCAATAAACAATAGTGTTGTATTCTAGTGCATTTACAATAGAAGCTGTACTGGTCTCATCACGAACAAATATCAGTATATCTATCTTATCATCGATGTTGATCAATACTAAATGTTTCTAACAATTCAGATTAATAGCTCTGGCAGTGATTGTAAGAAATGATTGTTCTAAATATGGTAAGATAGAGTACAATGAAAATTTTAAAAAACTCTTGATTTTGTAAAAGAATTGAGCATAAGTCAAGGGTGCTCTGCTAAAATGTCCTTGATAAAATAAAATTTAAAGTAATTATTATGAAAAAATTAAAAGATTTGAAAGGTGTTAAGCTATTAAATAGTCGCTCCTTAATTAAGCATTATAGTATTGATATTTTGCATTTTA
>CAZPTJ010000081.1:0-12605 GCA_964589085.1 uncultured Flavobacteriaceae bacterium | reverse complement strand
CTTCTTTATCAAAAAAGACAGGACTGTCCTGAATAAGGGTGACTTTAATTTTCATTAGTATTAATTACGATAATAGGCATTTCTCAATGAATCTACTCTTTTTTTTAGTTCCCAAGGAGGTAATCCAACAGAGATACGTCGTTTATTTAAATTCTTAAAATCCTTTATTTGAGATGCTTCCGCATTACTATATATGCCATATGTAAATTTATCCCCTTTTGCTAGATCTTTTCTGTCTACAATATATCCCACATAACCGGGAGGTGCAATTCCTTGTCTAGTACTCTCAATTAACAAAGGAGAAAAATATTCAGGTTCTAAAAAATGCATTAATAGTAAAATTATATCTGTTTTTTCACCCATTCTGGGTTTTCCAACAAGTCTGTAATGTGGATATCCATATTCTTTAAAAATCTCCTTCATTCGTTTCTTATGTATACTGTCTATACTTTTTAGATCCTTTTTTCTTGATTCATTTACCCTAACCTCCTGATCTTCTCGATTCATTCTCAAAATTTCTTCTCGCAATTCCTGATTTAACGAATTACGATATGCTATCAATAAAGTTATTTCCTTAGATTTAAGGACCGTCCATTCTTTATACTTTTTAAGTGAATTAAGAATAGGATCATTTTCCAAAGTTTCAAAATTCATTCCCTCCTTTAACATTTGCTCTAAATATGGGAAGGCCTCTTTGTCTTTTTCTAATAACACACAGAGTCTTGCTAACATTTGTGGTTCTCGTATAATTTCTTGATTTAATAGGGTACAACGCGATTCTACTGTTTTCAATAAATCGTACGCTGTTTGATATTCATTTTCCCAATAGGCAAGTTCGGCTTTATAAACTGTTTGATAATAGTCTTCTAGATAATCACAAGCTTCTTTTTTTTGGCAAGCAATACAAAAAAACAAACTCACTACGATGAATCTATACATAGGTAAATACTGTTTTTTCTTTATCAACCATTAATTCAATTGTAGCCCCCATCACCAAAGCACTATTATCATCAAGATGCCCTGCCGGGAAATTAAAGGCTATCGGGAAATCGCATTCATGCACAGCATCCATCACAATTTCTTCAGCAGTTTTTCCAAAAGGGATACGATTATCATGCATCTTGGTCATTCCACCTACAATAAGTCCGGACAAATGATCCAACATCCCGTTGCGTTTTAAATTAAGGATCATACGGTCAATATGGTAAAGGTACTCATCCAGATCTTCTATAAACAGGATTTTCCCTTCCGTTTGCACCGCTGAACTACTTCCGCATAGGGAATATAGTATGGAAAGGTTTCCGCCAATTAATATTCCTTTAGCAGATCCTTTTCGATGTAAAGCATGTGTATCCTGATATTGAATCGCAGTGGTCTTTCCAAATAGAGCATCGCGTAAAGATGCTTTCGCGAAAGCGGTATTATCAGGAATACTTACCGGCATGGTCGCGTGTATGGTTTTAAAGCCTATTTTATGCAAATGACTGTGTAAAACGGTGACATCAGAATAGCCTACAATCCATTTGGGGTACTTCACAAACTTGTAAAAATCCAATTGATCAATGATCCGTACCGTTCCATAACCTCCACGTGCACACCAGATGGCTTTTATTTCAGGATCATCTAGAGCTTTTTGAAAATCGGTAGCTCGTTGGGCATCTGTTCCTGCATATTGATGATCGGATAAGCCTATGGTTTTTCCGATAACCGGAACCAAACCCCAGGAAGTAATAAGGTTTATCCCTTCCTCCAGTTCTTCTATACTGATCTTACGCGCGGTGGCTACAATTGCCACTTTATCTCCGACTTTCAAGTAAGGAGGTGTAACCATAGGATAAATTTGATTGTCTCAATGTACTAAAATTAAACCTTTTTGAGTTTAGATAGTCACAGTTAATGAATTGTTAATTATCCATGAATTGGTTATCTTTAATAGCCTTTAACTACGCAATTATGGAAACACTTACGTCTTGTAATGTGGCTTCACTGTCTCCCTATGTGCCTAATGCGGGTAATCCCTGGGATGTTACAAAAGCCAAACATGTGTATCGCCGTTTAGATTTTGGAACCTCTGATGCCAATATTAATATCGCACTCAATACTAGTCCGCAAAACGCTGTTGATCAAATTATTGACAATGCTATCGCACTTCCCAATACCCCTACTCCAGTTTGGGGGTTCTGGAATATTAATGACTATACCGATTATCAGAACCAGGCTAATGAACAAACCACAGACTGGTATCGGATTACAGCACAACAAATACAAAATACAGGTTTAAAAGGACGATTGAGTTTTTTCTGGCTCAATCATTTTGTAACACAAAAGGAAACGTATTTCTATCCGCCGTATACCTTTCGTTATTGGAATACCCTACAAACTCATGCCTTAGGCAACTTTAGGGATTTTGTACGTGCTATTGGGACAGATCCTGCGATGTTAATCTATCTCAATGGTTTTGAAAATACCAATATAGAACCTAACGAAAACTACGCACGCGAACTCTACGAGCTCTTTACTTTAGGACAAGACAATGGATATACGCAAGTAGATATTGAACAAACGGCTAAGGCACTAACTGGTTATAATCATTGGAGTGTTCCGGGAGATACCATCTTTTTTGATGAAAGTACTTTTGACCCTTCGGATAAAATCATTTTTGAGCAAGAAGGGAATTGGGATTACGATGACGTTATTGATATTCTTTTTGAACAACGTAGTGCGTTGATTGCACCTTATATCTGCAGAAAGTTATATACCTTTTTTATAAGTAGAGATGTTAATGAAGACGTTGTAACTGCTATGGCTGAAACCTTATTGGCTAATGATTTTGAATTGGTTCCTGTGTATCGCTTGCTATTCAAAAGCGAACATTTCTTTGATATCGATGCCAATGAACTGATCATCAAAAGCCCGTATGACATCACCTATACCTACCTTAATGAACTGGGTTTTCAATATGACGATTCTGATTTTGGAACCACAGATCTCATTATTTATGGAAACAGTATTTTGGGACAGGATATGTATGATCCTGTAGACGTTGCTGGATGGCAACGCGACCGTGACTGGATCAACTCCAGTACCATTACTGGTCGATGGTTGATTATGGAATTAATTACCTGGCCTGCCTGGAATTATGACCAAGATCAGTTCCGGCAATTTGCGATAAATCTCACCAATAACAGTAATGACCCTGCGGTGATTACTGAACAAATCATTCATTTCTTTATTACCAGACCCTTACATACACCAATGGACTACGAAGTGGCCACTGGAATATTACGTTGGGAAGTTCCTGATAATTACTATGACGACGGTTTATGGAATCTCTCCTGGGATTCTGCACCCTATCAAGTCTTGTTACTGATGCATCATATTTTTAGAATGCCGGAATTTCAACTTAAATAAGCAACCCCATGTGTACAAACGATACTTCTCATAATTCTGGTTTTTCGCGTAAAGCGAAAAAGAATACAACACGTCCGTCAGCAACACTTTCGGATGCACATCACAATGATGAACACGATCTTTGGAACCGTCGTTCCTTTATCCAAGCTTTAGGGCTTGTAGGTGGAGGGTCAATGATGGTCGGTGGAGCGAATCTTACAGCTGCACAACCTTCGCGACTCACTACAGCGCTAGCTAATGCCGACAGCGATCGCGTTCTCGTTCTTATTCGTCTTAAAGGAGGAAATGATGGATTAAACACCATTATTCCTATTTATGACTACGATTTTTATGCTCAAAACAGACCTACCATACGCTATCAGGAAAGCGAGTTATTTAACCTATCCCCTGATTTTGGAATTCCGCCAGCACTTTCTCCTTTACAATCCCTTTGGGGAGATGGAGCTATGAGAGTCATCCATGGAGTAGGCTATCCCGATCAGAACCTATCGCATTTCAGAAGTTCCGATATCTGGGCTTCCGCACAGCCGGAAACGATTGAAGATACAGGAATGTTGGGTCGTTATTTTGAAGAACTTTATCCTGATTATTTAATCGATCCACCAGAAATTCCGCCTGCTATTCAAATAGGAAGTATTGGAAACCTCTTATTTGACGGCGAGGAAAACAACTACGCTTTTTCTGTAGTCAACCCACAACAATTGGAAGTCATTGCACAAAGTGGTGTTTTACATGATGTGCAAAATATCCCTGGTTGTACCTATGGAGAGCAATTAGGTTTTCTACGTGGAACGATTAACACGACTTTTGCTTATGCCGGAGTAATACATAGCGCATATGAAAGCTCTACAAATGCTGTAGAATATGGTAATGGGCAATTAGCACAACAATTGGCTATCGTCGCTCGTATGATTAAGGGAGGTTTAGGAACACAAGTGTATATGGTCACTATGGGAAGTTTTGACACCCATGCCGATCAACGGGTACGCCAGGAAGCCTTATTTGCAGATTTATCCAATACGGTAAAAAATTTCTATGACGATCTTGCAGCCAGCGGCATGCAGAACGAAGTCATTGCCACAACCTTTTCGGAATTCGGGCGTCGTATTGAAGAAAACGGTTCTAACGGTACCGATCATGGAGCAGCCTCTCCGGTATTACTATTTGGCCCTGCAGTCGAAGGACAAGGCTTTGTAGGAACCCATCCTGATTTACAAAACCCTGATGAAGTAGGAAATCCTGAGTTCACTACAGATTTCAGAAATATTTATTCCACACTTCTTAAGGACTGGTTATGTATTGATGGTTCTTTAGTCGATCAGGTGCTGTTTGGACAAAACTTTGAACCTCTGGATCTCGGATTTGCCTGTAACACCCTATCTACTCCAGAATTTTCGGATACGGCTTCTTTTGTACATCTCGCAACCTATGATAACGGGCAGACTTTTATTCAATTTACCCTGCCTACTACGGCAAAAGTTACGGTAACCCTCTATAATTTATTAGGTCAGGATGTCGGCGTATTAGCCAATGATTTTATGTTTGAAGGCCAACAAAAAATCAATATCAAAGCCAAAATCAATAGGCGTTTACACCCAGGACAATATATCTATCGTATTTCTTTTGGAGGGCAACATTATAGCCGTTCAGTCCTGATCAAGTAGCTGTAGATTTATCCCATGATTAACAGCAGGGAGTTTATCGTTTAAAACCCTATTTTTGTGCCTTTAAAATGCATAAGAATGCCACAACGTTATACTATTACTGCTGCCTTACCGTATACTAACGGTCCCATACATATCGGTCATTTAGCCGGGGTTTATGTTCCTGCTGATATTTATACCCGATACTTACGTATGCAAGGACACGATGTAGCTTTTGTTTGTGGTAGTGATGAACACGGAGTTCCCATTACGCTTAAAGCGAAAAAAGAAGGAATCACGCCTCAGGATGTAGTAGATAAATATCATGCCATTATCAAACAATCTTTTCTCGATTTTGGGATACAGTTTGATAACTATTCCCGTACCTCAGCAAAAATTCACCATGAAACTGCCAGTGACTTTTTTAAGACGATGTACGAAAAGGGAAAGTTTATTGAAGAGACCAATCAGCAATTATACGATGCCGAAGCCGATCAGTTTTTAGCCGACCGTTTTGTCACTGGAACCTGTCCCAAATGTGGTTTTGAAGAAGCTTATGGCGATCAGTGTGAAAACTGTGGAACCTCTCATAACGCTACTGATCTTATCAATCCAAAGAGTGCGATCTCGGGAGCAGTGCCTTCCTTAAAAGAAACGAAACATTGGTTTTTACCATTAGATCAATACGATGCCTTTTTTAAAGAGTGGATCATTGAGGGTCACGAAAAGGACTGGAAGAAAAATGTACATGGGCAATGCAAATCCTGGATCGATGATGGTTTACGACCCCGTGCCGTCACTCGTGATCTGGATTGGGGAATTCCTGTTCCGGTTGAAGGTGCCGAAGGAAAGGTACTCTATGTATGGTTTGATGCACCCATAGGATATATCTCTTCTACCAAGGAATGGGCAGCTCAAGAAGGAAAAGATTGGGAACCCTATTGGAAAGACAAAGACACTAAACTACTTCACTTTATAGGCAAAGACAATATCGTTTTTCACTGTATTATTTTCCCTGCCATGCTCAAAGCACATGGGGATTATATACTTCCGGAAAATGTACCCGCAAATGAGTTTTTGAATCTGGAAGGCCGTAAACTATCCACCTCAAAAAACTGGGCAGTATGGTTACATGAATATCTGGAAGATTTCCCGGATCAACAGGATGTGTTGCGTTATGTATTAACGGCTAATGCTCCAGAAAACAGGGATAATGATTTTACCTGGAAAGACTTCCAACAACGCAACAATAGCGAACTCGTTGCCATTTATGGAAACTTTATCAATCGAGTAGCAGTACTCACCCATAAATATTATGATGGGGTTGTTCCAACTCCAGGAAGCTTTACTCCTGTAGATGAAGAAACACTTGCTACTGTAAAAGCCTATCCTTCGGTTATTGCCGATTCTGTGGAACGTTATCGCTTTCGCGAAAGCCAAAATGAACTCATGAATCTCGCTAGATTAGGGAACAAATATCTGGCAGATGAGGAACCCTGGAAGAAAATTAAAACCGACACTGAGCGTACACAGACTATTATGTATGTGGCTTTGCAGATTGCAACAGCTTTATCAGTTCTAAGCGAACCGTTTCTACCCTTTACGTCAAGCAAATTAAAAGGCATCCTAAATGTCAGTTCGAGCGCAGTCGAGAACAGTTTAAGCTGGAACGACATAGCTTCAAAAGATATATTGATCAAAGCCGGACACACCATAAACAAAGCCCCATTATTGTTTAATCCGATAGATGATGATACTATCCAAAAACAACTCGACAAATTAGAAGCCAGTAAAAAAGCTAATGAGGCAGAACAAGCAGTTGCAGAACCTCAAAAAGACGAAATCACCTTTGAAGATTTTACCAAAATCGATATGCGTGTAGGTACCATTCTCACTGCTGAGAAAATGCCAAAAACTAAAAAGTTGATGAAGCTGACCATTGATACAGGTATTGATACTCGTACCATTGTTTCTGGTATCGCCGAGAGTTTTACCGCTGAAGAAATCATTGGAAAACAAGTGACTGTTTTAGTTAATCTAGCGCCACGAGCTTTGCGCGGTGTGGAAAGTCAAGGGATGATCCTGATGACTGAGGATACTCAAGGGAAATTAGTGTTTGTAAATCCCGATCAGTCTAGAGGGGGTCATGGGGTTAATAATGGCATAACCATAAATTAAGGGTGCAATTACTTCAATACATTAGGCAAGCTACAAACCTTCCTGAAAGAGGTATTAAAAACACGCTGGAGTTACTCAACCAAGATTGTACGATTCCATTTATTGCTCGTTATCGTAAAGAAGCTACAGGCAACTTGGACGAAGTACAACTCGAGCAAATTGTTAAACTTAAGGAACAGTTTGAAGCACTTGAAAAAAGAAAGACGGCTATCAGTAAAGCCTTAAAAGAACAGGATGTTTTAACGAGCGAATTACAATCTAAAATTACAGCAGCACAAGATCTGACTGTACTTGAAGACCTTTATCTCCCTTATAAAAAGAAACGAAAAACCAAAGCCGAAACTGCTCGTAAAAATGGTCTGGAACCACTGGCCAAAATGATTATGAGTCAAAATGCTCGTGATCTCGAAGCTATTGCACAACGGTATGTTAATTCGAATGTTCCGTCCTATACCGCTGCTCTGGAAGGAGCTCGTCATATCATTGCAGAATGGATTAATGAACGCTCTGATATACGTTCCAACATCAGATATCAATTAGGCAAATTTGCGATGATTGAGACCAAAGTGGTTAAATCAAAGATTGAAGAAGAAAAAGCACAAAAATTCCGAGATTACTTCAATTGGTCAGAATCCTTAAATCGATGTCCTTCACATCGCCTGCTTGCTATATTGCGTGCAGAAAAAGAAGGATATATTCGTGTCAAAATAACGATCGATGATGAACGAGCACTCTATAAAATAGAGGATCGTATTGTCAGATCACAAAACGAATGTGCAGCTCAAATCAAGATTGCCATAGTTGATGCTTATAAGCGTTTATTATTGCCTTCTTTATCAAATGAAGCTTTACAAGAAGCCAAACAAAAAGGCGATGAAACGGCCATTCAGGTCTTTGCTAAAAACTTAAAACAACTATTGCTAGGTGCTCCGTTAGGTGAAAAACGAATCCTGGCCATTGATCCTGGTTTTCGTACCGGATGCAAAGTCGTTTGTCTGGATGCGCAAGGTGCATTACTACATAATGAAACCATATTTCCACATCCACCACAACGGGAAGATAAACAGGCGATCAAAAAAATAAGTTCACTCTCCGATGCCTATAAAATTGAGGCCATCGCCATCGGTAATGGCACCGCTTCTCGCGAAACGGAGCGATTAATTAAACGGATTCATTTTAAAAACCCGGTACAGGTTTTTGTAGTTAGTGAAGCTGGAGCTTCGATCTACTCGGCATCAAAGATTGCCAGAGATGAATTTCCAAATTATGATGTCACCGTACGTGGTGCGGTTTCTATAGGTCGTCGTCTGGCTGATCCATTAGCAGAACTGGTAAAAATTGATGCTAAATCTATAGGCGTGGGACAATATCAACACGATGTAGATCAGACCGCATTGAAAAGTAGTTTGGATCGCGTAGTGGAACAATGTGTAAATACCGTAGGCGTAAATATCAACACCGCCAGCATCTCCCTATTAAGCTATGTGTCTGGGATTGGACCAAAATTAGCAGAAAGCATGGTTGCTTTACGAGAAAAGGAAGGTCCATTTAAAAGTAGAAACGATATTAAAAGAGTGCCTCGCCTTGGCGCAAAAGCTTTTGAACAGGCTGCAGGCTTTTTACGCATTCGTGAAGCTGGAAATCCATTGGATAATTCATCAGTACATCCGGAACGGTATCATTTGGTAGAACAGATGGCAAAAGATCAAAATGTTGACATCCATGAAATGATTGGAAATAGTACAATTCTTAACAACATAGATTTATCGCAATATATCAATGATATACTAGGTCTACCAACCTTAGAGGATATTCTTGCGGCATTGGAAAAGCCAGGATTGGACGTTCGTGAAAAGGCTAAAGTCTTTACCTTCAATCAGAATATTAGAACTATTGAGGATCTACAAGAAGGACAGTTACTTCCTGGAATCGTTAATAATGTGACCAATTTTGGTTGTTTTGTCGATATCGGGATTAAGGAAAGTGGTTTAATCCATATTTCTAATCTTGCTGACGGTTATGTTTCTGATGTATCTGCTCACGTCAGTCTACACGAACAGCTTATTGTAAAAGTGCTTGATGTTGATATTCCGCGAAAGCGTATCCAGTTAAAACGGCACAAGTGATATGCTCAAAATAGCTTACCACTCTATGTACCGACATTCGCTCCCATTAGGGCATCGGTTCCCTATGGGGAAATATGAATTGCTTCACGATCAACTCCTTCATGAAGGCACATGTACGACGGCACATTTTTTTCAGCCCGTTGCAGCACAAGATGCTCCTATTCTTGCTTGCCATACGCCTGCGTATCTCAAGGACCTAAAAGAGCTTACACTTGATCCCAGAGCTGCACGAAAAATAGGTTTCCCGCTATCAGAAACATTAGTACAACGGGAACTGATTATCACCGATGGTACAATTAAGGGGTGTGATTATGCTTTAGCCCATGGCATTGCCATGAATATTGCAGGGGGAACACATCATGCATATTCCGATCACGGAGAAGCTTTTTGCCTCCTGAATGATCAGGCCATAGGTGCTCGCTATCTGTTGGATACGGGGTTGGCTCAAAAAATACTCATTGTAGATCTGGATGTGCATCAGGGTAATGGCACAGCTGAAATCTTTCAAAACGATCCTCGTGTATTTACGTTTTCCATGCATGGCGCTGCCAATTATCCTTTTAGGAAGGAACAATCAGATCTGGATATTGATCTGGAGACAGGAACTGATGATGCGACTTATTTAAAGATGCTACGAGAAACGCTGCCAAGACTAATTGACGAACAACAACCAGATTTTATATGCTACCTATCTGGAGTAGATATACTGGATACCGATAAATTGGGAAAACTTGGGTGCACATTAGCGGGGTGCAAAAGCCGTGATCATTACGTTCTTGAGCTTTGCAAATCGTATCAAATCCCTGTACAATGTAGTATGGGAGGTGGATATTCTCCGGATATCAAAATTATTATAGAGGCTCATGCAAATACGTTTAGACAGGCACAGGAGATTTATTTTTAAATAATTTCGTTTAAGCGAAATCACTCAATAATGCTGTAAAGCCTTAAATTAGCTTGGTGCAAAATCATTATGATTATATCATTCTAGGAGCAGGGTTATCAGGATTACTCATGGCTTGTCGTATGATCGATGATCCATTTTTTGCAGATAAAAAGATAGCACTACTGGAACGGCATCTTAAAAAAGATAATGATCGTACCTGGTGCTTCTGGCAGAAAGATCCTGGAATCTTAGATCATCTGATTAGCACAAGCTGGAATACGATTGTAGTTGCAAATGCTGATCAACAACAGGAAATCCCCATTGCTCCATATCGATATTCAAAAATAGAAGGCCATGATTTTTATCATTATGCTTTCGCGAAAGCTAAAAAAGCAGCTAACGTACATATCATTGAAGCCTATCTGGACCACATTGAGGAAGAAGCTGATCAGGTTCTCGTAAAAACAAGTACTGGAACATATTACGCTTCGCGTGTATTAAATAGTATTTTCAATCCGGAACTACTGAAAAATCAGTCACGTTATGATGTATTGCAGCAGCATTTTATAGGTTGGTTTATTAAAACGGAATCGCCACAATTTGATCCTAACCGTGCAACGTTTATGGATTTCAGTATTCCACAACGGGGGAATTGCAGATTTATGTATGTGCTTCCTACCTCATCCACCGAGGCACTTTTTGAATATACCTTATTTTCTGAGGACCTTCTCCCCGAAGCCGAATATGAAGCGGCTATTAAAGATTATCTCATAGAGAAAGGGATATCTAACTACACGATTGAACGTAAAGAGAGCGGTTCCATCCCTATGAGCTGTTATCCTTTTGAACAACATAATACTTCTCGCCTGCTCCATATTGGTACCGCGGGAGGATGGACCCGTCCCAGTACAGGATATACTTTTCAATATACCTTAAAAAAATCTCAGGCTTTACTGGGTTTCCTGAAGACCGGAAGGGATTTTAATGAATTTTCAAAACGCAAACGATCCTGGTATTTTGATCTTATCCTTTTGGATGTGCTGCGACGGAAAAATCATCTAGGATCTCCAATTTTCACTTCCTTGTTTCAACGCAATCCGGTAGATCGCCTCTTCCGTTTTCTGGATGGAGAAACGAGTTTATTTGAAGAGTTCCTCATTGTACTTACTCCTCCTCCAAAAGAGTTTATCCGAGCGCTATTTAGAAAGCTTTATAATTTATAAGTATGTGAAAATCAAAAATGTTTTACCATAAGTATTTGATATTATGGATTAACCATCTATATTTATTCCAATAAATCAGTAAGAGTTATAAACCAAGGTATGGAAGATATTAAAAGATATTTTGGAGGCATGTTTTCTGAAGATTCTTTTCAAAGCCTTATGTATTCTGTTAAATGGTTTGCCCTAATCTGTTCTATTACGGGTTTTAGTATAGGCATTAAAATATATACCAATACGGCATATTCTCCCAAAGATTACACAAAAAAATTTGATGCAATTTATGTAAATATTGACATTGCTAATAAAAAAGATACCCCTTTAGACGCAAAAACATTGTTTGATTTAAAACACAAACATTACTTAGGTGTTTCCAATAACCTTAGAAATATTCAAAAAGGGATGGTCATTATTCTTATTATCTCTTTTATGATTTTGATTTTCGGAGCTCGTGAGATTCCTTTTTTTGGTCTTACTATTCCAGATACGCTCATCTACATTGTTGTCTATTTTGGAGGGTTATATTTATTTGCCAATTTTGGGTTAACACTCAACTCTTTAATTGAAAATAGATTGTCGCTTCACTCATATGTTGATTATTTAGAGAATGCCAGTGGAGGAATCTATTACTCCAATAGTATAGGCAATTTATTATCTGATGCTTCCTTTGGAGATAATTGGTTTAGTCACTATTTCGATATTTACCAAGGTAGGAATCCGAATGGGAAAACAAATTATAGTGCTACAATTATAAGTTGGTTGGGCCTATATGGCTTTCATGCTTCAATCATCGGTGGATTTTTAGGTGCTATTCTCACAACATCTATTGAATTCTTAAGAAGAAAAAGCTTAAAGCTAAAATATGCCTACCTTATGATACTCTTCATGATTGTAATATTTGTACTATGTGCCGTTTCCTTTACAGCTAAATTTATTTATCCTGTTTTTTGGGTATCTTCAATTGCCTTAGTAATAACATTCTGGTTATTTTTATGGCACAAACATGGGGAAAGGATCTATAAAAAATTTAATCTTCCAAAAAGTCAGCGAAAAATATCTTCTCTTTATTAATATTATAACCCCCTCTCCTGCTGTATCGTCTCATAAGCCTCTTGTACTTTCATGAATTTTTCTTCGGCGC
>CAZPTJ010000080.1:0-12685 GCA_964589085.1 uncultured Flavobacteriaceae bacterium | reverse complement strand
CTATTTAAAAAGGTATTCATCAAAAAAGTCCCAATCTATACAGATTGGAACTTTGTATATTGTGGTTTTCGCTTTCGCGAAAATTAATTATTTAATGCCTCTGCACCACCTACGATCTCTAAGATTTCGTTAGTAATCGCTGCTTGTCTTGCTTTGTTATATTGTAGTTTAAGCGCATCTCTAAGTTCTGTCGCATTATCTGTTGCTTTATGCATCGCTGTCATACGAGCACCGTGCTCACTGGCTACAGAATCTCTAATTCCTTTAAACAATTGTGTTTTGAGTGCCTTAGGAATCAATTCATTGACAATCTCAGGCTTAGACGGTTCAAAAATATAATCTGCAGTTGCCGTGCTATCTCCACCTTTTATAGGTAATATAGGTAAGAATTGTTCTACAGTAACAATCTGTGTCGCCGCATTTTTGAATTTATTATAAACCAATTCAATCTTATCGAACTTCTTATCAGCAAATCCGCTCATCAATTCCTGAGCGATTACTGCTACATTATCAAATGTCAATTCATCAAAAACAGCAGTGTTATTATCAACCACTGTAAATGACTTATTCAAAATGTCGTCAGCCTTCTTACCTACCGTCAAAAAGCTGACTTCTTTTCCTGCATATTTTTCCTCAGCGAGTGCCTTACATTCCTTAACAATATTAGAATTGAATGCTCCAGCCAATCCTCTATTAGAAGAGATCGCAACAATTAGCACTTTATGGACTTCACGATCATCTGCATAGGTGCTCCCCGTATCACTATCCAGTGTTGCACTTAGGTTTTGTAATAGCTCTGTCAATTTATCGGCATATGGACGCATCGCGGTAATTGCATCTTGCGCTTTCTTCAATTTTGCAGCAGATACCATTTTCATAGCACTGGTAATCTGCATCGTTGAAGATACCGAACTTATTCTATTACGTATTTCTTTTAAATTGGCCATTTTCTTAATTCAGAATTATGAATTCAAAATTGAGAATATTCTCTTCTTATGAATTCTTAATAATCGTTACCAATAATTTTATAAGTTCCTCACACTTATCTGAAAGTTTTTTCGGAACCTCAATAATTTGAGTAAACTCTATTATTTCCAACCAGTATTGCGTTTCTTCAGCTTCCTTTAGCGCAATAGCCAGTTTATTTTTAAAGTCTTTTGTACTTACTGCACGTTGAGACTCTCTCACATTAGCTCCAATACTTGTTCCTGATTTTAGGAATTGATTGGCAATTTCAAAAAAACGTTTTGCTTTAAGTTGTTCTGCATAATGAACAACATCACAAGCAAAATAAAAGGACTTATCTACGACAGCATTATTTCTGAGTTCATAAGCCATAATTAGGTTAACATCAATTCAGAATTCCAAATTCAGAATTCTCAATTATAATTTGCTGCAAGATCCTTAACTACGTTAGCTAAAGTATCTGTCACCTCATCAGTTAATTTTCCAGCTTTTAAAAGATCCAATACATTTCTGTGCTTTGCATTAAGCACTTCAATATATTCTGTTTCAAAAGCCTTTATTTTATCTACAGGAACATCACGTAACAAGTTCTTAGAACCTGCATAGATAATAGCAACCTGATCTTCTACTGTAAAAGGATCGTTTTGTGCTTGCTTCAGGATCTCAACGTTACGCTTTCCTTTTTCGATTACATTTAAAGTAGCCGCATCAAGGTCAGAACCAAACTTAGCAAAAGCTTCCAGTTCACGGAACTGTGCCTGATCCAGTTTAAGTGTACCTGCCACTTTTTTCATTGATTTAATCTGAGCAGAACCTCCTACACGAGATACCGAAATACCCACGTTAATTGCAGGACGTACTCCAGAGTTAAATAAATCAGATTCCAAGAAAATCTGACCATCTGTAATCGAAATTACGTTTGTAGGAATATATGCAGAAACATCTCCTGCTTGTGTTTCAATAATAGGTAATGCAGTTAATGATCCTCCTCCTTTTACCAATGGCTTAAGGCTATCAGGAAGGTCATTCATGTCTTTTGCAATATCGTCATCTGCAATTACTTTTGCAGCACGCTCTAATAATCTTGAGTGAAGGTAGAATACATCTCCAGGATATGCTTCACGTCCTGGTGGGCGACGTAATAAAAGTGATACCTCACGATACGCAACCGCCTGCTTAGAAAGATCATCATAAATGATCAATGCCGGACGACCTGTATCACGGAAATACTCTCCGATAGCCGCTCCTGCAAAGGGTGCATATACCTGCATCGGTGCAGGATCTGAAGCATTTGCTGCTACAATAGTCGTATAGGCCAAAGCTCCTTTATCTTCTAATACTTTAGCAATATTTGCTACCGTAGATGCTTTCTGACCAATAGCTACATAAATACAGTATACTGGCTCTCCTGCATCGTAAAATTCTTTTTGATTAAGAATGGTATCAATACAAACCGTTGTTTTCCCCGTTTGACGATCACCGATGACCAGTTCACGTTGTCCACGACCTACAGGAATCATCGCATCAATAGACTTAATCCCTGTTTGTAATGGTTCATTTACCGGTTGACGAAAAATTACACCGGGTGCTTTACGCTCCAGTGGCATTTCATAAGTTTCACCGCTTATTGCTCCTTTACCATCGATAGGCTGTCCAAGTGTATTTACCACACGTCCTACAATACCTTCTCCTACATTGATAGAGGCAATACGTTGCGTACGCTTAACGGTTGCTCCCTCGCTAATTCCTTTTGAAGGACCTAACAATACAACCCCTACATTATCTTCTTCAAGGTTAAGAACGATTCCTTCCAAGCCGTTTTCGAACTCGACAAGTTCTCCATATTGCGCATTAGAAAGACCATAGACTCTGGCAATACCATCTCCTACGGTTAATACTGTTCCAATTTCATCTAATGAAGCTGATGCTTCAAAACCTGAAAGTTGTTTCTTTAAAATTGCTGAAACTTCTGCTGGTTTTACTTCTGCCATTTTATATTGAATTATTCGCTTTCGCGATCCCGATAGCTTTCGGGACGTATTTAAATACTATTACTAAATTCTCTTTTTAATTTTCCCAGTTGGTTAGCAATACTAGCATTGTATTGTAAATCTCCAACTCTAAGAATAAATCCACCGATGATGCTTTCATCAACTATATTATCGATCGCCACATCATTGCTCCCCGTTAATTCTTTAACCTTAGCCAGTACTTTATCTTCTAAAGCTTTATTTAAAGGAACAGCACTGATCACTTTTGCGGTTTGAATACCCTGTTGACGATTGTATAAATCGATATAACTCTCTGCCACCAATCCTAAAAGATTTGTTCTTTTATTGGTTACAAGAATATCAAGGAGTCCATTAGTATGCGTGTCAGAATCTTTGAAGATTTCATTTAAAATGGTCTTCTTATCTGCACCCTTAACTACTGGACTTTGCAATAATAATCGTAGATCTTTACTTTCTGATAGCGTTGCTACAATATCGCGCATATCACCTAGTACAACCTCACCTTTACCATTGCTATTTGCAAGGTCAAGGACGGCCTTTGAATATCGTATCGCTGCTCTGGTACTTGCCATTTGGTTTAGTTTAAGGTCGCCTGACCAATCATGTCATCCACAAGCTTTAATTGCTTGTCTTTATCAGAAAGTTCGCTCTTCACTACTTTTTCTGCAATATCCACAGAAAGTGCGGCTACCTGACTTTTTAAGTCAGCGATAGCACTTTTACGTTCTGCATCTATAGCGGCTTGTGCATTAGCGATTAATTTTTCAGCTCTTCCTTTTGCTTCATCTTCTGCATCTGCAAGGATCTTAGCTTTTAAGTCACGTGCATCTTTCATCATGGCTTCACGCTCTGCTCGTGCTTCTTTAAGGATACGTTCATTATCTGCTGTAAGATTTTCCATTTCCTTACGTGCATTGTCTGCCGCAGCTAAAGCATCTGTAATGCCTTTTTCACGATCAGATACCGCTCCGAGGATTGGCTTCCAAGCGAATCTTCTCAAAAGAAATAATAAAACAGCAAAGGTTAATGCTGTCCAAAAAATAAGACCAATTTCCGGTGTGATTAAATCCATTATCTATTAGATTGTATTAATTTTTAAATAATAAGGATGGTGTAACCAACCGTTACACCAATCCTTATATTTTAGTTTTAACTTAAGACACCTAGAAGTCCTACAACTACTCCGAAAAGTGCTACCGCCTCGATAAAGGCAATAAGTACGATCGCAGATCCTTGAAGTTTTCCTTGCATCTCTGGTTGACGTGCCATGGCTTCCATAGCAGCTCCACCAATTTTACCTACACCGATACCTCCACCGATTGCAGCTAAACCAGCTCCAATTGCAGCAAATGCTCCGTAACTAACAGACTCAGTAGCGGCTTGTAATAATGCTAAACTCATAGTTTAAATATTTAAAAATTAATTAATGTTCTTCTTCTAATGCCTGACCAAAATACATTGCCGATAACATGGTAAAAATGTAGGCTTGAATAGCTACTACCAATACTTCAATTACACTAATGAATAAAGTAAACGCAACAGATATAGGTGCGATATATATCGACTTGAAAATAAAAATCAAGGAAATTAAGCTCAACACGATAACGTGACCTGCAGTAATATTGGCAAACAAACGTACCATCAGTGCGATAGGCTTAACAAACATCCCTATAATTTCAATGGGTGCTAAAAATAATTTCATAGGTACTGGTAAACCAGGCATCCATAACATATGTTTCCAGTAGTATTTTTTACTATTGAATATGGTAATTAAAAAGGTAATTACTGCTAAGGTTAATGTAAAAGCGATATTTCCACTTAAGTTACTGCTAAATGGGAAAAATGGGACGAGCCCAATAACGTTGTTAATCCATATAAAGAAAAACAAGGTTAATAAAAAGGGCATAAAACGAGCGTGATGCTTTTTACCAATATTAGGTATTGCAACCTCATCTCTTATAAATACAACTATAGGTTCCATCAAGCTTCCTATACCACTAGGCATATTGTTAGCAGATTTACGGTACGAACGCGCTGCAGCAATAAAAATTAAAAACAATAGTGCCACAGATAAGAACATAGAAAACACATTTTTGGTAATCGAAAAATCCATTGGTCGAACAGCATTTGCAGCATGCCCTTCCGCATCGTGTTCTACCGTGGTAGCTCCTTCATTAAGTTGATATATCTTATCGTGAAGATTGACAAACTTAAGTCCTTTCTTCTCAACAACAGTATTACCATCAACATCATGATGAAACTCGCCTGAAGAAAACGTTACCAATCCATTATCTGTCCATAAGATTATAGGCAAATTAATTGTTAATGCTTTGGGAAAGTGATCTTCATTGCTTCCATATACATGGAACGAATGAGAGTCTCCTATATGATGAAAGATCAATTCTGAAGCATTGAATTCCTTATCATCCTTAGATTCTTTTGAATCTTTGGTTACAGACGCAAAAGACGACGCTGTAAAAAGTACTATAAATACCCCTAAAACGAGGCTTTTAACGGAGTGAAATCTTGTTGTTTTCAATGCTGTACGTTTCGGTCCTAAAATTCCGTGCAAATGTACTAATAGAAAACCAATTCACAAACCTAAAACAACTTTGTTTATCGCTTTTGCAAAAATTTATTTATAGCATAGATTTCAAAAGCCAAAAACAGGAAATAAGGAATGAAAAAATTAAAGACTTCTGCCTGCGGATGCTGGGCCTTCCCACCGAAAAGGGGTACTAAAAATATGATGGCTAATGCCATCTTTACCATAGTCAGAGTAAGGAATAATGTATAAGCATTTTTGTTTTCCTTAATCACCTTATAAAGAATGACGCTATACATAACAATAACAAGAAGCGTATTAAAGGCATAAATAGTCCATAATGGGAAATACAACGGCATTTCAGGAAAGAATGTAAGAAAGATATAATAATGAATGCCGCATAAGACCGCCGCAAACGCCAGTAATTGCCATAAAAAGCTGGGTAGATTTTTATTCATGTTCTTCTGATTGGTTTTTTGAAGCTTGTAGCACTCTACGGACTACATAGATTAGTGCAATAATTACCGAGGTAAAGCTTAAGATAAGCGTATACAACATATAATCATTGGGATAATTTTTATCAAGCTTTATTCCTCCAAATGTCCCAAGTCCAATAATGGCAATCATTTGAAAGGCAATGCCTGAAAATCTGGCATAGGTATTAAGCTGATTTTTCTTCTTGCTTCTTGCCATTTTTTGCAAGCGTTTTAACGCTACCTCTCATTTCACAAGAAGCATTAAAAGTAGCTCCGGGTTCAACAGCCAGTTTACTTACAATAACCTCTCCTTCGATATGTGCTGTTCCTTTTAATGACAGTAGATTGTTTACCGTAAGTTTACCATTGACCGTTCCCTCGATATCAGCATCTTTGCAGATTAAAGATCCCTTGATTACACCATTTTTGCCAATAACCACTTTATTAGGTGTGTTTAAATTACCTTCAACTTCTCCATCAATGCGAAAACCTCCTTCTGAGGTAATATCACCAACAAGTTTGGTGCCTTGACTAATTCTGTTTTGTTGGCTTCTGGGGTCGGGAGATTTCCCTTTTCGATTATCTGAAAACATACTATTTAGGGGGTATCAATGTTATTCGTTAATTTGCCGGCTAGCTATATATTCTTCCAGGTTTTTATGTATTTGTACGAGTTTATAATTTTCTGACGATATGGGCATACTGGGTCTTGTAATCTTATAATCATCATTAATCTTAAGAAGCTCTATAAGACCTTCTGCTTTAGATTTACTCGTTATATAATGTACAACCACAAAGCTTTGTTTTTCATTATATACATCAAGCGAAGTCTCGTAAGGGTATCTTAATGCTTCAAAAGCCTCATCCAGCGTCTCCTTAAAAGTCGTTACAGCGTCTCCTTCTAATACTTCAAATGGGAACATAAGTTTCCAATTGGTGTTGATGTCGTCATCCGGAGTAAATGCTTTAAAACTCAACTGTGGTATTGTAGTCCGCAATAATTCCTGCGCTCTCTTTCCTTCACTGCTTCTGGGATACGTAAGTGCCACAAAGTTTAGCGCCTCACTATATGCCTTATGTCCTCTATAGCGACCTATTACCGTAGCTTTGAGTAATTCAAATTTTGGCACAAAATCATCTCCATAAAAGGCCTCAATATTAGCATCCAGATCTTCTAAAAGGGAGCCGTATTCTTGTGTTTCCAGTTTTTTAAATAAGGTACTATAGATGGCCTCGGGAGAACTTGCATCCTGCTCTAATGCCACTTCTGGGTTAAGAAGAATCGCTGCATATCTGGAATCTGAATGATTGGTTACAATATCTCTTTTATAGTCTTCAGCTTCCGAATTGGCATTCATCGCCAGATAGGACTGATACAAATTATACTTAGATGGTAAAATAAGGCGTTCTTCAGGATCAAAAGTCAATAAGCTTTCTAAGCGATCAACAGCTCTTGGATACTCTTTAAATTTTTCTTTATAAATCAGACCCAATTGATAATATGCAAAATCTCGTTCCTTACGTAAACTATCAATCTCTACCTCATCTCTTGGCACCGAGGCCAAAAGATCATCCAAAGAGAGCCCGCTATCTCCGTCATTATTTGTTGCATTGGCTATAGTGTTTGGCACACCTCCATTTGAAGAAATGTCTGTCTTTGAAGACAATCTCCAGTCATCTTCTAGTTTGCGATTGCCCCATCGCTTTCTAAAGTTTTGCTTCCCAAATGAAGCTGCTGTCGTATTGTAGAAGTAAAACTCTCCAACCTGATTAAGTCCTCCGCCTTGACGTCCGCCTAGGTTTGAGGAATTTGTCAAGGAACTAAACTTGGATTGTTGTTCATTACTCCTATTTTTAAAGAATTCATTATCTCTGACACTTTCCACCAGCGCAATAGAATCTCGTATAGCACGTTCTCTTTCCTTTTGAATATATGCTTCAAAAAAGGACTTCAAGTCTTCTTCACTAAGTTTGGTTAATCTTACTATACTATCGTTACGCTGTGCTAAATTTTCATAATTCAATACATCAGAAAGATTATCACGTTTTTTCTTTATCCTTCTATATTCTCTACTCTTACTATCCAGTTGTCCTAACGTACTGTCATAATAGGCTCCTGCAGATTGATATTCGGCATTTTCAAAATTGTATTCTCCTAATGCGAGATAATCTCTGGATACCAGATAGCGATCCTGGGAATCGGTGCGTAAAGATTTATTGTATAACGCTACCGCAGAATCTCCATTATTAACCTTCTGATAAAAGGTTGCTTTTTGATAATAGATCTTATCTAGAAAAGGACGGTTTTCTCTATTCTTCTCCAGTTTAGCAAAAAACTCGAGCAGTGCCGTAGTGTCTCCTGTAGCATAATCAAAATGCTTTGTTTTCTCAAGATGTGCATTAATTAGATATTTTCTGGGAATCTTTCGGTTTAAAGCTATGACTTCATCAAAAGCCATGTCTGCACTATCGATATGTGTTAATCTATTATATAATTGGCCTTTAATAAAATTATATCGTCCTCGCTCTTCATTTTTTCGCGTAAAGCGAGCAGCATCTTTCATATAAGCCAGAGCCGTATCATGAATCTCCAGATTCATAAATGCCTGTGCCAGCATAGAAGAAGCATCAGCAATATCCTGATCATCTAAATTTTCTTCTATTTTAAGAAGTTTCCTGAGATTGGTAATGGCCAGTTCATTATTATCCAAGCGGATATTGGTCTTTTCTTTCCAGATCTTGGCTTGTGCAATACTATTACTGGTAGGATAATACGCAAGGACATAATTAAAGGCTTCCAAAGCAGGAATAAAACGCTGTTCAAAATAACGCGCTTTGCCCAGCATAATAAAAGCTTCATCGGTTTGAGGATTATACTCCTCGCCGTCAATCCTCATAGAGTGTTTCTGGATTGCTTTTACGGCTTTTTCTTCTGCTCTTTCAAAATTAGGGTTTTTGCTATCTCCTGGTCGGGTAATATCATCAAAAGTCTCAATGCGTTCTACAGGAAGTAACTCCCAATAATTGTCTCTATAGGAAGCATCAAGTTCTGTTCTTCCTTTTTCAAAAGCCACCTCGCCATTATACATGGTATTAAACTTAGTAGTCATCGCATGATAATTCCTATTGATAAAGGAATCTTTTTTACGAGAACAACCCACCAGCGTAAGCATTCCAACAAGTACAACTATCGTAAAACGTAGATATGTATTCAAAACCGACCTTTTTAGAATAAAACAGTGAAACACCGTTTTTAGTATGGTAGCTGGTAAAAATACATTTCTTTTTGAAAAAAAAGCGGTAAAAGCCCTTAAAATTAGCGCTTCATCAAACAGATACTCCTCAAATTTGAATTATATATTTACTCCTCTTCCTCTGAAGCTCCAGAAAAGTAATTTTCCAATTCCTTTAAAGTCACAGGAGAAGTCATAATATCTTTAACCTGTTGTCCTTTTTCCAGCACCAAAATACGTTCACATACTTCGGTAACATGTTGCAAGTCGTGACTGGACACCAGAACAGTAACTGCTTTATTTGCAGCAAGGTCTTTGATAATTCCCTTTAAACGAATCTGAGTCGTAGGGTCAAGGTTTGCAAAAGGTTCATCCAGAATGATGACTTCAGGATTTCCGATTAAAGTCGCGACAATCCCTACTTTCTTTTGATTTCCTTTGGATAAATCCCTTAGGTACTTTCGTTTTCCAAGGATCTCATCATTAAAAAAATCTTCAAATCCTGCAAGGAGTGCATCTACATCGGCTTTATTTTGTCCTCTTAAATCTCCTATAAAATAAAAGTATTCTTCTGGAGTGAGGTATCCGATTAAGAAAGACTCATCAATAAAGGAAGCGGTGTGCGTTTTCCATTCCTCACTTTCATTTACCTTAAATCCACCATTTTCTATATAACCTGTTGAAGGTTGGATGAGATCCAACAGACAGCTAAACAAGGTTGTTTTACCAGCACCATTATTTCCTACGAGACCAAAAGCTTGTCCTTTTGGAATTTCAACCGTATCTAGTTCTAATACAGTTACACCATTATATTTTTTTGAAAGACCACTTACTTTAATCATCGTTTATTTTTTTTGCTTATACGCTGCGAGCGTTTTATATTTTTCTGTTTTATAAATCTTAATAATCATATCAAACACTTTATTTCTAAAGGCAAATCCCGCTATTCCCGTCAATGCAACGAGTATAAAACCGAAAGTTGGCCCTAGTGTAAAATGCCCTATAGTATATACTGCCATCGGCCCTAACATCTTGGGCAGGCTTATTAATAAGGTTTTGACATTAAAAGCGCTTTTATCTCCAAAGGCTTTTTTGGCACTTGCGAGATCTATAGGTGTTTTAATATAGGCTCCTCCTAACAGGACTAAATGTGCATTTACACCCATATTAAATATGGCACCCACAAAAATGGCGATACCCACTTCCCAACCAAAATAGAGGTAAGGCAGGCATAGTACTGTAGAAATTCCTGTTGCTATAACTACCAGCCACCATTTTGATCGAAGGTATTCTTTATATCTTATGTTCTGCGTCATCATTAACGGATAATATGCACTATCCCAACTAGGCACAAACTGTCCGAAACTAAATAAGAAACCTCCGGTGACAAACACTGCCGCAAACATTCTCCATATAGGTCCTTCATAGACTTCTACCATCCCCGTAAAAAAGAACAGCCCATAGAATAAAAACAAGACGCTCATAAAAACGGTCATCTTTGATCTTTTGTTCCGTTTGATCAACTTGATATCATTTTTAAGAAATACGGATATTTTACCAAAACGATCCAGCCATTCCAGATTTTCTGTAGTTGCCGTTTGTGCCTTGGAAGCCAAGCCAGCATCCAGATACAACATTTTTAAAAAATAATTATAAGAGAAACGTACTGCCAAAACTATTGCTACTAAGGGAATGAGCCACATCCAGTAGGTCGAATAAAATCCCTGGAAAAATGGTAAGGAGTAGGCCGTAATATCAAAAATTCCAAAATATTGTAAAGCCCCAAAACCGGCAAATACCAATGCAATGCTCAGTACGACTCCCGTAATGTCATTAAGCATAACATTTAAAAAGTTATTCAGGTAAATAAGACATATTATTCCCAAATGCCACAACAATACTCCTAGAGGATTATATCCTTCTATCAATAAAACAATGCTAAAAGGAATAAAGAAAAAGGCGTGTACAATATTAAAAAATGACAAGGCTGTTTTCCCAAATGCAAACTTGACAATCTTTGATTTATTGAAAGGCATCAATAATAATGGCTTGATATTAATCACTGGCATTTTTTGTAGAAAATATCGCACGACTAAATCAAGGATAATATAATAGATCATAAATCTATTAATGGTTTCAAGCGGCTCAAACTCCATTTCTTTAAGACCATAGTAGGCACCTATTCCCATTCCGGTAAAAACCACGATCATATATAATGCTCCAAAAGCCATCAGAATCTTTAAGGCTAGATTGGTTTGAAATGAAGCCGATCGTATAAATGACTTCCATTCGAGATTGATAAAGCGTTTGAACATAGTTTAGGAAAGTTTACAGCATTTAGTATCCAAAATATAAAATTTGTTACAAGACGACACGTTTAAGCTTTGTACTTTTGCAAAAAATATTGATATGTCAGATTTTCATTCGCTCTCTATTAACACAGTATCACGCCTTACTCCAGATGCTGTTGCGATAGCCTTTGATATTCCAGAAACACTAAAAGAAAAATTTCAGTTTTTACCCGGTCAATACCTAACTCTTAAAACAAAACTGAATGGAACCGAAGTGCGTCGTGCGTATTCCATTTGCAGCTCACCGCAAAGTGGTGTTTTAAAAGTCGCAGTTAAAGCTGTTAAAGACGGCACTTTTTCTGTCTTCGCTAATACCCAATTGAAAAAAGGGGATCAACTGGAAGTGCATCCACCAGAAGGAAAATTTGTTTTAAATCCTGCTGCTTCAAAGAACTATGCTGCTTTTGCCGCAGGATCGGGGATTACCCCTATACTAAGCATGATTAAGGCCGTATTAGAAACTACTGCCGACAGCAAATTTGTTCTGGTATATGGGAATAAAAGAAAAGAGGATGTCATCTTTGGAGAGGAATTAATCGCTTTACGCGAAAATTACCCGGATCGCTTTTCTATTGAATGGATTTATAGTCAGTCCCGCGAGGACAATGCTCATTTTGGGCGCATCTCAAAGCCTACAGTCAATTTTGTTGTCAAAAACAAATACACCGATTGGAATTTCGACAGCTATTATCTCTGTGGACCGGAGCCTATGATTAATGAGGTTTCCAACGTTTTGCAGGAAAATGGAATTTCAGAATCTCAAATTTTATTTGAATTGTTTACTTCTAGTGATGAAGGTGAGGTTTCCGAAACATTAGATGGGCAATCAGAAATACACATTATTGTAGATGATGAAACTTTTGATATCACCATGGCTCAGGATAGTATTATCCTTGATGCTGCTCTCGAAGCAGATATCGATGCCCCGCATTCTTGTCAGGGAGGAATTTGTAGCAGTTGTATTGCACGTATTACAGAAGGTACTGCTACCATGCGTAAAAATCAGATTCTTACCGATCGCGAAGTGGCAGAAGGCTTGATTTTGACTTGCCAAGCACATCCTACTTCAGCAAAAATTGTTGTTGATTATGATGACGTTTAA
>CAZPTJ010000079.1:0-12803 GCA_964589085.1 uncultured Flavobacteriaceae bacterium | reverse complement strand
TAACCTTCCGCAACTTAACAATGAAAAATATTGAAGTTTTTTGAAAAAGTTTTTTGAGCTTTAAACTGGGTAGTTTTATACTGTCCTAAAACAAATAATCCACAACAAATATTTTATATACAAAATCGGTTATTTACAAATTACATTTCAAAAAAAATCTTTATTAATCTCTTAATTTTATAATTGTACACCTATATATAAGGGATTATCTTTGCAACTTCAAATTACAAAACTATGATCAATATCACTTTGCCAGATGGCAATGTAAAACAAATGGCAAAAGGGTCAACCCCAATGGATGTTGCCTTAGATATTAGTGAGGGATTAGCCCGAAACGTAATTTCTGCTACCTTTAATGATCAAACCGTAGAAACGGTTACGCCATTAACAACAGATGGGACATTAGTTTTATATACCTGGCGAGATGATGAAGGAAGGCAAGCATTTTGGCATTCTAGTTCTCACATAATGGCTCAGGCACTTCAAGAGATTTACCCCGGAATTAAATTAACCTTCGGACCTGCAATTGAGAAGGGTTTTTATTATGATATAGACCCTGGAGAGAATCAAATTTCAGAGAAAGACTTTAAAAAAATTGAAGATCGCATATTAGAAATCGCCAGAGAGAAACATGATTTCAAAATGAGATCTATTTCCAAAGCTGATGCTTTAGATTATTATAAAAACATCGGAAATGAATATAAAGTCGAACAAATAGAAAGTTTAACCGATGGCACCATAACCTTCTGTGACCATTCATCTTTTACCGACTTATGTAAGGGCGGACATATACCAAATACAGGTATTGTTAAAGCCGTAAAATTACTAAACATTGCAGGAGCCTATTGGCAAAAAAATGAAAATAATACGCAATTGACGCGTATATATGGTATTTCATTTCCAAAACAAAAGGAACTTAAGGAATACCTTACTTTACTTGAAGAGGCTAAAAAACGTGATCATAGAAAGCTGGGAAAAGCGCTTGGATTATTTACCTTTTCGCAACGTGTAGGACAGGGACTTCCATTATGGCTACCGAAAGGTGCAGCTTTACGCGAAAGATTGGAAGATTTTCTAAAAAAAGCACAGAAAAAGCAAGGATATGAGATGGTAGTATCACCTCATATTGGTCAAAAAGAACTTTATGTAACCTCTGGGCATTATGCAAAATATGGAGAAGACAGTTTCCAACCTATCAGCACTCCTGCAGAAGGCGAAGAATTCTTATTAAAACCTATGAATTGTCCACATCATTGTGAGATGTACAATGCGCAACAATGGAGCTACCGCGATTTACCGAAACGATATGCTGAATTTGGCACTGTGTATCGTTATGAACAATCTGGAGAACTTCACGGATTGACACGGGTTCGTGGGTTTACGCAGGATGATGCACATATATTCTGCACGCCGGATCAACTTAATGAAGAGTTCATGAAGGTTATTGATCTTGTATTGCATGTTTTTGGGTCCTTAGGGTTCGAAGATTTTGTAGCTCAGGTTTCTTTAAGGGATCCGGAAAATCCGGACAAGTATATAGGGAATGATGAAAATTGGGAAAAGGCAGAAGCCGCTATTCTCAATGCTACAAAAACAAAAGGTCTTAATTATGTGGTAGAAACAGGAGAAGCAGCCTTTTATGGTCCAAAATTAGATTTTATGGTTAAGGACGCCTTAGGTCGCAAATGGCAACTCGGCACTATACAGGTAGATTACAATCTTCCTGAGCGTTTTGACCTTACTTATAAAGGTTCCGACAATGAATTACACAGACCAGTTATGATTCATAGGGCGCCTTTCGGAAGTATGGAACGTTTTATTGCCATTCTATTGGAGCATACTGCTGGAAATTTCCCTTTGTGGTTGATGCCACAGCAGGCTATTATTCTCACCTTAAGTGAGAAATATGAGAAATACGCCGAAAAAGTTTTAAATTTGTTAGAAAATCACGAAATTCGCGCCCTCGTTGATAACAGGGGAGAAACTATGGGTAAGAAAATTCGGGAAGCAGAAATGCAGAAACTCCCTTATATGATTATCATAGGAGAACAGGAAGAAAGGGAAAACGTTATTTCCGTCAGAAAGCACGGGGGAGAGGATTTAGGAAAAATGACTATTGATGCTTTCGCGAAAGCGATCCAGGAAGAAATAGGCAAGACATTAAAAGAGTTTAATTAAAAAATAGATAGCTATAGCAATACGTAGAAAAAGATCGAGAGGACCTGCAAGGGTTATTAAGGAAGATCAACATAAGATCAATCACAAAATCCGCGCGCAAGAAGTACGTCTTGTCGGAGACAATGTGGAAGTAGGTATTTACCCAACTTCAAAAGCTCGGGAAATAGCCGAGGAACAGGGTGTTGATCTCGTTGAAATCTCTCCAAATGCCGACCCACCTGTTTGTAAGGTGATGGATTACAAGAAATTCTTGTATGAACAAAAGAAGCGAGAGAAAGTGCTTAAGGCCAAAGCCACTAAAGTTATTATTAAAGAAATACGCTTTGGACCGAATACAGATGATCATGACTACGAATTCAAAAAGAAGCATGCAGAAAAATTCTTGAAAGAAGGAGCCAAGTTAAAGGCTTATGTATTTTTTAAAGGACGCTCTATTATCTATAAAGACAAGGGAGAGATTTTACTTTTAAAATTGGCTCAAGAATTAGAAGAGCTTGGTAAAGTTGAACAACTTCCAAGATTAGAAGGTAAGCGTATGACGATGTTCATCGCTCCGAAGAAAAAATAAACCTCTCTATAGAGATCGGAGATAAATAATTAATTATAAATCATAGGAACTAATGCCTAAAATGAAAACAAAATCCAGTGCAAAGAAGCGTTTTAAGCTTACTGGTACTGGTAAAATAAAAAGGAAGCACGCTTTCAAAAGTCATATCTTGACTAAGAAATCTAAAAAGCGTAAGCTTGCCCTTACTCACAGCACTCTTGTACATGAAGCTGATGAGAATAATGTTAAATTAATGCTTCGTTTGAAGTAAACATAATTTAACCGGTTCGTAAAATTATAACCCTGGAGTGGGGCTCTCAAAAAGTATTCAATCATTGAATCGCCTCCTACAAAAATTAAAAATTATGCCAAGATCAGTAAATGCTGTAGCTTCCAGAGCACGAAGAAAAAAAGTGCTGAAGCAAGCCAAAGGTTACTTCGGACGTCGTAAAAACGTTTGGACAGTAGCAAAAAATGCCGTTGACAAAGCGATGCTTTATGCATATAGAGATCGTCGTCAGAAAAAAAGAAACTTCCGTGCTTTATGGATTACTCGTATTAACGCGGGTGCTCGTTTACACGGAATGTCATATTCACAATTTATGGGTAAAGTCAAAGCCAATAACATAGAGCTTAATCGTAAAGTTCTGGCAGATTTAGCAATGAATCATCCAGAAGCTTTTGAAGCTGTAGTGAATAAAGTAAAATAAACAGATATTAATTATCTATCTCCAATAAAAAAGCTCGCAAATTGCGAGCTTTTTTATTTTCTACCAGTTAGTTTAGAATGACTTCCTTTTCTATATCTGGATGCAAACTATAATGCACTGGACAGGTATGTGCCGTATGTTCTAATATTTTTTTAGACTTATCATCGATACCTTTTGGAAAAGTAATCTCCACTTTTATCCTTATAATTCTTCTTGGTATATCACTACTCATTGTTTTAGTAACATAAGCTATCGTACCTTTTAAATCAACTTCCATTTGACCCGCCTTAATTCCCATAACCGTAAGCATGCAATTTGCCAATCCCGTTGCCACCGTATCTGTAGGCGAAAAAGCTTCTCCCTTTCCGTGATTATCAACCGGAGCGTCTGTGATATATATATTACCAGACTTTAAATGCTCGTTTTCTGTGCGTAACCCTCCCAGGTATGTAACTTTACTTGTCATTTTCTTATAGATTTGTCTTGCAAAAGTATTTAATATATTACTTAAACGTAAAAAGTTTTATATAGAACTTTCCGAAACTCACAAAGAGCATACATATGATTTCCCATCCTAGAAATCATACCATCAAATACAATAAAAATGAAATAAGTTTTAAATATGTGCTTTACGATTTGCTTCCACATTAGAAACATCGTATCCAGCAAACTTTTTGAGATAGCTTTCAATAGAGGTTCCAAAGCCGTCTTTAAAAACAGAGGCCCCTCCACTACGCAAGTATTTTTTAACACTTCCAGGCCCTGCCAAGTGTGCGGCAGCTAGAATTCCCGATTCTGTGATACGAATACCCCCAACACGTTTCCCTGTAAAGTTTTTAATATCTCTACGTAAAACCCACTTATTACGTGAAGCATTGAGCATAAATGCTTTTTCTTGCAATTCTGGGGAATTTAAAAAGATATTTTTATCACGTATTCCCAACATATCCAATGTAGAGCGTCCAAATTGATACTTACCTAAATAACCATAAGTATTAATTACAAAATAATTTCCTCTAGATTCTTTAAAAGCCAATGCTTCTCTAAATCCTAAAAAGTCATTATCCAAAAAAGGAACGTTAAGCAAAAAGGTAGTTTTTCTAACTTCTGAAGCTAGAGGAACAGTATAATTCAATTCCAGACCTTCCGTTGTATACTTTGAAAAGTCGATATCATTTTTCTTAGAACGAAAACCAAACGTCCATACTCCTATAGCCATAGAAAGCAGTACTAATTTTGTTATTTGTCCAATCATATCTTTGAATTTAAAGTGTAAATTGTTATATTATTACACTTTCTGTTTCAGCGCGCAAAATTACAAAATATTTTTACATAAAAAAATAAATTTTTAAATTTACAACATGCTATAAAACAAGTGATTGCAATAAAAAAATCGATATAGAACACAATTTTCGGACATAACACCTCTTTTCTTACAGCTTTATTAACAAATGCTGTTAATAATTTAATGCTTTTTAACACTCAGCGTAGCGCACTTCACATCATTCTTGATCAAACAATGAGCGAAAATTAGATACTTTAATTACTATGAGGAGTTCTACAACAAATAGGAAAGATTAGCGATGGATACCTTGTTTATTAATCCATCTTTTATAAGAAGCACTATTGGCATTATGTTGTGATAAGGTTTTGGCAAACTTATGATAGCCGAAATTCTCAACATCGGCTACAAAATAATAATATTTATGCCGCTCATAATTAAGCACAGCATCAATAGCACTAATATCTGGCATAAAAATAGGCCCAGGAGGCAAACCTGCATTTCGATAGGTGTTATAAGGAGAGTTCGTTTCCAGATCTTTATATAATACTCGTTTAACTACCATATCCCAATCATTTTTTTTCTTTTTAAGAGCATAGATTACTGTAGGATCTGCATCAAGTTTTATCCCTTTCTTTAATCTATTGATATAAACTCCTGCAACTCTCGGTCGTTCTTCTACTTTTGCTGTTTCCTTTTGTACAATGGCTGCAAGTGTATAAACCTCCTGCGGTGTATACCCTAAGGCATTTGCTTTATCTAACCTATTTTTATTCCAAAATCGTTCGTATTCTTTAAACATACGATCACGAAATGCTTCTGGAGAACTGTTCCAAAATAATTCATAACTATTAGGAATATACATACTCAACATATCGGTCGATGTAAACCCTTTAGTTTTTAAAAAGTTGTCATCTGTCATAACATTTAGCAACGTCAGACTATCGGTCTCCAGTTGACGACCGATTCGTCCTGCCAAATCCTGAATGCGTTCCTGATTGTTAAATGCTATTTTTATAGGTGTATTTCTACTTCGAATGGTATTAATAATATCGTTGGTATTCATTCCCTTAGTGATCACATAATGTCCACCTTTTATATTTTCAATATATCCTTTTCGTTTTGCAATTTCTTTAAAGGCCTCCACATCTTTTAATAAAGGGGCAATTTCTGTCACCACATCTTCAAAAATCGCTTGCGTCGGAATAAACACATAAGCTTCCTTATTTTCAAATGCCGTATTTTCAGAAAATATAGCGGTATAGATGTTATAGGCGATTACCCCACATACCACTACTCCCAGTAGTACAATAAGTACTAATATCTTTTTGATATACATTTATAATAATAATTGGTACAGTAGTTCGTTTTTATATGACGTCCCAGAATCAGAATTATTGTCTATCATCTTCCGAAAACGTCTCCATTCTTTTTTAATTCCGATCAAAGAAAAGCCTGATTTTTCAAAAAGAGCAATACTATATGGATTATCCTCCATAATATTAGCATATACTTGATGGAGTTGTAAATGTGCTCGAGTATAATCGATAATAAGTTTTAGTGCTTCCTTAGCATACCCTTTATTCCGATCTTCATCGCTCGTAATTATAATACCTATTCCTGCTCTTTTATTATATGCATCAAAATCAAATAGGTCAACAAGACCTATAAGTTTTTCGGTCTCCAGGTCGCAAATAGCCAGTCGTAATTGTTTTGCTTCATAAATATCCTGTTGTGCATTGATCAAATACTGTTTGATTGCAAATCGGGAAAAAGGAATAAGGGTGTCACTTAAGTGCCATAAGGTCTCGTCATTTTCGATATGATATATGGCTTCAAGATCTTCAGGCTCCAATGCCCTCAAAAAGATATGGCTTCCCTTAAGTGTTAACATTCCCACTGCCCTTTAAATACGTGTACTGCAGGTCCTATTAAATAAATATCATTATATCCATAGTCGTCTACTTGAAAAGTAACTTCTAGCACCCCTCCTTCTACCTCTAATTGTACAGTTCTAGTAGTTGTTTGACCCGTGTGATACATGGCTAAGGCAACTGCTGTCACCCCAGTTCCACAACTTAGCGTTTCATCCTCTACTCCTCTTTCATACGTTCTTACGGCAAAAGCATTATCATTCTTTTTCTCAACAAAATTTATATTGCTACCTGCTGTGCCATATAAACCACTATATCTGATACGCGAACCTTCCTCCTTAACATTTACTTCGCTCACTTTTTCTGTGATTTGAATATGATGTGGTGATCCTGTATCTAAAAATAAATAGTCACTATCTTCTCTAACTTCTGCAACATCTTTCATTTTTAAATGGACTTTACCTTCTTTTATAAAGGCGCTGTGCAAACCATCTATAGCCTCAAATTCTGTCTCTTCATTAATGATTCCTAATGCTTTTGCAAAAGCTACTATACAACGTCCTCCATTTCCACACATACTACTCGGACGACCATCTGCATTATAATAAACCATAAGAAAATCAACTTCTTCATGATTTTCTAATAAGATGAGACCATCTGCTCCGACGCCAAATTTACGATCACAAATAGCCTTTACTATTTTGGTATCATCTTTGGGGAAGTATAACTGTCTATTATCTATGATCACAAAATCATTACCGGTTCCCTGATATTTATGAAATTCGAATGTCATTTTGAGTAAAAGTTAACGACAAAAATACAATAATAAAAATGGCATCATGCTGTTAAAACACCGTTAAAAGCGTAACATTTATATACAAAAAAAGTACTTTTAATAGTTAGATACATCTAAATGAAAGAGACAATGAAAAAATTAATCAGCTTATTACTTATGGCCGTCTTAGGCGGACTTTTTTCCTTAACCATCTATAAATCCTTCCTTGAAGAGGATAGGAAAGTGGTATATCAATGGCCCGATACTCCTCAATCCCAATATCAATCTCCTGTTCCCATTCAGAAAACAGCAAATTATACTAATGCTGCTGCAGAAGGTATTGATTTTACTCAGGCTGCAGAACGCACGGTTAATGGTGTGGTGCATGTAAGTAATGTTCGCGTAGGAAGAAAACCTATAAGTAGTTATCAAGAGTTTATAAACGGTAATAGGTCTTCTCAAGAATATACGGCTGGTGCCGGAAGTGGTGTTATTATTACTCCCGATGGTTTTATTATCACTAACAATCATGTCATTGAAGGTGCTACTAAGCTAGAGGTAAAACTTAATGATAATCGTACTTATGAAGCCGAAATTATTGGAACAGATTCAAATGCAGATATCGCCTTACTCAAAGTAAATACAGATGAAGAGTTACCTTATATTCCTTTTGGAGATAGTGACGCTATACAGGTTGGAGAATGGGCACTTGCTGTAGGAAATCCATTTAATCTAACCTCTACGGTAACCGCAGGGATTATTTCAGCAAAAGCACGAGATCTTAATGATAAAGACAGACAGTATCAATCTTTTATACAGACAGATGCTGCGATTAATCCTGGAAACAGTGGAGGTGCCTTAGTCAATACCAGAGGTGAATTAATAGGTATTAATACCGCAATTACATCATTTACCGGATCTTACGTAGGATATGCATTTGCTGTTCCATCAAACAACGCTAGGAAGATTGTGGAAGATATTATGGAATTTGGTTCTGTACAAAAAGGGGTCTTAGGTGTTGAAGGCAACGTCATTTCTCCTGAGAACAAGAAAAGAATTCCTCAGGAAGTTAAAGAAACGGAAGGTTTTTATGTAAATGGCTTAACCTATGGTGGCGGCGCAGAAAAATCAGGGATTAAACAAGGAGATATCATTAAGAGTGTAGATGATATTAAAATATCTAAGTTTTCGGATCTTACAGGTTATCTAGATTCCAAAAGTCCTAATGATATCGTTCAGGTTAAAGTTAAAAGAGATGGTAGGGAACGTATTATTCCAGTAACACTGGTAAAATCCCTAACCGTTCGAATTCAAAAACTAGGAATAGAGGTAAAAAATGCTTCGCCCGATGAACTCAAAATCAATAATGCTGAAAATGGTGTTGTTATAAGCAATTTATTAACCCCACAACTTGCTCAACGCTATGGAGGCCTATTAGGTCGTGTCATTACTGAAATTGACGATCGAAAGATCTACTCTACCGAAGATGTTCAGGATATTTTGAGCAAAAAAGATAGTTCTGATCCTATAAGCTTTGTTTTCCTAGATCAAGATGGGGAACGTAATCGCTTTGTATTTGACTAAATAGAACCTAATTTAATATAAGAAACCCCTTCAAAACTGGAGGGGTTATTTTTTGTTTAAAAAAGTGTTCTCGAAAACGTTTGAAATCTATACTTTTGCCGAAAATTATAAATCCATTTTTTAATCCTATTGTATAAGTATTGCGTTATGGGTAACACACCAAACACTTACGAAAAAGAATTAGCTTTTCAGGCAGATCGTCGAAGAGCAGCCGTCGAGTTCATAAAAATCATCAATGACCTATGGTATGATGACTCTATAGAACTGGTACTTTTTAGAAATCAACTTATTGATTGCAATGTAAGCGAGATCCTAGATCTTCATGAATATGCAGGCGCTTTTGTTGAAAAGCCCATCTCCATATTTGATAGCGTTGCTATTGCTCAGGCTATCCAGCAAATAGGATTACCTCCTGCTAAACTTGATATCGGAAAACTAACCTATGAATATCATCTTGAAGATGAAAATGTAAGTACGATCAATTTTGTATCAAACAAATTAAAAGCGTCTCGTAATAATGGAACGATTGTTCCTAAAGATGTAGTATTGTATGGTTTCGGTCGCATTGGGCGTTTGTTAGCTAGAGAATTAATGACTCGAACGGGTAAAGGCAGTCAGTTACGTCTTCGTGCGATAGTTACTAGAGGGTCTGTTGATCAAACTATACTTGAAAAAAGAGCTTCCTTATTGAAAAATGATTCGGTACATGGAGACTTTTCAGGTACTGTTGCTGTAGATGTAGATAAACAAGCTTTGATTATCAATGGAACCACTGTGCATATCATAAGTGCAAATGCTCCAGAAGAAATTGATTACACTACTTATGGCATTCAGGATGCATTAATTATTGACAACACGGGTGCTTTTCGTGATGCAGAGGCATTAGATCGTCATTTACAGGCTAAAGGGGCACATAAAGTATTACTAACAGCTCCAGGAAAAGGAGTTCCAAATATTGTACATGGAGTTAATCATCTGAACAATGATCCTGATACAATTTCAATCTTTTCAGCTGCCTCTTGTACAACCAATGCTATTACTCCCATATTAAAAGTTATGGAGGATTCCTTTGGGGTACAGCATGGACATCTGGAAACGATTCATGCATATACCAATGATCAGAACCTCGTTGACAATATGCACAAAAAATACCGTCGTGGTCGCGCCGCTGCGTTAAACATGGTTATTACAGAGACAGGAGCGGGTAAAGCAGTAAGTAAAGCACTTCCATCTTTTGAAGGGAAATTAACTTCTAATGCCATACGCGTACCCGTGCCCAATGGATCGCTAGCTATATTAAATCTGGAACTTGAGAAGGAGGTAACTCTTGAAACACTCAATGCTGCTGTTAAGAAATATGCATTGGAGGGAAATCTTGTAGAACAAATCAAATACTCTATCGATAATGAGCTAGTATCCAGTGATATTGTAGGTTCTTCTGCACCTAGTATTTATGATAGTAAGGCTACCATCGTTCATGGAAATGGAAAGAGTGTTGTACTCTATGTATGGTATGACAATGAATACGGTTATAGCCATCAAGTCATCCGCCTAGCGAAGTATATTGCAAAGGTGAGACGGTTCACCTATTATTAAAAGACTGCTGCTTAAATACGCAGATCATATAAAACCCGTATTTTTGTTAAAGCTTTAGCAATATAGGTGTCACTATATCGTTAAACCAAACACTAATACCCCTATTCTCATGAGAAAAATCATATATATCCTATTCATGGGTGGTTTTACCTATATCAGTGCTTTACAGGCACAGGAAAATCAGGACACCACGCCAATAACTATTGATCAACAGTTTACAGAATTATATCAAAAATCAGGTAATTACCAAGAGTATAAGGTTGTAAAAAAAGCGAGTCTAAATACATTACAGGCTAATGCAAAAAGTCGAATCGATGGTTTACAGACTGACATTACCAGTTTAAACACAACGATTACCTCTCAAAAAACTGAAATTGATAAGCTCAATCAAAATCTCCTAAAAGTTCAAACTGATTTGACAACAATAACAGGAGAAAAAGATACCATGACCTTTTTTGGTACCCGTATGTCAAAATCTGGTTTTCAAACGGTCGTATGGAGTATTGTTGGAGTTCTCCTATTAGGTCTTCTCTTTTTTATTTATAAGTTTAAGAACAGTAATATAATAACGAACTCTGCAAACCGGAAGCTGGATGAAATAGAAATCGAGTTTGAAGAATATCGTAAAAAGGCCTTGGAAAAGGAACAAAAAATGGGACGACTTCTTCAGGATGAACGTAACAAAGTATTAAAAGCTTCAAAGGGTTAGTTCCTACTCAGTTCTTTCCTTTATATTCTTTAATTCAATAATCTGTATTAGCCATTGTTCATTATATGACTATTCATCAGGCCACTCTTTATGACTTAGATACTATCGTTCCACTTTTTGACGGATATCGTATCTTTTACAGACAGTCGTCTGATCTTGAGGGCGCACACCTTTTTTTAAAAGAGCGTTTACAGCTTGAGGACAGCATTATTTTTTTCGCTTTAAGCGAAAAAAACACTCCCATAGGTTTTATGCAGCTTTACCCACTATTTTCTTCGGTAAGTATGCAGTCTATGTATCTTTTAAATGATCTTTTTATAGTTCCTGAATTTCGCGGAAGCGGTGTTGGAACAGCATTAATAGATCAGGCCAAAGATCGCTGTCGTAAGGAAGGTCAAAAGGGATTGATAATACAAACAGAAACTACAAATAGAGCACAGCAGTTATATGAACACTTAGGTTTTGTAAAAGATCCTGACCTCCACTATTTTTGGGAGACCGATGCCTAACGGAGTTACTTCCATTACAAAAACGAATAAAACCATGCGTTTAGATATTATTACGGTTGTTCCTGACTTACTCAAAAGTCCTTTTGAGGCCTCGATTATGCAACGTTCCATTGCTAAGGGGCTTGTTGAGGTGCATTTTCATAATTTAAGAGATTATGCTTCAAACGCCTATAAACAGGTTGATGATTATCAATTTGGAGGAGGCGCAGGAATGGTACTGATGATTGAACCTATAGATAAATGCATTGCTCAACTTAAAGCAGAGCGGGACTATGATGAAGTTATTTATATGACTCCTGATGGAGAAACTTTACAACAGAGCATGGCCAACCAGCTATCACTAGCTCAGAACTTAATTATACTCTGCGGCCATTATAAAGGTGTTGATCAACGCGTACGTGATCACTTTATCACCAAAGAAATTTCTGTAGGTGATTATGTTTTAAGTGGTGGCGAACTCGGAGCATTAATACTCTCTGATGCTATCATACGATTAATCCCAGGTGTTTTAGGCAATGAGACTTCTGCACTTACGGATAGCTTTCAGGATAACCTACTCGCACCTCCCATCTATACACGACCTGCAGATTATAAAGGTTGGACGGTTCCCGAAGTCCTTACTAGTGGACATACCGCAAAGATCGAAACCTGGCGCGAAGAACAAGCTTTGCAACACACCAAGGGTCGAAGACCTGATTTATTGGAAGATTAATCTACAATTTCGAATGTTGCGCTTATACTAGCAGTCAATTTTATGGGCGTGAAATTTTCTACAGACGAAGGTTGACTATCGTAATAACTAACAGCATTTAAGCCTAAATTGATTCTAGAATTTTCGGGAGACCAATCAAATGTATTTAAACTATATTCCTGTACGTGAAGCACCTTGCCTATATTTGCATCAATAGTTTCGAGAAGGTAACTAGCTTTCGCTTTTGCTGCCTTTAATGCATTTTTTCTTACTTGTTTTTGAAGTTCTATGATGTCGCTATGAGATTTTGAAAGTAATCTATTGGTAATATCTGCTTCTATAAGTAAT
>CAZPTJ010000078.1:0-12859 GCA_964589085.1 uncultured Flavobacteriaceae bacterium | reverse complement strand
TATAGTTGTTGTAAAGGCAATGGGAATTGGGATGATGGTCGAGGAGGTCTTGCTAAAGGACATCGAGGTGGAGACTACATATTTGATAGTAAGGCTGCTGCAAATATTGAAGTGCCTCCGGGTTATGGGCCTTTAGAACTACAAAGTGATCATTTACCGGTTACTGCGGTATTATAGAGACGATGATTAATAGGTTTTTGAAGAGGACGCAGTTAACTTGTTGATCTCTTCCAATTCTTTTGTTGTAAGATCACGCCAGGTACCAACAGGGATATCTAGATTTACATTCATAATACGCGTACGTTTTAATTGTGTGACCTCATAATCCAGAGCTTCACACATTCTGCGTATTTGTCTATTAAGCCCTTGCGTTAGTATTATTTTAAAGGTAAAACGACTCAATTGTTCTACTTTACATTTACGGGTAACGGTATCAAGAATAGGAACTCCATTGCGCATTTGGTGTAAAAAAGAAGAGGTGATGGGATGATTAACACGTACGATATATTCCTTTTCATGATTATTTCGCGCACGCAAAATTTTATTGACAATGTCTCCGTCATTGGTCAAAAAAATAAGTCCTTCGCTAGGTTTGTCTAATCGGCCAATAGGAAAAATACGTTTAGGGTAATTAATATAATCAATGATATTATCTTTCTCCACTCGCGTATCTGTTGTACAAACAATACCTACGGGTTTATGAAAAGCAAGGTAGACCGGTTTTTCTTTGGGAGTCATAATATGTTTTCCATCAACCTTTATTTCGTCCTCAGGAGTCACTTTTGTTCCCATTTCGGGTACACTTCCGTTGATGGTTACCCGACCTTCCTGTATTAATTTATCTGCAGCGCGACGAGAACAATATCCGACCTCACTAAGGAATTTATTAATACGTACGGGTTTGTTTTCAGACATAGTGTTACTCGTTAAGGAGAAGTGCTAATTGTTGTTGTATTCCTTGTACTGCAGCCTGCGGTTGTGAAGGGTTTGCTAGTCCTAATTGTACTCCATTTTCCGCAAAGCGTACGATCCCCTTTTTGTCAACGAGGATAATTTTAGGATATGCATTATTTTTTAAATCTTCATTTAAGAAATAGGCAGCATCTACCAGATGATCAAAGGAAAAAGCTTTCCGTTCTAAAAATGTATTGACCATATCTGCAGTATCAAAGGTTATAGCAATAAAGCGAACATCATCTTGATACTGGTCTTTTAAGTAATTAAGGTATGGGATTTCTGTTATGCAGGGTCTGCAATTTGTAAACCATAGATTAATTACAGTGACCTGTCCTTTAAAATCCTGGTTGGTTTTCAATTTGTGAAAATTGTCTGTTAGTTGAAATTTAGGGAATGGCTTATTTAACAATGCTTGAACTCCTTTGTTTATATCAAGTGGAGCGGTATTAGATTGCGATAAGATAACTTCTACATGCTGAATTAGAGAATCTACACGGGTCTCAATGGACTGTATTTTATAGCTTGCAGTTGTATATTTATAGTCTCCTTGCTTACTATAGATATCCTCAATATCGTTTAGCTTTTCGCGAAAGCGTTCTTCATCATATAATTCGTTTTGAAAAGAATAGTAGGTGTTTTGTGAAGCTAGAAGCATAGGTGTAAAGACTATTAAAAAGTACAATAACCGTTTACTTCCCTGTTTAAAAACAATTGTTTTTTGCAGCCTATGAATGATAGATGCTAACACTGGTTATTTTTTATCAATTAATATCTTTTTTATATGTTCTTCTACGTTTATGAAGTTCGTGTTCGTAATTTTTCCATAATTGTTGTATCGCCTTATTTTCTTCAAGCTCGGGATTGGTTTCCACATCTGTAATCCCTTTATCATTAAACAAATCCTGCATTAATTGAAATATGACTGCTGTTACGCCTTTATTTTGATATTCCGGATCAATACCAATTAAGTAGAAAGCAGCAGTTGAATTTTTATTTTTTGCTTTGAGTAGGTGATAAAAACCAAAAGGGAATAGCTTACCATTTGCCTTTTTTAACGCCTTTGAAAAAGAAGGCATCGTAATGGCAAAAGCAACTAGTTTTCCTTCTTTGTCTTGAACACATTTAATAAAATCAGGATGAATATATTTTATATATTTTTCCTTGTAATAATCTATTTGATATTGTTGTATGGGAACAAAAGTAGATAGCTTGTCATAGGTTTTATTGAGTAAGCCGAACATCTCATCTACATATGGTCTTATTTCTTTGGAAGACTTAAACTGAAGAGGAGCAAGATCATATCGCTTTGCTATGATATCTGCAAACTTTTTGACTTTGGGGTTTTGCTTTTCCGGAGGATCTATTTTAATTTTAAATTCAACCCATTCTGCTGCTTTTTCAAAACCAAGTTGTTCAAAATGATCTTTATAGTATGGAAAATTATACCAGGTAATCATCGTATTCAGGTATTGATACCCTTCAACTAGAAGACCTGCTTTTTCCATATTGGAATACCCAACAGGGCCTTCAATAAAACTTAGCTGGTGTGCTTTCCCTATTTCAGAGACTCTATTAAGTAGTGCTTCAGTTACCTTTATATCATCAATAGCATCAAACCATCCAAAACGCATTTTATCCCGTCCTTGCTCCTTTATTTCAATTTGATTAATAATGGCGGCAATACGTCCAACCGGCTTGTTGTTTTTATAGGCGAGAAAGAATTGTGCGTTAGCATTATTAAAAACAGGATTCTTTTTAGAATCCATGCTTTCTAGTTCATCATTAATAATTGGAGGAACCCAATGCGGTTCATTCTTATAAAGGAGAAAAGGGAACTTAACAAATGTCTTAAGTTCTGAAGGAGTTTTCATTTCCTTAATTTCAATCATTCCAGTCATTTAGCGATTAAAACCATCATCCTCAAAATCAATGGTATCCTTGCGTTTTTTCTTTTTCTTCTTCTTTTTCTTCTTCTTAGAAGAAGCATCTTTATCTTTTGTATTGTCTTTTTCTTCTATGATTTCATCTAAACTATGAAAATCAAAACGGTAGGACAAACCGAGAGCCACCTGATTACGCGAAGGCGTATCCTTAAAATTAAGTAATCCAGAGACATCTATTTGAAAATCTTTGGTAAAAAGATAGGCTCCGCCTAAGCGAAATATTTGATCGGAGTTTAAATCACCATTAATTAGTTGAAATTCTCCAAATGCTGCCCATTTTTCACTAAAAGAATGCGTCATTGTAGATATCCAGGTTTGTGTAGGAAAATCAGTAGTAAAATCTTCAACTATTATATTATTGACCCATACCCATCTTCCCCAGTTATTTTGAGAAGCCACAAGAAGAATCGGGCTAATGCCTTCTAGTTGGGGCGGTGTTATCACATTGTCTTGACCACGATAATTCACTCCTAAAAAGACCGAGACCGCCGGAATAAGTGATTTCCATTTGAACTTAAAATTATCATGATAACTATAATAATTAGGTTTATCCTCTTCGGCATTCTTGAAGGGGTCAAAAATCAAATATTTTGCACCTATGGTTAATCTACTGAAATCTGCTTCTTCAACATCAGAAAGACTTCCGGTTGTAAAAGCGATATTATTGGATTGAAATTGCACAATGGCATTCACCTCAAGCACTTCTCGCCAGAATCCATAGCGTACATTAAAATCAAACCCCAGGATATCTGTGTCAGTATCTAAAAGATTGTGGTTATCATTACCATAAAACACACCACTTTCTAATTGTAATACTCCGTTACCTACAGCAAATGCGCCCTGTGATTGTCCAGGTCTATTTGAGTTTATAGTCTCTGTGTACTGTCCATAACTACTTGCACAAAGTACCAAAAAAGCAATTAAAAATGTTGATGTTTTAGATACGTTCATAAAACTTGGAGTTAGCGTTCAAATATAGGAGATTTATCATTTATTTAGCTAAAAATAGCAACTACTTCTGGAAGATAAACGCTAATTTTGTTATAAACGTACGTTTTAGACAGATCTGATTTGGAAGGTTTTTTTAGATTTATATTAATCACTTTTTTGGTTCTCTTATTAATAAGAGTATTCTTTAGATTTTTTGCGCCTTATTTAACTCGATATTTGATGAAGTGGGCAGGTCGGAAAATGGAACGTAGTTTTGGTACTTCTTATGGGTTTAATGAACAATCTTCTACCCAATCAAAAACTTCTAATGCTTCACAAAAACCTCCTAAAAGTAAAAAAGTAGTAGGGGAATATATTGATTTTGAAGAATTAGATTAATAGTGTGGTGTAGCTGTTTATATTCCAAGTATATCTTAGATAAAACATACTTCAGACTCTTATATTTTTCCTTTATTTTGCAATATCATTAAACGGCTATTATGAAATTGAATTTAAAGTCGCTTTTGCCACATCTAGGTGCTTGCGTAGGATTTGTTATTGTTGCCTTGCTTTATTTTAGTCCTGTGCTTTCTGGAAAAAAAATATACCAGAGTGATATCGTGTGGTATGAAGGAATGGCAAAGGAGATTAAAGATTTTCGTAAAGCTACGGGAGAAGAAACCTATTGGACTGATAGTGCTTTTGGTGGTATGCCTACCTATCAATTGGGAGCAAAATATCCAAACAACTATATCAAAAAACTGGATCTTGCCATACGTATACTTCCCAGACCTGCAGATTATTTGTTACTCTATTTTCTTGGATTTTATCTATTGATGCTCTCCTTAAGGCTCAACTGGAAATATGCAGCTTTGGGTGCATTGGCTTTTGGATTTTCGACATACCTCATAGTCATACTGGGCGTAGGACATAATGCCAAGGCACATGCGATCGCCTATATGCCATTAGTCCTAACTGGAGTCGTTCTGGTCTTTAGGAAATGTTATTGGCTAGGTTTTGCGATTACAGCGATAGGAATGGGATTGGAGATTGTTGCAAATCATTTGCAAATGACCTATTACTTAATGCTCTTAATTCTGGTTTTAGGAGTAGTGTATGGGATAAATGCAATTAGAAAGCAATGGCTGCCTCATTTTCTAAAGAGTGTGGTTATTCTTTTTGCAGCAGTATTACTAGCCATAGGGATGAATGCGACTAATCTTATGGCTACGAGTGAGTATACCGCATTTAGTACTCGAGGAAAATCCGAAATTACAATCAACCCTGACGGAACGTCCAAAGAAAATGTAGGAGGTCTTGACAAGAATTATATTAATCAATATAGCTATGGTATAAGTGAAACGCTTAATCTATTTGTTGCTCGTCTTTTTGGAGGATCTAATGATGAACCTTTTGAAAAAGATAGTGAAATTGCTGGGTTTCTGCGATCAGTACAAGTTCCGCCTTCACAAATGGAAGATGTTTATGGGCAATTTAGATTGTACTATTGGGGTTCACAACCGGGTGTTTCAGGACCTGCATACATAGGTGCAGTAATTATTTTTCTATTCATTCTGGCATTATTCCTTGTTAAGGATAAACTTAAATGGTGGTTACTTGGAGGCACGATACTCTCCATATTATTAAGTTATGGGAAGAATTTAAGCTGGTTTACGGACTTATGGGTTGATTATTTTCCATTGTACGATAAATTCCGTGCGGTAACCTCTATTCAGGTAATTGCAGAATTATGTGTGCCAGCTCTGGCTATTTATGGACTCTGGTATTTTGTGAAATCAGATACTGTTAAAGAAGAAAAATTAAAAGCACTTAAATGGAGCACAATTGTGGCTGGGGGTACAGCACTGATACTATTACTTGGACAAGGAATGTTTGATTTTAGTGCTCCTGCAGATGCTCGACTCCTTGATGTGGCAGGAATGGATATTATAAACGCGATTAAGGACGATCGTAAAAGCCTATATCAATTTGATGTCATTAAAACATTAATATTAGTTCTAGGCAGTGCAGGTATCTTATGGTATTTGCTACGCGGAAAATTAAAAGAAAATGTAGCACTTATTCTATTTGCAGTTCTTATTGTGTTTGATTTAGTACATATCGATCGTAATTATGTAAATACCGATAATTTTGTGGCGGCTAGAGTGATGGAAAAACCTTTTCAACCTAACCGGGCTGATTTGGACATTGTAAAAGACACCAGTAGATTTCGGGTATATGAAGAGCAAGTGAGTATAGGTACTTCAAGATCTAGTTATTTTCATAAAAGTATAGGAGGTTATCATGGGGCTAAGCCAAAGCGTATTCAGGATATCGCTGATTTCTATCTGTATAATGGAAAAATCGGTCCCCTTAATCTGTTAAATGTAAAATATATTATCAGAGGGGAGAATAATGATAATATTTATGCGCAGCGTAATCCAGGTGCTGTTGGAAATGCCTGGTTTGTAAATGAAGTTGAGCTAGTTCCTGATGCAAACTCAGAATTACTGGCTTTAGACAGTTTACCGACGAAACGTAAAGCTATTGTTCATCAGGAATTTGAATCTCAATTATCCCAAAAGCAATTTAAAAAAGATACTACAGCTATAATACAACTGGTTGAAGATGCGCCCAATTATTTAAAATATAATTCTAGCACTTCAAGTGAGCAGCTAGCATTATTCAGCGAGATATATTATCCTCAAGGTTGGCAGGCTTATATGGATGGAAATCCGGTAACTCATTTTAGGGCAGATTATTTATTGCGTGCGATGATTATTCCTTCGGGATCACATACTATAGAGTTTAAATTTGAACCCGCCGTTGTAAAACGCGGGAGTTTGATCACATTATTGAGTAGTATAAGCTTGATTGTTATTCTTGGTTTTGGAGGGTTTAAAAAGCGTCAGGACCTCAGGGCTATCTTTTCAAAGGAAAACTAATATATATGGGACGTAAAGTGCTCATTATATGCTATTATTGGCCACCTGCAGGCGGACCTGGTGTACAACGATGGTTAAAATTTGTAAAGTACTTACCATCTTTTGGTATAGACCCCATAGTATACGTTCCGGAAAACCCAAATTATCCTATTCTGGATAAAAGCCTCGAAGAAGAAATACCTCAAGGAGTTACGATGCTCTCAAAACCCATTAGAGAACCCTATAAATATGCGGCTATGCTTTCGCGAAAGCAAACAAAGTCAATAAGTGCTGGTCTTGTCCCTGATGAATCGAAACAAAATGCATTACAGCGTTTTTTATTGTATATCAGAGGAAATTTATTTGTCCCTGATGCTCGGATTTTATGGGTAAAGCCATCAGTAAAGTTTCTTAAATCCTATGTTAAGCAAGAAGGAATAGAAACGATCATTACTTCTGGACCGCCTCATAGTCTTCATTTAATAGGTCAACGACTTAAAGATCATTTTGGGAAGGAACTAAAATGGATTGCAGATTTTAGAGATCCCTGGACAACAATAAGTTATCATGACAAATTAAAAATGGGGAAACGAGCGCAGCGATTGCATAAAAAAATGGAGAAGAAAGTCTTGAATGAAGCTGATGATATTATTGTTACAAGCCCTTCAACTAAAACAGATTTCGAACATTTAACTAAACAACCTGTTCACCTTATTACAAATGGTTATGATAATGAGCATAGAAAAAATGTGATTCCTTCTGAAGTCTTTACTATGGCACACATTGGATCATTGCTGACGGATAGAAATCCAAAAATATTATGGAAGGTGTTAGCCGAATTAAAGACGGAAGAAAAATTACCAGAAAATTTTAGAATTCAATTAGTAGGAAAAGTAAGTGAAGCTATTATTTCTGCAATTGAATCTTATGGTCTATCAAATCATCTGGATATGGTTGGATACGTTTCCCACGAAAAAGCTCTTCTGTTACAACAAAAAGCCAGTATTCTTCTTTTAATTGAAATTAACAGTACAATAACCAAAGCTATTATTCCAGGAAAAGTGTTTGAGTATCTCAGTGCACAAAGACCCATAATAGCTATTGGCCCTGAAAATGCAGATGTGTATCAAATTATTACTGAAACTAATGCTGGGAACTATATTACGTATAAGGATCAGGAATTATTGAAAGCGGTCATAATTAATCATTATCAAGATTTTAAAGAGAATAAATTAAAGATTGAATCCAATAATCTATCACAATATCATAGAAGAGATTTGACAGAAAAACTGGTCCAGTTATTATAATCCTAAAAAGAAAAACCCCACGTCAATACTAAAATTGTGTGGGGTTTTCCAAAACTAACCAACCAAAAAATCTATTTATAAATTTTTATTATCCTCTCCTCGACCTTGATGAAGTACTTTTACCTCTTGAAGAAGAACTACTACTTCTGGTTTTAGGTTTAGAGAAACTGCGACTGTTTGAACTATTATTGCGACTGGTTGTTTTAGGTTTAGTACGTGTACTAGACGAACGTGACTGAGTTGTTTTTTTTCTTGTACTTGTTGTCGTACGCTTACTTGTTGATCTATTATTATTACTAGAAGCTTTAGAACGTTTTTGAGCGATACCTCTAGAAGATGATGCACTACTTCTCTTTGACGTACTTCTTGACGTTTGTGGTCTTTGTTGTACACCTTTGCTTTGACTAGCGCTGCTTCTGTTTGATCTTTTTGATCTGTTTTCTACAGTATTTCCTCTGGAAACCGCACCTTTTCTATTTTCGGAACGATTGTTTTGAGCGATACCTCTAGAAGTATTTCGATCTCTCGCAGTTGAACCATTATCAACACGATTGTTTTGAGCGATACCTCGAGTAGTATTTCGATCTCTTGCGATTGCACCATTTTCCGAACGAGAAGATATAGTACCTCTGCTAGCTTGAGTTCTACGTCCATTAGAATGTGCTACTATACCTGTAGACGGTCTTCTGAAATTTCTACGTCTCGCATTATTGTATCCATTATTATACCCTCTGCTATAATGCTTTCTGTGATAAGTGTATGCATAACGCACAGGTCTGTAATATCTTCTATATGGAGTAGTATATACTAAACATCTGTTATAGATAGGTCTGTAGAAATAAGAGTGAAATGGGCGGTATACATAAGCTCTATTAAATACATTAATATACCCCGTACAATAATCAAAAGCCCCATATCTATTATAATTGATGTATAAACCACCTACTTGCACAAGTCTGTTGTTATTATATCTAATATAAACATCACCTGCTTGAACAATACGTCCATAATAATCATAATATATCGGTGTATTTTCTACCTGGATTATAGCGCCATAATCGTCATATTGTACATATGCATCATAATCATAACCAGTATTAAAACTAATATTTACGGGTCCGGCATTAACTCCTACGGAGACTCCACTAACATATTGAGGGATATAGAAATCAAATTCACCATCTGGGAAAACAGAAAATTCAATACCGTTTTCTACAAATATGTATTTGCTCCCATCATAAGATGTATAATATCTGGAATTGTTTTCAGAGGCTTTTGCTGTCAGTCCGACAACTAAGAAAGCTAAAAAGAGTAAGGTGAGCTTTTTCATAATTTTTCGTTTTAAATTCATAACTGTGTTTTGATTGATGAACACGCTTTGAATATAACAAGTAGCGTGCCAAAAAAATAAATATCTAATAATCAGTATTTTGTTATAAAACGAAAAATTAATAAATGAATGAGTTAACGTAAAACGACACTAACTTTAAGAAGATATTATTGAATTTTTTGTGCGGTTCCTTTACGTTTTAAAGTTTCCCCTACTAGGGAGTATTCAAAAGTATAATAACTTTTATTTGTGCTTAAAATTTTAAAATGCAACGCTTTTTCTTCACTCAGGCTTTTTGGGTTTATTTTTTGAGCAATATACTCGCAATCATTAATCCATCTAATTTTTGAGGAATCGATCTTTTTATTAAAATAATCTATTTCTAAAGTATCATTTCGTTCAAAACGGGTTGTTATAAGTTCTCCTTCTAGTAATGTTTCGAAAGTGAAGACTCCAGTTTTAAAATAATCACAATTTCTTTCACGAGGAGTACAAGAAAATAAAAGGAACAATAAAGAAATTATGATGTATACTTTTTGCATAGATCAAAAGTAGTAAACTTTACAAATTTTAGATTTTTTTAAGTAAAAAGTATGAATTTGTGCCCTTAGAATCGTATTAAGAAATATTTAATAAAAGTTTAACTAACAGACGTTCGTTTTAACGTAAGTTATCTTAATTATTTGTAAATTAGTCGTTTGAGTTATCATAGTTTTTAGTTAACACTAAGTTTTTTGACAAATTATTATGAAATAGGTAAACATTTATCGGTTGTAACTGTTTTAACAATTTTAATAATCAATTTTATTCAAGAAGTTTGTTGGACTGTTATGAACTCATCAACATTCTTTTGTTGAATTTTAAAAAACTATTTATGAAAAGAAAATGCCTATTTTTAGTAGGGTTACTTTCTTTTGTGTGTACCATAGGTTGGGCACAACAAAAGGAAATTACTGGTAAAGTCGTAGATGAAGATAATGTTCCTTTATTAGGTGCCACTATTGCGGTACAAGGTACCAATCGTGGAACTCAGACGGACTTTGATGGAAACTTTAGCATTAACGCAACTCCTGGAGAAGTTTTAGAGTTCTCTTATGTTGGTTATGTGAAAAGAGAGATTACTGTAGGAAGTGCTTCCTTTATTAATGTTGTACTTACTGCAGACAATACTTTAGAAGAAGTTGTCGTAGTGGCTTATGGTGCGCAACGAAAATCATCTGTTACCTCATCTGTATCCACGGTTAAAGCTGAAGAGCTTGCACAAGTACCGTTAGCTACATTTGATCAGATATTACAAGGTAGATTGACTGGAGTTGAAGTTTCTTCTGGATCTGGTCAGCCAGGTACTCCTGCTCGTATTAGAATTAGGGGGACATCTTCTATCCTTGGTAACTCAACACCTTTATATGTTGTTGATGGTATTACTATTGATCCAAATAGTTTTGCAACACTTAATGCAAATGACTTTGAAAGTGTTACTGTACTAAAAGATGCTCAAGCTACCAGTTTATATGGTGCACGTGGTGCCGCTGGGGTAATTGTTATAGAAACTAAAAAAGGTACTTTAGGAGCAAATAAAACACAAATATCGGTGCGTAGTTTTTCTGGATTTTCAGAAGCACCTAGTCTACGGGAAGATGTATTGGATGCAAGGCAATTCTTAGAACTTAGTAGAACACTTGGTTTTAATGGAGTTGGAAATGCCACAGATGCAGAAATTAATCAAATTATTGAAGATTTAAATGGTTTTGACGTAAATGATGCACTTTTACGCACAGGTCAGACATTTTCTCATGAAATTTCGGCTACTGGAGGTGCGGAAAATACTTCTTTCTTCACGTCTCTTTCTTATTTTGATCAGGAAGGTACAGTTGAAAACTCTGACTTAACACGTATAACTACTCGTTTAAATTTAAGTCATAAATTTAGTGAGCGTTTAAATTTTGATTTAAATACTTCTTTAGGATTCTCAAGAATTAATTCGGTACCTAGTAATGGAGGTGTAAATTTAGCGAATCCATTCCTATTACCATTTTTAGGTAATCCGGTGACTCCAGTATTTAATGAAGATGGTACTTTTAATACAGGGAATCCGACATTATTAAGAGCGGCTCCTAACGTATTAGAAGATTTAAGGTTTGGTATTCGAGAAAATGAAGAATTTAAATTGATTACTTCCTTAAGAGCAACGTATAAATTTACAGATTGGTTAAATCTAAGTTATAATGTAGGTGTTGACTATGAAGACGATTTTAATATAAATGCATTTAATCCAGATACGTTTAGAGGGCAAACAATTCCGGGAATAACAAATGAGGATATTGGAGCTTTTGGACAACAAACAGAAAATTCAATTAGGGATGTTAACTTTACCTCAACGGTGTCATTAAATTTTAATAAAACATTTTCAGATATCCATGTAGTAAATGCAAGTGCTTTCTTTGAAGTTAACAATCGCGATTTCAGAAGTAGTAATTTCAATGGTTTTGGTTTAGAAAGTGCCTTATTTGGCTTTGCCAATGCAATTACTCAAGGTACTGGAGGAGAGAATGGAAATGGTTTAATTCCAACTGTAGGAGGAATTAGAACTAGAAATAGTTTGGTTTCAGTTTTTGGAACTGCCGGTTATAGTTATGATGATCGTTACGGTTTTGCAGGATCGTTGCGTAGTGATCGTTCGTCAAGAATTGATCCAGAATTTAGTGACGTAATATTCTATTCAGTTTCTGGGCGTTGGAGTATTGATAATGAGAAATTTTTGGAAAATGTTGATTGGATAGATCAATTAAAATTGAGAGCTAGTTTCGGGACTACAGGTAACGATGCAAGTGCTGGAGACAATGGATTTATTCAGCAACTTGCGAGACCTCTTTTTAATGGAACACCATCACTAGTTTTAGCAGGGTTGGCTAATACCACCTCACGTTGGGAATTTACAGAACAATTTAACCTTGGTTTGGATTTCGGATTATGGGGAGGAAAAGTAAGCGGCTCATTTGATTATTATACATCAACAACTGAAGATCTAAACGTTGTATTAACATTGCCAGCAGCATTTGGTGCAACGGCAGTTGCTACAAACATTGGTTCTATTGAAAACGAAGGTTTAGAATTAAGTTTGAACTATGATATTCTCACTAATCAAGATTGGCAAGTAAGTGTTTTTGGTAATGCATCGTACAACTTCGGTAGAGTTACCGATCTAGGGCCTCAGATTGATCAATTTGTTAACGGTACAAGTATCGTTCGTGTTGGTGAACAATTAGGATCTCACTTTGTTGTTGAATTTGCAGGTGTTAATCCGTCAAATGGAGAACCATTATATCGTGATATCGATGGTAACATTACAAACAATTTTGATGGTGATGATGCACGTACTGGATTTGGAAGTTCAGAACCACTATATACAGGAGGTTTTGGATTTAATGCAAACTATAAAGGATTTGGAATTTCGAGTTTATTTGCCTT
>CAZPTJ010000077.1:0-12975 GCA_964589085.1 uncultured Flavobacteriaceae bacterium | reverse complement strand
TTGCTATCCACTTTCGTACTCGTTTTTCTAGAATCTTTAAGGTCACTGTTCCTTGTTCCAGAATAACTTCATGAAATTCTCGAATATCAAAATTCGAACCCATAGCTGTTTCTGCTTCCTTTCGTAGCTTACGAATCGTTAACTCTCCAATTTTATAGGATAATGCTTGTCCGGGCCAGGAGATATAACGGTCGGTCTCGGTATTAATCTCGTGAAGAGACATGGCTGTATTCTCTGTCATATAAGCAACCACCTGGTCACGTGTCCAGCCTTTGGCATGGATACCTGTATCTACTACTAATCTGCAGGCTCTCCACATCTCATAGGTCAATTGTCCAAAACGCTCATAAGGTGTTCTATACATCCCCATTTCGGCTGCCAAGTATTCTGTATACAAGCCCCAACCTTCACCATAAGCAGAGAGGTACATGTTTTTTCTAAATTGTGGAATACTATCTCCAAGTTCGTTATTTAAACTTCCTTGTAAATGATGTCCGGGAACGGCTTCATGAACCGTAAGCGAAGGAAGTGTATATAGTGGTCTACTTGGTAAATCATAAGTGTTCACCCAGTAATATCCTGGCTCAGTACTGTTTTTACTGGTCCCGATGTAACGTCCTCCCGTATACTTAGGTGCAATGGCATCGGGCACTGGAGCAACGCCATAAGGTTTACGTGGTAGGGTTTTAAAAAATCGAGGTAATTGTGCATCTGCACGTTTTGCCATATCTCGAGCAATCATCAATAGCTCTTCTGGTGTCTTTGCATAAAATTGAGAATCAGTACGCAGGAATTTCAGAAAATCGGCAAAAGAGCCTTTAAACTGTAATTCGGCAATGATCTTTTGCATTTCGTTTTTAATACGATCCACCTCTTGAAGACCATTCTCATGAATTTCATCTGCTGTGAGATCGAGTGTGGTGTAGTATTTAATTCTGTTTTGATAGTAGGCATTTCCATTAGGGGTCTCAGAAACACCGATAGTTTTACGCGTTTGTGGCAAGTACTCTTCCTCAAAGAATTTTTTTATCCGTTTAAAAGAAGGGGTTACCTTATTTTCTATGGCGCTTTGTGCTGCCTGAAGTACAGAATCTCTCTGTGCAGTGCTCAACAAATTGGGCAGATTTTTAAATGGGCTATAGTAAAAACTATTTGCATAATCATCTATAATATGATCATCATAGGTAGAAGCATATCCTTCAAATATTATTCGGGGTTGAGACACCCCTTTTTCCAATCCTTCTCGCAACAGCGGAAGATATTGATCTACAACTTCTGGTAATGCATTCAATTTATTCAGGTAATTAATTACCTGAGCATGATTAGACAATGGTCTGACCATGTATGTCCAACTGCTATGAAATCCGGAATCTGAAAGCAATGGATTGAGATAGGCTTCAAAAGCGCTGTAATCTACTGTTTCCTGTAACCTAAACTGTAATAACTCCAAAGAGATAGTTTCGGTTTCAGAAAGTTCATCTGATGGAATGGCTTTAAGTTTTGTCAATTGCGCTTTCGCGAAAGCGGCTTCTTCTTCAAAATAGCTCCGAGTAAACAAACCCATCGGGTATGCCTCCCAATCATATCCTTCGTGATCCTGAAACTGTTGTATAATCGTTTGTAGTTGATCTGAGGAAGATTGTGCCAAAATTGTAAATGATATACTCCATATACAACATGCTAAAATGTATTTCATAATTCACTTGATTTCATGAGTTATACGATATCTAAAATAACATATTCCATAAAGTGGAGTACTTCATCTTACCCCTTTAAACAGTCTGGCAATAATTCTTGTGGGAAATCCTGATAACTAAATGGTCGTACCCAGCGTTTAATAGCTTGATGTCCTACCGCGGTAAAACGGCTATCTGAAGATGCCGGATATGGACCGCCATGCGTCATTGCATTGACCACGGCTACTCCTGTAGGCACGCCATTAAAAATGATTCTACCTACTCTATTTTGTAAACGTTCAACTAAGGCGGAGAGCCTTGATATATCAACATCTTCAGCAATAATTGTTCCTGTAAGTTGACCCTCCAGATGATCAATGATTTCCAGTAATTGGGTTTCGTTGTCACATTGTACAACCAAAGAGAAAGGTCCAAATACTTCTTGATGTAGTTTTGAATTATTTAAAAAAGCAGCACCGGATACCGTAACTATTTTGGCTTGTGCATCATTATCTGACAACTCCCCTTCATAAGCGGCTACAAGGGTTGTTTCTTCTTGTGCAATAACGGCATCTCCTTTTTGTTGATATGCATTTTGGATATTGGGATGTAGCATACAATAGGAAGGAATCGCGGCTGTTTTAGTACCTAAAGCAGTAATAAAATCGCTGAATTCACTACTTGCTATGCCTAAAATTAATCCTGGATTGGTACAAAACTGTCCTACACCTAGTGTAATAGAATCGGCATAGGTTTGAGCAATAGCTTCGCCTCGATTTGCAATAGCATTTTGAGTAATAATCACAGGATTGATACTTCCCATCTCCGCAAAAACAGGGATGGGTTCATCCCGTTGTGCCGCAAGATCATAAAGCGCTCTTCCTCCTCTGATGCTTCCCGTAAAACCGACAGCTTTAACCTGTGGGTGTTGTAGGAGTTGTACGCCTACTTCTATTCCAGCACTGTTTAGATTAGAGAATACACCATCTGGCATTCCAGTAGTCTGCGCCGCTTTACTAATCGCACTAGCAACGAGTTCTCCCGTTCCTGCATGCATAGGATGTGACTTGACAATAACTGGGCAACCAGCTGCCAGCGCACTAGCGGTATCTCCTCCAGCTGTCGAATACGCCAACGGAAAATTACTAGCGCCAAAAACAACAACAGGACCTATAGGAATTAACAATTGACGTAAATCTCCCTGATCGGTATCTACGGCAGGATTACGCCAGCTATCTGTCTGAATATAATCGGCAAACATTCGTAGCTGTCCAAGCGTTCTACCACGTTCCCCTTTAGCTCTTCCTTCGGGTAATCCTGACTCTTCCATATAAGTAGCAATCAAGGTATCTCCTAAATTTTCGATTTCATCTGCAATGGCATGGAGAAAGTGAGATCGCTCTTCTCCCGTACTGGAACGAAACGTCTCAAAAGCCTCAGCAGCAGCTCGCACAGCAGCATCTATCTCAACAGTTGTCGCCTCAAAAAAGGTAGTTTCATTGGGCGTATTTGTTTTAGGGTTTAGGGTCTGATATGTTGTTTGGCCTTGAGCGCTTAAAGTAAATCCTATATAGTTTTTTCCTGTAATCATAATGAAATATACTATTCTTAAATACTTATCTTTTTCTATAGATAAGCTTGTTAATTATTTTTTATCCGTTCTACATGTTTCTCCAAATCTACTGCTTTGTGCACACGTTTGGTAGATACGGGGTATTTTTCCAACAAATGTCGAGGACGAATGGGTCTTTTTTGAAAATTACCTCCACAATTAGGACATACCCGATGTAACAGGTTTTCAACACAATCGCTACAAAAAGTGCATTCAAAAGTGCAAATCATAGCTTCCTCACTATCAAAAGGTAGCTCTCTATCGCAATGTTCACAAGAAGGTCGTATCTCTAACATTATAGGTTTTTATAATCTGGTAAATCTGGACGGTTTGCAATCCCAGCTTTAATAATTCCCAGTACCCGTTCCCTTTCTTCTCCAACTAATGATAGTCTTGGAGCACGAACGTATTCTGAACCGATACCTGTATGTACTTCTGCCAATTTAATATTTTGGACCAACTGTGGATTAATATCTAATTCTAACAAGGGTAAAAACCAACGATAAATGGCGACAGCCTCCTGAATTCGACCCACGCGTTGTAATTCATAGATAGCGACAGTTTCGGCTGGAAAAGCATCTACTAGTCCTGCAATCCAACCATCTGCACCCATGAGTAAGGATTCTAATGCTAAAGTATCGACTCCACACATGATTTTCAAACGATCCCCAAATTGATTCTTAATGCGTGTAACATTAGAAATATCTCTGGTTGATTCTTTTACTGCCTGAATATTGTCATATTTCAATAATTGATCAAACATGTCCAGCGTTACTTCTATCTTATAATCTACTGGATTATTATATATCATAATCGGCAAAGCAGTTTCCTGTGCAACAGCACCAAAATACGTAACAACTTCCCGATCATCTGCCTTGTATCGCATAGGTGGTAGCATCATTAAAGCAGCTGCTCCATCTTCTTCTGCTTTATGTGCTACAGCAATGGCTCCTTTTGTGGTTTGTTCTGCTATATTAATAAGCACGGGTACTTTTCCCTCAACCAGATTGACAGTTTCGCGAGTGAGGATTCTTTTTTCTTCATCGTCAAGTGTACTGGCCTCACCTAAAGTACCTCCAAGAACTATCCCATGAACACCCGCATTTAATTGTGCTTTAATATTGACTGCAAATAGATCGAGATCAAGCTCGTCATTTGCCGTAAATTTTGTTGTTACCGCAGGCATCACACCTTTCCAGTTAATATGCATAATTGGTTTAATTTTAAGTTCAAAAGTAGTTGAAGTCTTTCTGGTTTCTTAGGTGCATTTTATCCAATACTATGACTATATTATCCAAACAAAAATATAATTAGCCTTATTTAAGCAATAAAGTCTATATTCACACAGTGAAAGTTTTACCCTTTAAAATCCCCAAACCATCTAATGTTTCACTGTTTTTTCAGATTGACAAGGATAGGTATTATGAAAAACTTCACGAACATGAAGAGGTACAAATAAGTTATATCTTAAAGGGAGCTGGGACCATATTAGCAGGAGATGGAGTTCATCATTACAAGGAAGGTGACTTACTAATTCTGGGAAGTGGTTTACCTCATTTATTTAAAGATGATACTACAGATCCGTGTATGCATTCTATCTTTTTTAGCAGGCGAGCATTTGGTGAAGCTTTCATGAGTCTGGAAGAGAGTCAGGCAATTAATCATTTTTATACGGATGCTAAGGCGGGATTTAAAGCTGAGGCAACGGCTCGAATCATAACATTATTTAAAGATATTCCACGACAACAGTCATTATCAAGATTAATTCTTTTTCTACAGCTTATTCAGGAAATCCAACCCTTGGAACATTTGCCACTATCTACTTTTAGTTATAAGAAACATATTACAGAAGCCGATGGACAAAAGCTTAAAGCCATCTTTGATTACACACTAACTTCATTTACAAAACCAATAACACTTAAGGCAGTTGCCGATGTTGCGGCAATGAGTCCCAATGCCTTCTGTAAGTACTTTAAGAAGCGTACAAACAAGACGTATTTCCAATATGTTACCGAACTACGCATTGCCAAAGCCAGTAAATTATTACTAGATGCTCCTGAATATCCCATTACTGGAATTGCTGAAATTTCTGGTTTTCAAACCATATCACATTTTAATCGAAAGTTCAAAACACTTAAGGGTATGAGCCCTCGAGAGTGGCGCTCCTAAGAGTCCATAATTTCTCGCATTGGGCACTTAAACTACAAAAATTCAATTAGCATAATATGTTAAAAAAATTAACATATCAATATTTCTTATGACAAAATAGAAAATATATATATGTTAATGTTAATCAGATGTTTACAAATTAAAATAATTTTTTACATGAAGTTATTTTAACTTTTTTTTAACAAACATGATTGTAATTTATGTAGCTACTTTCTGTCAAAGTCAAAGAAAAATGTCCAAGGCCTTACATTTTTCAATTGCTTTACAAACTTCTAATAATTACAAAAAAACGCACAAATGAAAAAAATACACTCTCTATTATTATTAGCACTGCTTTCGACTGCATTAGTTATAAGCTGTAGTGATGATGATGATAATGACATAACAACAGAACAAGGATCAGACGATCCAAATGATGACGGTTCCGCAAATCTTTCAGTTTCAGATTTGTTATTAAATAGTATAGCAGAAGATGGAGGGATTCCATTTGATGCTGATAATCCTGCATTAACCTTTACAGATGCTGAAAATGTATTCTTACCTAGTATTTTAGGTATAGACTTTCGTATTGATCGAGATGTAGTTCCTGCTGGTCCAACGGCACGATTTCCAATGTTCCAAGGTTGGGAAACACTTCCTAATGGTGAGCAACGAGAAGGTTATTATATAATCACTGAAGCTTCTGACGCTGATTTGGCGAGAGAATTAGGTGTTATTTTTGCTCCTAGAATGGTTGATGCCATCGGATCTGGAGGTGAACAAAACTCACGATGGACTGATGACGGAAGACTCATTTTTGAAGGTTCTGTCGACTTTTCCCCAACACGTTCTTTAGTTGCTGGAGGACAGTCTGCAGATGGATTATTATTTGGTTTCCCCCCAGCTGAGGTAAACCCTGGAGCTATTGCTGATGCCAACTGGTCATCTTATGTTGTAATCCCAGACACAAATATTGTTATCAATGCACAATTGGTTGCTAATAGTACTGGTATCCACGATCGTATTCCTAATCCAAATGGGAATAGTCAAGCCGATGAAGACGACCTAAATAATCCAAACCTAGCTACAGATCAAGCTTCTGTTGTTTTACAGCTTTTAGATGGATGGCATGATGATCAACCTTATTATTTTCATATTGTAACGGATACTTCTGATCCAGGACCTGCAACTATTGAGTTAGGTGTTTATGCGCCAAGGTTAGCAAATCTTCCTACTTTTGGATTATTCCCAGGAGGTTCTATGTTACCATTTAGTCCTACTGCAAATGGTGTATTACCAGAAGCTAATAATCCTGCTGGATTTCAAGGTTTAAATACACCATCTCTAAGTGGACGTCAAGAAAACGATCCAACTAATACTTTCCCTATTGACCCAAGTGATAACCGTTATGCACCTATGTGGGATGCTCATATTACAGAATTTACCGTTCCTGCAGAAGAGCGTGTTATCCTTAGAAGTTTTGGTCAGATAAATGATCTTCTAGAAGATGGCACTTTAATTCCATTTAGAGGTAATGCTAATCCAAGTCCTTTAGCCAACTCTTTATCTGATTTATTAACTGCTACTGGAGCAATCATCAACTGCCCAGTGATTACACAGCCGGATGCTAGTGTGATCGGAACGCAGATAGGGCAACCTAGAAATAATTAATAACTCAAACATCTGTGCTGAAAAGGCCCTTGCATTCTTGAATATATTATCTGAATTGCAATGATAATATGAGTAAATGAATGCTTGAATTTTCTGTTAATTTTTTGATTTTCAAAGACAGGCACAGAGGTTTTATTGAATAGTTGGGAGAAGCTACCTTTTTAGGGTAGCTTCTTTCAATTTCCATTAATACGTTGCCAAAGGGTTTTAAATACTGCTCCGGCATCTTCTGGAGTGGGTCGATCTTCTGTAGCGATAACTCCCTCCTCTTCTTCTTGTAAAATATATCGAAATACAAATTGCGGATCATCAGGATCAACAGGAATTAACCCAAATCGAAGATCATTATATACCCATTGATCATTGTTCTTTTCTAAAATATACCAACCTTCAGAAATTTTAATGAGACGTTGTACATTCCATTTTTTTATAAGAGACTGTGCTTCTTTACGTTTTTTAGGATAGCTTTTAAACTGAATCGGTTGACTATCAAAAAAAGAATATTCTCCTATCAGATATGCATCTTCAGTATCTACATTAGCATTCCATAGAATGGTGTTTAAAGGAGCTGGTCTTGAAGATATCTTAGCATATTGAGTTCCTTGTTCCTCAAGTGCTTTCGAAAATTGCCGATGCGCAAAAAATTTAATACCCACAGTCAATAATAAATAACCTGTGCTTAGATACAATCCGAGTCTGTTTATACGCTTTCGCGAAAGCGAACCTCTTTTTTTAAACATCGCCCAAATGACACAAACTAAAAAAGGCAAGGTGTATAACGGATCTATCACGAAAATACTGTTGAATGCAAGTCTCCAATCCCAGGGCCAGAACAACTGTGTTCCCCAGGTTGTGAATGCATCAAGCAAAGGATGGGTAAACAGTCCCCAGAAAAAGAGTTTAGCCCAATCTCGCCAACCAACATCTAGTTTACGATGTATTTTGGATACTAACCACCCAAATAATGGTGCGGCAAGCACTGAAAAAATAATAGAATGACTAAAACCTCGATGCATTTCTGTGGCGGTAATCGTATCGGTAAGAAAACGTGCTATGACATCCAGATCGGGAATCGTACCAGCCACAGCTCCCCATAGCATGGCTCTATTCCCTACTTTTTTTCCCAATACCGCTTCTCCAACGGCAGCACCTAAAACGATTTGTGTTAAACTATCCATGATTTAATCAATCCATCCCAAGATCATTTGTAAAGGAATGATGTAATTCTATTTCTTCTTCATCAATACCAGCACAGGCACTTACTATTGCAATCACCGCTTTGTCAATTTCTTCTTTTGTTTTTAAGGGTCTATTTTGATGTCTCAAAATATAAGTAGACAGCTGTCCCACTGTGGCAATCTTTTCGGCTTCCCTATCGGGAATTGCAATATTAAATTGCTTCTCCATCTCTACAATTAATTCAACGGTATCCAGTCCCATAGTGTAAATTTAGAAATCTTTGACTTTTCCCATTAATCCTTCTCCAGTCGTAGTATCAATAAAACCTCTTTCTAAACCAGATTTATTATCCAGATTTTCATGAACTTGAATATGTTCTCCTAAAGAAAATTTGAATCTTAATGCCTCTATGTCTAATACTTCTTCAAAGTATATCCAATTTGCACGATAATTACTCCAAGCCTTACCATAATATCCAACCTCTACATGCATATTTAAAAGATATTTGGCTATCTGTTGTAGTTCTTTGGATTGAATGGATAAAGAATAATCTTTAAAATGATTTTCAAAAGCTAAAATTTTTTCTCCAAGTATCTTAAATCTACTATCAAGAGCGTCTATTACAAGTCTTGTAAGTGTTCCGTTTATATTTTTTCTTTGATTTTGAAGTAACAGAATATTCTTTAAAGAAAGAAGTACATTATTATTGCTTCTAAGCAACAACACATCAATTTCTTCAATAAGTGCTTGTCTTTCTATTTCAAAATCTCTTTTCATCTAATCCACAATCTCCATTTTCTTTAATAGAAAACTGGCGTTCATATTTTGACAAATTCCTTCTTTCAGCGTATAGTCAAAGTACAATTCTCCATTGACAATTTGTGCATCAAAATAATAGTTTTCTACTTCACTTAATTCATCTGCCGCTGCCGTAAGACTTAAATCATGGGTAGCGATTATTCCTGTTGACTTTGAAGCGACGAGCTTATCAATAAACTTACGGGAACCTATCGCTTTATCGGTACTATTGGTCCCCTTCAATATTTCATCCAGAATAATAAAGTAACGATCTGTCTTAATCTGATCGACGATAAACTTCAAGCGCTTAAGTTCACTATAAAAGTAACTTTCATCATCAGTCAAGCTATCCGTTGTACGCATGCTGGTAATCAATTTTATAGGACTATATTTTGTTGTTTTCGCACAAACTGGCAATCCTATATTGGCCATGACAATATGCAAGGCAACGGTACGGAGAAAGGTGCTTTTTCCAGCCATATTTGCTCCAGTAATGATAAAAAATTGTTCGTTATCAATTTTAAAATCATTGTATACGCAGTCATCCGGATTGAGAAGTGGATGTCCAGTTTGAATTGCATCTATCAATCCCTGATCCACAAGTTCTGGAAAGTGTTGTGATTTGTGATTAAACGCATAATTACCCAAGCTGTTATAGCCATCAAAAAATGCAATAACAGAAAACCAATTTTCTACAGAAGCATGATGTTGTTTAATCCAGGCTTCAATATGATATACGATATATAGATCTCTTAATAAAAATCCATTGGTCAACACACCGATCAACATATTATTACGTTGATCCAGCGCATCAAGCTTTCGCGAAAATTGTTTGAGTATAACAGAGGCTTTTTGAGTCTCGTTAGAAATTAACGTCCGTTTTTCTGCCAATAGACTGCTTGTACTATCATGGTTTTCAATGTGATCTAACAATTTATAAAATTGTTCAAAGGTGCTTTGAATCTGTGATATATGTGAAGAAAGTGTATTAATACGTTTTAAAAAACGTCCCGTTATAGTCAATCCTAATAAAAACCATCCAAAAAGTATCCATCCGGAAATTATGCCTATTATATACAGGGTTATTAAAATAATGGAGATTACAGAAAAACCTAGCGCACCTTTTTTTGTTCCTTTAGGAATAAAGGATTGATAACTCTTGAGCCATTGTACGACACTGGCAGCAGAAACTTTGGTTTGTACCAGTTGCGCCATTGCCGAAAACTGTTGTCTCCAGACGGCCGCTAGTGATAGTTCTTTTACAGCTTCCTGTTTCCTGTCTATATTGTTTACATCATTTTCCGTTAATAATCCTGCGAGATAGGCAGCTCCACTTTCTAAAGCCGTTCTATTGAGGTATTGATAAAAAGATCCTTTACCAAAAAGATCGATGTCCTGACTATAGAAATGATTGGGCTTCTTAAACTTTTCACCAGAAGGCAATTCATGAAAATCACGTTGTAATACTTTTAATTCGATTTCATTAATTGCCATAAGTTTCTTGATCAAATCCCTTTTATACTGCAGTCTACCATGTCGTGTCACTAGAAATAGAAACAATGCAATTCCCAGAACCACAATAGCCACGATAATACGTGCATGACCTAGAGCTAGATAAATACCGGAAGCGAGTGCAAGGAAAATAAAGAGTCTCAAAAGACTAGATCGGTTAAGTTGATTTTTAACAACTTCTAGAGCTTCTTTGTGTATGCGTAGTTGTTCGTTATAAAATTGAGAAGAGTTCTTCATTAATGAATAAAATATTTTAACAATGTTTTTTTACAGGGACTCCCATTCGGTCCGTACTTTTTTGGTGAATTTACTGACCACAAGATCATAAGAATGATCAATAAGTTCCATTATAAGTTGGGGTGGAACTTTTTCAAGCATTACACTGTTCCAATGTGTTTTACTCATATGATACGCTCCAACTATGGCGTCATCGTATTTTTCACGAAGATCAATAGCACGTTCCGGATCACATTTTAGATTGACTTGCGCAGGCATTCGTTCCAAACCTGCAAGTGCAAACATCTTACCCATTACTTTAAAAACCAATGTTACTTCATCAAAAGGAAATCCTTCAGTCACTCCTTTTTTCTGTAAGCAGTATTCTCTAAAGGCTTCAATGTTCATTGTTCTAATTTTTTTGAAACGGTTTCATCAAGTTTTAAAGGAGTGTATTCTAATTTCCATCCAATAGTTTCTACTAGTTTCTCCATTAAAAAAATGGTGTCCAATGCTTGTTTTTTAGCTTCATTATACAAGCCGCTATCTGGAATTTTATCAATAATCTGCTGCTTAGCTTCTTTATTTATTTCGGTAAGGTCTGTACTCGTAATTGGATTTGCCCAACCACTTTTTTTATCATAAAACTTAAAATCTGTTTCTACAGAAAGGAGTTCCGGCTGCGGAAAATTTTGAAGTCTAATGGTTTTGGCTTTCTCATCGGCTTTCATTTTGATTTTGGTTAAATCAAAACCTACATAGGCCTTAGCATCAATAAGCACTAATGCTTTTTTACTCCCTAACAAACGGGTTACCCATTTATCTTTTAGACTTTCGTAATGATAGATTTCAGCAAAATCACCTTCGACAGAAATGAGCTTACATACGGTACGAATACGCTCCATAAGGACTATCGATTGCGTATGTGCATTGGGTCTTGATTTTTTGGCAAAGTGATCATAAATCAGATAAGTAATCACTGCTCCAAGTAAAATTCCAACTACATATTCCATGGCGATAAATATACAAATATCCTTAAGGCATTACGGTTCTTTCACAGGAGTGATTCAAAGGTTTTCAAGATGTGTGAATTTAAAACCTTTTTCATATTTTAGACCGTACCCGAAAAGACGATCAAAGGCCGCATGGGCAAAAAGAATAACACCTATAGCCTGTAAGAATGAATTGGAAAGCAGCATCCCTAGTATAAAAAATACAATGGCCACACCTTTATGATGAAAAAGGTTATATGCGAATGCGCCTATCTTATTGTTTATTGCATATCCCATCATACCAATGTCAGGTACCAGAAAAAGCACTAAAAACCACCACCAAGCAAAAGGTAGTAGACTAAAAGCATAAATTCCTAAAATTAATTGTGCAAACTCCTCAAGTTTTAAGGTCATTTTCATAAGCTGCTTTTTATTAGAAGTCTCAGGATTTAAGACTATATAAAATTGGTTTACTGGGCGCAGCATCATTATCAAATGCAGCAATTTGAAGATTTAAAAGATACCGGCCGTCTTTTACTTTATGGGGGATATAAATCATCTCGGTAATTGTTGCATTCTTGCGTATACGATGATCTACATTCCAGAACGCACGATGTGCTTTCAATGCTCCTCCATCTTTTTCGGGATCAACACTCGGTAAATCGATAAGTAGATGTTTAATTCCGCTTTCGCGAAAGTATACCATGGTCGCTTCTTCTATATAAGGCCAATGGGAATGTGACCACTGGCGTGTCTTTTTATCTTTAGTATTAGGTATCGTACGAATAACTACCGCTTCGGGATTTTTACCATGAAGTAAATACTCTATTTGTTTTAAAGAAATCACTTTATCATCACCGCGTTGTTCTGGAGCGACGGTAATGAGTTCCGCCAAAAAGAAAAACTGCTTGAGGTGTTCATTAATAGAATATGCCTCAGCCGTAATATGCCCGACCGTCTCTGTATGTGTTCCGTGGGCATGAGGATTAAACGTGATGGTGTTAAAATTAACATCACCGCCCTTAGCTACATTACCTACCCAATCATCTTGTTCGACCGCTTCAATTTTTGGGGCGTCAATATACCAGGCCACAGGGTTTACCTGTGCAGAAAGAGGAATAGAAATATCAATAGGTTTTGACAAATCTACCTCAAAAGTTTGACCTAAATG
>CAZPTJ010000076.1:0-13029 GCA_964589085.1 uncultured Flavobacteriaceae bacterium | reverse complement strand
TACTTCTACTGTAGCCCTTTTTTGAAAATCTCCTTCAGTAGGATTATTCCTTTACTCGACCTTCATTTTGCTTTACAAAAGAAGCCCAGCCAGAATATTGTGTTCCAGAAACCTGCTTTCCGGCATTATAAAAATGGCAAACGGCAGCCGCGAGTCCATCTGTACTATCCAGATTTTTAGGCAACTCTTTTAACTTAAGTAAGGATTGTAGCATTTTTGCAACTTGCTCCTTACTGGCATTTCCGTTACCCGTAATTGCCATTTTAATCTTTTTAGGAAGGTATTCAGTAATTGGAATTTCACGTGAAAGACCTGCAGCCATGGCTACACCTTGTGCTCTTCCCAGTTTGAGCATACTTTGTACATTCTTACCATAAAAAGGGGCTTCTATAGCAATCTCATCTGGGTGATAGGTATCTATAAGGTGCAGAGTGCGCTCAAAGATCATTTTTAGTTTTACATAGTGGTCTTTATATTTACTCAACAACAATTCATTGAGCTGCAAAAATTCCATTTTATTTCCAACCACTTGAATCAATCCAAAGCCCATAATGGTTGTTCCGGGATCAATTCCTAATATGATTTTTTCTGCTTTTCCCATTAGGAGCTACGTTTTTTGTTTCTTTGTAGTGTCATGGTTCCCCTTCATCACAAATCTACACATTTCTGGACGCTCTTGATTAAAAGTAGTTTGCTATTTGGTCTAGGTTTATGGTTCTATTTTAAAATAATTCAAAGTGATACTAATTATTATGAATTATTTCAAACACAAATCGACATTAGTGATTTAGCATTATATCGTAATATCGCAATATTACTATTATTTACTATTTTCAATTGGTTACTGGAAAGTATAAAATGGCGGCAACTCACCTCAGCCCAAGCTACAATTTCACTTGCTACAAGTATCAAACATACCTTAGTTGCGCATGCGGCTGGTTTACTTACCCCTGCCAAGCTTGGCGCACTTGGAATTAAACCCTTGTTTTATAACATCGCTATTCAAAAACAAATTGCTTTACTCCATCTCTTTGGAGAGATGTTGCAAATGCTAGCAACCTGTCTATTTGGTGCTCTGGGGATACTGATTACTATACATCATTTTTATCCTGAGCAGCTGTCAATGACTTTTATCGCAGCTCTATTTATTATTACTATATTTTTCATACTCCTTAGAAAGGGTGCGTATTTCCGTCAATTTACGCCCCAATTTATCCAAAAATCTATCCTGTTCATTGGGAAACAAGATCAAAGACTAAGGATTACCATATTCTTATTGTCCATTTTTAGATATTCGGTTTTTGCGCATCAGCTCTATGTATTGTTATGGTATTTTGGAGTCTCTCCGAATTACTTTCAGTTGATGGGTCTTATAGGGCTTTATTATCTTCTAAGTTCGATACTCCCTGTCTTTCAGTTTTTAGACATTGTTGTTAAAAGTGGTGTGGGCATCCTCGTCTTTTCGCTAGCTGGTATTCCTGAAACAACCATACTTTCTGTAACTATTATCATGTGGTTATTTAATACCGTACTCCCTTTAATTCCATCGACCTATTTATTATTTCGCTTTAAAGCGAAAGCTTTTCCATCTTTTATTAAAATAGCTCCATGAGTTGGGTTTTTATCATCCTTCTTTTGACTTATGTCGTCTGTATCTTTCTCTTAAAAAAAGGGATCAAAAATATGGCTAGTTTTGAAGACAAAGAATATCCTCCTGACATTCAATTTTCTGTGATTGTTCCCTTTAGAAATGAAGAGCGCGCACTCCCTCAATTGTTACAAAGTTTCAAAGCACAATCTTATCCTACTTCACACTACGAGATTCTTCTAGTCGATGATGCATCTATAGATTCCTCGACTGCGATTATAGCTCAATTTATACAGGAACATCCTGACTACAACATACGACTTATCTCCAGTGATAGACATACGGCTTCTCCAAAAAAAGATGCGATACAAACGGCAATACATCAAGCACATTATAATTGGATCGTGACTACAGACGCAGATTGTATAACTCCATCATATTGGTTAGAAACATTAAACACTTTTATCCAAAAACATCATCCGGAGATGGTTGTAGGCCCCGTAATTCCAGATACTTCTAAAATTAGGAATTCTTTTTTATCACAATTTGAACTGTTGGACATTTTGAGTCTTCAAGGTGTAACTATGGGGGCTTTTGGTATAAGTAAACCTTTAATGAATAATGGAGCTAATCTTGCTTTTACAAAAAAAGGGTTTGACGAAGTTCAGGGATATGAAGGCAATACTCATTTAGCTAGTGGTGATGATCATTTTGTGCTTGAGAAATTCTTAGATTGGTCGCCTAAAAAAGTACGTTATTTAAAAACTCGACAAGCTATTATCACTACCGCGCCTGAAACTTCCTGGAGAGCACTATTTAATCAACGTAAACGTTGGGCAGCCAAGGCTGGTGCTTTTAAAAACCCATTTACTAAACTTCTAGCACTAGTTGTTTTCCTCACAAATTTGTTGCTCATTGTAATCACTATTTACGGCATTGTTCAAATGATATTACAGCGTAATCTGGTTTATTATTTCAGCGTTCTGTTGGGTTTTTGGATCATCAAAATAGGGATAGATGCTTTGTTTTTCAGGAGTATAAATACTTTCTTTAAAAAGCAAATCTCCTTTCGATGGCAAATCCTTTGTGGATTGTTCTATCCCTGGTTTACTACCGCTGTTGCTACAGCTTCATTTTTTGGAAATTATACCTGGAAGGGGCGACACTTTAAACGATAAGAACTTTTTGTATCTTTAGAAAACCAAATCAATCCTAATGAAATCTACTACACTTGCTCTCATTTGCTTACTATTTCTTTGTACCTATTCGCTTACAGCTCAAACTAAAACATATACTATTGACGGGACTTCATATGATCTCCAAACAGAAGTTAAAGGTTCTTTGAGTTTATTATGGAATGTCTTTGATCAGGAGTTTCGCTATTTCGTAGAAAAGGATGGTACGGTCACTCCTTTGTTGAACACCAAAACAGAAGATGGGTATCAGGAAGAGTATAAGACCGTTTTAACTCAATTAACAAACAGCGCTGTAAGTGCACAAAAAGTACGATTGACATTGGCTTCACTACGCCGTTATATTAATGCTTATAATGAACAGGTAGATCCTGATTTTAAAAGTGAAGAATTTCTGACTAATCTAGAATATCGTATTGGAGTGTTAGGTGGTATCACCAATAATATCTTTACCGATAATCCTACTAATGAAAGTACTGGACAGATAGGTATAGAGTTTGAACTTTATGATCCAATAAACTTACCAAGTCACGCTTTAATTGTTCAATATAAACAGACATTTTCCAGTTCTGATTTTGATTTTAGTCTTTCACAGTTTTCTATAAATTATCGCTACAAATTCATTAGAACATCTGCCTTTTCTATTTTTGTTAATACTAAACTCGCTACACTTACCTTTTCTAATTCTGCAGAAAGTATCCGTATGGAAAATGGAGAAACATTTATAAGTGATGGTGGTTCAAATACGTCTTTCCAAGGTGCTTTAATTTTTGGGTTAGGAGCTGATATTAAATTAGGCAAAGGCTGGATAACTTTAAACTATAATGATGCGTATAGTTTTATTATAGATGATAATGGTGAGTTTCCTGTTGATCTTACTATTGGATATCGTTTTAAAATATAGTTGCCTTAATTTTCCTGAAATACTACAGGTACTTCAAAACGCATATTTACGGGTATTCCTTGTTTTGTTGCAGGAATCACTTTAGGGATCGTCTTAAATCCGTCATGAATCCATAACTCGATTTCGGGTAATGTATTTCGCAATTGAGAAGATACCTGCATACTATCTATGCAAAAAAATCCCTTTTCATTGACCATACAATATATCTGTAATGAATCCGTAAATGAATTCGTTAATACTATGGAGTATTGATTAAGGTGTTCCTGAAGTTTATTATGGATACCGTTTACAAAGCACTCACGTTGTTTTGTTTTTTCCTGTAACTCACTACAATGTTCAAAAGAAGGATAGGTGTCTACTTCATTAATAGTAATTGTTTGCCAGGCATCCTGGAAAAACTTTTCTTTAGAAATTTTCTTTGTTTCCCAATGTGAACATCCACAAAAAATTACACAAATAATTATATAAACAATAAAACGAGGGTGCATAATCTACTTTCGTGAGCTGAAAGTACAATAATCTGGCTTTTGAGCCAAGTTTGCTTCTTTAATCCTTTTTTTCTTCTTCCAGAAACAACTCTTGTTTTAAAGCAGAAATACGTTTTTGAACGCGGTCTCCATAAAAATACTTATAACGTCCTTGACCATGCTTCTCTAAAAATTCTTCATAGCCTTTAAGTACGGCTTTTTTATCCTCATAATATTTATCTGCAACAACGACTTTCCCATAGGCTGCCTTAACATTATTTGGTTTTTCCTTTAAACACAGATTATAGTATTTTAAAGCTTTTTTGTAGTCTTCTTTCTTATCATAAATCAGTCCCAGAACGTAGTATTCATCTTCCAGTGATACATCTTTAAGCAACAATGCCGTTAATCCATGAAATTCGGCTTTATCATATATTCTTTTGCGATGATATAAATCTGCCAATTGATAATGTGCATAGGGATCCTTATCATTAAACTCCAACACTTTTTTAAAGTGTACAATGGCTAGATCGTAAAAATTGGTCTTCCTATAAGACAGCGCTAATTTTTCGTGAATAAATGAGGTAGACTGCCCCAATTCAATTAATCTTTTAAACCAGGTAGTGGCATCGTCAGGGAAACCTCTGGCATAAAAACTTTGTGCCAGTAAGCCAATAATCTCCACATTTTCGGGAGCACTTTCTAATGCTTTAAAGCATAACTGTTCTACCCTAGGAAAATCTTTCTCTTTTTGTAATATGAATTTAGCGACTTGATATAATGCTTTCTGATGTGTAGAGTCCAGTTGTACTGCTTTCGCAAAAGCGTTATAAGGTCTCCTCACCTTTTCTTGTAATGCTTCCTGGTCAACACTGTCTTTGGAGGGTGTAGGTGTTGGAATTCCAGATAGTGCTAATCCACGCTGGTAGTGAAATTCCGGGTTTTCAGGAAATTGATTACAAAGTTCTGAAAAGATACTATCTCCTTTACTGAACTTGCGCGAGCTTATTAATAACTTCCCATATTCTACACGGCCTATAATAGCGTTAGGATCCTTAATCGTTGCTTCTTCATAATATTCAAGTGCCTGTTTCCTATTTCCAAGACCTTTATAAGCTCTGGCTATATTGAGAAATTGTAAACTCTCTAGTTCCGGTAGTTGTTTATAGGTGTTAATTGCTTTTGTATAATCTCCAACGGCATATAAACTATCTGCAACGCTTAAAGCCGGAGTTTGTGCTCCGGCTTTGTATATAAATATTCCTAAAATCAGTCCAAAATAATAGTTCAAACTATTCTTCTATTTTAAATGTTATTGGTAAACTATATAAAACACCTACCGGTTTTCCGTCTTGTTCTCCTGGAACCATCTGAGGTAAGCTTTGAATTACTCTAATAGCCTCATCTTCCAGAATAGGGTGGGGTGCTCGAGATTTTATACTAATAACATTTCCAAATTTGTCAATTTTGAAAGATACAAATATGCGATTCGTTCCTGTTAGACCAATCTCTTCTCCAATTTTAGTATTAAATGAGCTATTTACATGCGTCTTTATACTTTCTGACATGCATTTTTTTCGAGCTTCGTTATCAATTGCTGTTGCACAACCTGGAAATGTAGGAACCTTATCTACAACTGCAAAAGGGATATCTTCTTTATTTAATGGTTCTTTAACCAATATATCTCTTTCCTTTGTTACTGGGATTCCATAAGCGTTTTGTAGAGAACGTGCTATTACATTGTATTCTTCTTTCGTTACATAAGTTTTATTTTTGGGAGGTTGCGTTGTCAGTATGTAACCTTGTTTTGTTAAGGACTCTAATTCTTCTACGTCCTTTGGCGCTCTATTCATAATGATTAATCCATTATTTCGAGCATCTTTCTTAACTGCTTCCCAGGTCGTTTCTGGAGTCCAGGCATCAGTAAAATCACTTATCCACTTGGAACTCAATGGTGGAGGTGGAGGTGGAGGAAGGTCTTTATTAAGATTGCTAGATTCGACAACAGTATTTGTAGGTTGCACTCCTTCATCCTCTACACAGGAAACATAAATCAGCATTCCTAATATGAGTGGTAATATACTAAGATATTTCACCTTAGCTCTTTGTTTTGATTTCGATTTTTGTAACATAATTATTCGTTTTTTGATTAATGAATGATTGAAAAATGTGTTGGTAAACGAAAGCTGAGTAGTTCCAAAAGTAGTATTCAGTAATTCGTTATAATAAGCTTTCTTTCGGATGCCCGGAGTATCGCTTACAACGGCTGCATCGGCGATGTACTCGTGGACAGTGGCGATATTTTTTTGAAATTGGATCATTAAGGGATTAAACCAGAATAGCACTCGGAACATTTCAAAGACTAGTAAATCCCAGGTATGCCGCTGTTGGACATGTATGAGTTCGTGAGATAGGATTTGCTTTCGCGAAAGCGGATCCAAATTTTCTCCAATAAAAATCGTTTGTAAAAAACTAAAAGCTACATCGCTATTCGGTATTTGAATAATACGTGGTACGGCTTTTTCTTTGGCTTGAAAACGATAAAATCTGTTGATCTTTAAATACTTCTTAATCCATATCAATAGACTTATCACAGCTCCTATAAGATAAACAGCTAACCAATTTATGGTAAAGCCATCACTATCTGGAGTATCGACAGCTGTAATGGTGTTTCCTGGATCTCCAATAAAAACGGTAGGTAGTTGCATAAAAAACTCCTGGGTTGGTATTGCTGGTTTTAGTGCTTCTATCTGGATAAAGGGTAATGCTAAAGCAAGTATTGGAGTCAGAAGAAGATATACTCTGTTGTATGTAAAAAAAGTTTCCTTCTTGAGTAATAGTTGGTATATTAAAAGGAAGAATCCTTGAAATAATATAGCTTCAATAATATAACGTTCCATTATTCTTTTTCTTTATTTGCTTCTTTTAAAATAGCTTCCAGTTCTCTAATATCCAGATCGTTTTTCTTTACAAAAAAACTGACCATACTTTTAAAACTTCCATCAAAATAATTATTCATCATTTTGTGCATCGAGGCATTGCTATACACTTCTTTTGAAACTTTGGGATAATAAATATGTCCTCTACCTTCTTTTTCATACCCAACAAAGTCTTTATTTTCTAAAATCCGGATAATCGTAGAAACGGTATTGTATGCAGGTTTAGGCTCTGGCATAGCCGATATAATGCTGGCCACATTGGCCTTTCCTTTTTCCCAGAGTAATTGCATGATTTCTTCTTCTGCTTTGGTTAACTGTTTCATTAGACATCATTTTTGAGATTCAAATATAACTAAAAAATTAGTTTAAACTAATTTTTTAGTTATTAATGTAACAATTTTAACTTCTTATCGTCCTATGGAGGTCAGCGTAACTTATGGATATTGTACTTTTAGTTTTAGGTTTTGTGTTAATGATTGCCGGTATTTTAGGAAGTTTTGTACCTGTCATCCCTGGACCGCCTTTAAGTTGGGTCGGTTTACTTATGTTACATCTCACAGAAGCCGTAGAACTCAGCATCACTTTTCTGGTGATTACTTTTATCATTGCTATAGGTATCGCCATTCTTGATTATTTTATCCCTGCAATGGGTACCAAACGTTTTGGCGGAAGTCGATCCGGCGCTATTGGCACAACCGTTGGTCTAATTATTGGTTTAATTTTTCTGGGGCCCTTTGGTATTTTAATAGGTCCTTTTGCCGGAGCATTGGTAGGTGAATTGGTCTTTAATCAAACAGAGTCTAAGGCGGCATTTAAAGCAGCTACGGGTTCTTTTATTGGTTTCCTTGCTTCTACTTTTATAAAATTAATCGTGGCTATTATTTTTCTGGGCTTATTTATTTCTAAAAGTATTGCTAATAGCAGTGCTCTTTTTAGTCTTGGTTAATTCCAATTACTGACTTATTACAATAAACTCTGATCGCCGATTTAACTGATGATCCTCTTCAGAACAACGCACACCATTACTACATTCATTTACTAAGCTGGTCTCGCCATAACCTTTACCGGCTATACGATTTGGATTAATACCTTGACTAATGATATAATTTACGGTTGCCTGTGCTCTTTTTTCAGAAAGGGTCAGGTTATATGCATCTTGCCCCCGACTGTCAGTATGAGAACGTGCGCTAATAGTCATTTCTGGCAATTGCTTCATAGCCGCTATAACTTTGGTTAATTCTTCGGCAGCATCAGGGCGGATATTGAATCGGTCATAATCAAAATAAATAGGTTTTAAATCCAACAGTTTGGCAAGATCATCGCCTACTTTTACTTCTGTTAGTCTCAATTCTAAGGCGAGATCCTGCTTCAAGGCTTCAGGCTCAGGTGGTGCCGTAATCAAGACTTCTGTCCCATAATACCGTTCTTCTGTTGCTCTAACGATATAACGCTCATTACAGGTTAATGTAAAACGGTATACCGCATCTGCTCCAACCACCATTTCTTCGACTACCTCATTATCTTCTGTTAAGATTTTTACGGTAGCATTGGGAATTAATGCTCCTGAATTTTTATCGGTAATTATTCCGGTAATTGGAACATCACAACTTGGTTCTGGTAATTCTTCTTGCATAAAACGATAAATATCATCGCTTCCCATCCCTCGTTTTCTACCAGAAGAAAAGTAGCCAATCTTTGTACTATCATTTACAATGAATGAAAAATCATCTTTGGAACTATTAATGGGTTCTCCCAGATTAATTATCGTAATTTCAGGATCTTCTAATGTTGTCACAAAAACATCAAGTCCTCCAAGCCCTGGATGTCCATCTGATGCAAAATACAGATTCCCTTTATCACTGAGATAAGGGAAGGTTTCTCTTCCTTCGGTATTTATAGGTCGTCCTAAATTTTCCGGTTCTCCAAAACTTCCATCTTCTTCAATAGTCACTACCCATATGTCTGACATTCCAATGGTTCCTTCTCGATCTGATGCAAAATATAGTTTGGTATTATCGGCATTCAGCACAGGATGTGCCGTAGAATACTCATCTCCGTTAAATGGCAATTCTTCAGGATCACTCCATCCTATACTTTTCTTAACTACACGGTATATCTTTAATTTATTCGTTCCATTTTTTGATTTTCTGTAATTGCCTTTTGTAAAATTGTTACGTGTAAAATACATGGTATTTCCATCTTTTGAAAAAGCCGAAGTACTCTCATGATACTTAGTGTTTAATTTCTCATTAAAAGGTTTCGGAGGCGCAAAACTTCCATCATCTTTAATAGTTGCGCCATATAAATTCAAAAAAGGTTGATTATTCCATTTATGTATACGCCTTGCGATTATTCCAGTGTCTCGGGAGGAAGCAAAAATGAGTCGTCCCTCATAAACAGTAGCGCCAAAATCAGAATACCTAGAGTTTATCGCTATAATATTCTCTAGAATATAACGGCTTTTGCGATAACCAGATGTTTTTATGTAATCTGGTTTTTCCGTAAATAATTCTGCTCTAGAATCTTCTCCATTTAATTCATTAAAACGAGTCATCATGGCATCTGCCTGATCATAGTTTTTTAAAGCTCGAAGGGTCTGCGCATATCTAAAGTAGTATTCGAAAGAAATAGAGTCCTGGTATTTATCAACGAGTTTTTTATACCAATTCTGAGCGGTTTCATATTTTGCATTGAAGTAATAAGAATCTCCTATTCTTTGGTAAATATCTCGTGACTCATATCCCTTATTTGCCAGTTCAATGTATATGTCTCTGGCATCTATATAGGCATATTTATCAAATTTCTTATTGGCACGAGCAAGCTTTCCTTCCTGAGCAGTCGCAAAAAAAGAAAAGCACAACAGACTTAAACAAATTGTTTTAAAACGTAATTCCCTCATAACATGAGAATTCTATATTATTTTATTAAAAACTAACAGGAGGAAATATTGAGGGAAATAGTTAAGAACAATGCTTTGTTCCATACTTATGCAAAAGTAAGTAATTTTTTTCAAACCCCTCATAGATAGCGCGTTTGTTTATGAATTTATTGTTTTATCCAGGTTACTTTTTCATGAATTGATGTACGTACGCCCTCAGCCAATTGGTCATCTGTATAGCCTAGGTAAAAGAAGCCTAAGCAGCGTTCACCATTCTGAAAATCAAAAAATTGATCCATATACTTAATCAATCCCGGAGAGCTCCAGTACGCTCCTAAACCCTGTTCAGTGGCTTGTAGCCACATATTTTGTACAGCCATAGCGACCGCAGCAATTTCTTCCCATTCAGGAACACTTTCCTTGGGATCACGTTGTATCCCAATAGCAATTATAGCGCTGGCTTTCTGTGGGTTTGCAATAAGCTTATTATGTTTGAATTCTGAAAATTTTTCGGCAGGTGTATTTTCTGTATAAGCTTTTGCCAGAAAACGTCCGAGACGTTCCAAGGCATCACCTTGCATTATTTTGAATCGCCAGGGTTCTGTTTTTTTATGTGTTGGTGCCCAGTTAGCAGCTTCCAAAAGTTTCGTGATCGTTTCATCACTTACAGGCTTTCCATTATATTGAACCGGAAAAACGGCTCTACGGTTTTTGATAATTTCTGTTACTGTCATGGTATTCAAGCTTTCGCGAAAGCGTATCCTTATCCTCCAAAAATAGCCCTATAGATATCATTACCATTTGCAAAAACAACCAAAGCCAAAAGCAAGAAGAATCCTATCATTTGTGCATATTCCAGAAACTTCTGGTTGGGTTCACGGCCTGTAACCATCTCATACAACAGAAACATGACATGACCACCATCCAAAGCAGGAATGGGTAGGATATTCATAAAAGCCAAAATAATAGAAATAAAAGCCGTGGTTTCCCAAAATTGTAACCAATCCCAGGACGCTGGGAATAGTCCTGCAATAGCGCCAAAACCTCCTACTTGAGTTGCTCCTTTCTTTGTAAATACATATTTGAATTGTGCTACATAAAAATGCAATTGCCAATAGCCGTATTTTGCACCTTCTACAATACTAGATCCAAATGAATATTCTTTCTTTCTGTATTCTATACTCGAAGCTTCATCTTTAGGTTTAAAATAAACACCTAAAATTCGTTTTTCAGATCCTATATTGACTTGAAATGTTTTTTCAACACCTCCCCGATCGACCACAACAGGTATCGTTTCATTTTGTGCATTTTTAAGTGCATAATTAACGTCTGATCTAAAACGAATCTGTCTTCCATCAATCTTCAATAATTTATCTGTTGCAAGCATTCCGGCTTTCATCGATGGTCCATCTTGTGCAAGAGAGTCTAATCCAACAATTTTATAACGCCCTCTCGCATCTAATCCGGGCATATCTCCCGATTTGAATAATTCGCTTCCAATATCTTCCGGAAGACTTAGAATTTCTGTAGCTCCATTTTCATGAAGTACTTTCATCGTTTGCACATCGCGTGTCATGAGGTATACCGCAGCATCCAACTGATCAAAAAATGGTTCTCCATTTACTTCTAAGATCTTATCGCCATCTTTAAAACCATATTGTTCCATGGTTTTTGATGCAGCAAAACCATAGGTCAGATCATCAGGAGTTGTATAGCTTTTTCCATTAAAAAAGATGATCAGGATATAAATAATTAAGGCCAGAATTACATTAACCGTAACTCCTCCTACCATAACAATCAAGCGTTGCCAGGCTGGTTTAGTTCGGAATTCCCAGGGTTGTGGTTCTTTAGCCATCTGTTCCTTATCCATACTCTCATCTATCATCCCAGAAATCTTCACGTATCCACCCAGCGGTAACCAACCTATGCCATATACGGTTTCACCAATCTTCTTTTTAAAGAGCGCAAATTTTACATCAAAAAATAAAAAGAATTTCTCCACACGTATGCCAAACCATCGCGCAGGCAGAAAATGTCCAAATTCATGCAAAACAATTAATATCGATAAACTCAAAAAGAGCTGAGTTCCCTTTATAAAATATTCTTCCATCAGTCTGTTATAATTCTAAAGTGCCGCAAAAGTAACCTTTTAACGCGGTTAATAAAAAACAAAACCAACTCTTAATTTGCTTTTCACAAACTTTTAAGGGAAAGACTGGTTTTATATCCTATTCCTGCCTTAATTTTGCATAAAATCAAAGCCATGCGCTCTTTTTTTGCACATTATAAAAACCTTGGAATTGTTCTGTTTTTCCTTTCTGTAGGTATTATTTATGTGATTTTTAAATTGCTTAACGTTCCTCCAAGATTACCTATATTTCAACCAGAAGATGTAGACAAATCACTCGTAGACACAACTCTACAATTTGTAAAAAAATATCATAGCATTGCAGATTTTGAATTGATCAATCAACAAGGTGATACAATTACTCAGGAAGATTATATCGATCGTATCTATGTTGCTGATTTCTTTTTTACGACCTGTACTACGATCTGTCCTATTATGACAGATCATATGATCGAAATTCAGCAGCGGCTTAAAAATGACACGCTGGTCAAGCTATTATCTCATTCTGTCATTCCGGAATATGATACACCCGAAATCCTGAAGGAGTATGCTTTAAAAAAAGGTGTAGATAGCAGTCGATGGGATCTGGTCACTGGTCCCCGAGCACAAATTTATAATCTGGCTCGTAAAAGTTATCTAGCTGTAAAGGACGTGCCCGGTGAAGAAAATGCTATGGTACATACTGAAAATTTTATGCTTATTGATAAAAAGCGACAGATCCGTGGTTTTTATGATGGAACCCGAGCGGAAGATATTGATCAATTGCTCAAGGATATTGTTCTTTTAAAAGAAGAGTACGCTCCGAAGAAAAGTTGGATGGAGAAGTTATTTTAAACAATAAAGTTTTACACAAAAAAAGATCGAATCCAAAACTTTTTGTGCATTTAACCCAGATTATGCATTAGAAAATCTATTACAACTTGAAAGTGCTG
>CAZPTJ010000075.1:0-13157 GCA_964589085.1 uncultured Flavobacteriaceae bacterium | reverse complement strand
TTTTGCAGCACTTTCAAGTTGTAATAGATTTTCTAATGCATAATCTGGGTTTAATAGCCATAATATATAGTCTATGTCTTATATAAAAACAGATTTACAAACTTTTCAACCTATTGCAGAAGCATTGATACATTCAGAAAGCAGTGATCCAGTAGTCCAAAAAATAGATCTTGACAAACTCTATGAGAATCAACAAACAGTAATAGGTTTTGGTTCCTTTCAAGGTATAGAATTTATAAGATTGGTACCCATTAATGTTAATGATACAGAAGAAGATATCTTGAATTTATTTATCGTTATAGAACGCTATGTCTCTCAACATCTAGAATTACCAATAACCTCCTAATTAGTCCAATGTCAATTTTTTCATTATTTCTGGTTCTTGCACAATTTGCACTTTTATTCTACTTGACAGTGACGGGAGCTTTAGCTGAAGGGTTTATATTAAGAGTAATTCAATTGATTGGAATAATAGTGTCAATATGGGGTGTTCTGGCCATGCGTATTGGCAACTTCAATATCCAACCTGAAGTTCGTGCAGAGGCGTTAGTACAAAGTGGGCCCTACCGATGGATCAGGAATCCTATGTATCTTGGAATTTTACTTTTTTTTGGTGCTAGTTTGGTTACCTATTTTAATCTATTGCGCGTCGCTGCATTCCTACTTCTAATAGTCGTTCTTTTGTTTAAAATCTCCAGAGAAGAAGTTTTTCTGGAAAATCGATTTGGATCTAACTATCTGACATACAGATCAAAAACCAAAAAACTACTTCCTTTTCTTTTTTAAAGAATTGTGTATTTCGTCGATTAATTAATTATTTTTATCGATATATGATGTGTTAATCTTATATTTACACTAGTAACCTACGCGTCCCCAATGAAAAAAATTACCCGTATTTTGGGAGTGGCAATTATTGCTCTTTCTGCAATAAAATGCACTCCTCCAACCGAACTAGAATTTGAAACAGAAAACCTTAGTTTCGATCAAAGTAGCCTTGAAAATCTAACACTTCCTAAAAAATATAAAGTCCTTCCTGTCGGTGATTCCAGAGTAAGTGGCCATACCGAATTATTTGAAAGTTATCGATATGAACTTTGGAAAAAATTAATGAATTTTGAAGTTAAATTTGATTTCATAGGTCCCGAGCATGATTTGAAAGAATATCCTCCATATTTAAATAGAGATTTTGATCCTGATCACGGCGCACAAGGAGGTGCTCGTACTACTCATATTATAGACAATATGACTAATCACGTCTATCCTCTCGATGCCGACATATTGTTACTGGGTATTGGTGGCAATGATCTTTCTAACGGAAGCACTGTTGAAGAAACTATTAATAATATTCAAAAGATTATCGATAATTTCCAATTTCACAATAAGCATATCATTATATTTTTAGAACAAATAGCACCTGCGAGGTCTGAAATAATGACTCCTGAAAATATCGCTACATTGAAAGAATTTCATAAACAAATTGCTCAAATGGCTCGTAAAGAAACATTAAATGGTCAGGAAGTTATTGCTATAAACATGGCACAAGGTTGGAAAGATTATTATCTGGCTGATAATGTTCATTATAATATTCAAGGATCTAAGGTAATAGCTTCCCGCTATCTTAAGGCCTTTGATGATTACTTTAACTATTAATGATATTTCTGAAAGACTTTTAAAGCTTCATTATAACTACTTTCAAAGCTCATGGTATTAATATTATTCTGAGCTTTTGCTTTTGCGAAATAAGAGATAAGCTTTTCAGTAGGCATATTACCTGTTAATTCATCCTTAGCCATAGGACAACCACCAAAACCCTGAATAGCTCCATCAAAACGTCTACAACCAGCACTATAAGCAGCATTTACTTTTTCATACCAAGACGTAGGTGTGGTATGTAAATGAGCACCAAATTCAATATCTTGATATTTAGGGATTAGATTAGCAAAAAGATAATCAATATTTTTAGGATTTGAAGTTCCTACGGTATCACTTAATGAAAGTATTTTGACCCCCATTGTACTGAGCTTCTCCGTCCATTCTCCCACAATATCTACATTCCAGGGGTCACCATATGGATTACCAAATCCCATGGAGATATACACAACTACTTCTTTCCCTTTGGCAAAAGCCAGTTCCAAAATCTCTTTTAGAATCTCTACAGATTGTGCAATAGTCTTATGCGTATTACGCATTTGAAAATTTTCTGATATGGAAAATGGATATCCTAGGTAATCAATCATTTCATGTTGTACAGCATCTGTCGCACCACGCACATTAGCGACTATAGTAAGCAATTTACTTTGTGTTGTACTCAAGTCCAAAGCCTGTAATACCTTAGAAGAATCTTGCATCTGTGGTATTGCTTTAGGAGAAACAAAACTTCCTACATCAATAGTATCAAAACCACAACGTAATAAGGATTGAATATACTGCACCTTCTCTTCTGTAGGTATCCAGTCTTTGATGCCTTGCATCGCATCTCTAGGGCATTCAATGATTTTTACTTTTTCACTCACGATGTAAAAATAGCGCTAATTGTGCGTTTCCGAAAACGAAATAGTTGCTGTTAACAAAGCTTTCATATTCTGTTATATCTAGGTCTATACAGAAACGATATAGACGGCAATTCCTATAAAAACAAAGATTTGTATCCATTTTAATACGAATCCGGCATGAACATTCTGTTTTATATAACCCGCAATACTTCCGGCCATTATAGCTATACCACCAAAGATGAGAAAAGACTGTATCATAAACAGCAATCCTAAAGCATAAAATTGTAGTATTGAGTTTCCATTAGGATTCCACAAAAACCCTGGGAAAAAGGAGAGGAAAAACAAAGTGACTTTTGGATTCAAAATATTCATAAGTACGCCTTGTTTAAAAAGAGCAACATAACTTTTCTTTGGTGCATTATCGATTAAATTAATACGTGCATCGCTACGATATACCATAATCGCCAAATACAATAAATAAGCCGCGCCAAGTATTTTTAATATTAAGAATATCTTTGGAGAGGTGGCAATTAAAGCCGAAACTCCAAAAGCAACCAGCGTCGTATGTACAATACAACCTGAGATTAAACCAGCAGTGGTTGCCAGTCCTGAGTTTCGCCCATTAGTAATACTTTGGGTCAGCACATAAATATTATCCGGGCCTGGTGAAAAGGCTAATACTGCAGAAGCTCCTAAAAAAGAAAGTAATGTCGTTAACACAAAGAAAACAGTTAAAGCAATAGCAATACAAAAATCGTATTATGATCTTATAGTATATTCGTTTTATGAATGACCAAATTATACAAAAAAAAATAGCTACATCTATATCATTATAACGCTTTTCTTTTCAATCAACACTACAAAAACTCTTGCTCAAAATGCGTTATACACACTCACTTTTGATAGTAACTGGAGTCAGGAAACACATCCATATATGGGGGGAGATTTACCTTCTAATGCCCATTGGTCTCCGTTAGTCGGAGTATTACACACCAGTGATATTCAATTTTTTGCCTTTAATGAACTGGCTTCACAAGGGGTTCAGAATATTGCAGAACTTGGTGTTGCCGATGTTTTTTCAGAAGAAGTAGATCAAGCTATTCAAGCAGGAATGGCACAGCAATATTTAGAATTGGGAGCATTGGCAAATTCCAGTTTAGGAACATTAGAAACTACGAGTATTGAGGTAAGTGCTGACTATCCTTTAATTTCTGTTCTATCTATGATTGCTCCAAGTCCCGATTGGATGATTGCTATTCATGATATCGCTCTACTCGATGGTAATGGTGATTTTATTGAGGAAATCGTTATTCCCTTATTTCCCTATGATGCCGGGACGGATAGTGGTATTGAATATGCATCACCTAATGAAGTGACAGATCCACCTACAGGAATTACCAGTTTACAAAGTATATTTCCTTTTTCTTCCGAGACCGTCGGAACAATAACACTCACTTTGGAAACGGTTTTAAGTACAACTGATATTACCAATAATTTATTTACGGTGTATCCAAACCCTTCAGAAGGATTGTTTTCAGTACGCTTTCGCGAAAGCGTCAGTAATCCCAATGCTATTGTTTATGATATGTTGGGAAATACAGTTCGAACCTATAAAAATATCAATAATAATCAACAATTAGATCTGACGACACTGTCTAGTGGTATCTATTTTATACAACTTGCGTCTGAAGAGGGACAACAGAAGATACAAAAGCTTATCATACGTTAACCTCGCCATTGACGTTCACGCCACAATAAATATATTCCTATAATAAATAAAACAAGTGCTGCTCCTATTTTAACCATTTGTGGAATAAACGGTGCGATATCCGGGCGCAATCCGAAGAGTAACACCATGACGGAGGCAAGAAGCATTTTAATTGAACCACGCATAAATTATGTGTATTAATTTTAAATGGATGTTGGTCGTAAATTTAAGATGAACTTTCTTGATTTAAAATTGCTTTGTTAATGGATTTTATAAGATTGGGGCCTTTATAGATAAAACCTGTATATAATTGTATGAGACTAGCTCCTGCATCTAGCTTATCTAATGCATCCTGAGCAGAATGTATACCTCCTACCCCTATAATCGGAAATGCTCGATTACTCTTTTCCGATAAAAAACGGATCACTTCTGTAGCTCTATTTGTTAATGGTTTACCGCTAAGACCACCTTCTTCTATTTTATTGTCATCAGTCAAGCCGTCTCTTGAAACGGTTGTATTTGTGGCTATAACACCATCAATATTGGTTTGTTTAACGATCTTAATGATGTCTAATAGCTCCTCATCTTTTAAATCTGGAGCAATCTTTAATAAAATTGGTTTTCTTTCAATTTTAGAGTTATTCTCTTTTTGTAAATTATTTAATAAATCTGATAAGGGTTCTTCCTTTTGTAATTCTCTTAAGCCTGACGTATTAGGTGAACTTACATTTACAACAAAATAATCAACTACGGGAAATAGGGCTTCAAAACACATTTTATAGTCCTCAACTGCTGCTTCATTAGGCGTTACTTTGTTTTTGCCAATGTTTCCCCCTATAAGAATATTTTTATTTGCTTTTAGCCGTTCAACAGCTTCTGCAACACCACCATTATTAAAACCCATTCGATTAATAATAGCTTGGTCTGCTTTTAATCGGAATAATCGTTTTTTAGGATTACCAGCTTGCGGTTTTGGCGTTACCGTACCTATTTCAATAAAACCAAAACCTACATTATCCAATTCTTTATACAGTCTAGCATCCTTATCAAAGCCCGCAGCAAGTCCTACAGGGTTTTTAAAGGTTAACCCAAATACTTCGCGTTCCAATCTCGGGTCATTAGTTTGCCATAGGCTTCTAAAGAGGCTACCAAAACCTAATTTGGTCAATGTTTTTAGCAATTTAAAGGTAAAATGATGTACTTTTTCAGGATCAAAAAGAAAGAGTAAGGGTCTCAGAAAGAACGTATACATTCTGTTGGGTTTTAACTCTGCAAAAGTAGTTTAAAATAGATAATTTTGTGTAGGGAAAATCTTGATACTCTATTAAGGTTTTAACAATACACTTTTAAAGTGGAAGGTTAGAAATAAATAACAATACAATATAGCAGGAATATGATCTCTGTTATAAATTAACAATAACAAGGCTAAGGTGAGATTTCCGCCTTCGCAGAAATTCAAGAATATGATAGATAAAGAAGCATTAATAGATAGATTCGTGAGCTATATAACTATTGATACAGAAAGTGATCCCAATAGTGCCACTACACCTAGTTCTGCAAAACAATGGGATCTGGCAAGAAAACTTGCTCAGGAATTGGAAACAATGGGCATGCAGGATGTTTCTATAGATGATAACGCCTATATCATGGCTACACTTCCGTCTAATGTTGATCACGAGGTACCAGTCATCGGTTTTATAGCTCATTTTGATACAACTCCAGATTTTACAGGTGCAAATGTTAATCCACAGCGCATTGACAATTATGATGGTTCGACCATCGTATTGGATGCGGAAAAAAATATCACTTTATCTCCCGATTATTTTGAGGATCTAAAACGCTACAAAGGACAAACTCTTATCACAACTGACGGGAATACCTTGTTAGGAGCTGATGACAAAGCTGGTATTACGGAAATTATGGAGGCAATGAAATATTTATTAGCACATCCTGAAATTAAACACGGAAAAATACGGGTAGGATTCACTCCTGATGAGGAAATAGGACGTGGCGCACATAAATTTGATGTTTCGGCATTTGGTGCGGCCTGGGCGTATACCATGGATGGAAGTCAAATAGGTGAACTGGAATATGAAAATTTTAATGCTGCAGGTGCAGTAGTTACCATTGATGGTAAGATTGTTCATCCTGGTTATGCCAAGGGAAAAATGATTAATAGTATGTATATCGCGACAGATTATATTAATGCACTACCGCGTATGGAAACTCCGGAACATACGGAGGGACGCGAAGGTTTTTTCCACCTTTATAGTATTGAAGGCGATGTAGATGAAACCAAGTTGCAATATATTATCCGAGATCATGATAAAGAGCACTTTGAAGCCCGAAAAAAAATGATGTTAGATCTCGCTAATGAGCTTAACTCTCAATTAGACAAGTCGTTAATTACTGTTGAAATCAAGGATCAATATTTTAATATGCGGGAAAAAGTAGAGCCCGTAATGCATATTGTAGATATTGCCCAAGAAGCCATGGAAGCGTTGTCTATTACGCCATTAATCAAACCTATACGCGGTGGAACTGATGGATCCCAACTTTCGTATATGGGATTACCTTGCCCCAATATTTTTGCTGGAGGACATAATTTTCATGGGCGTTATGAATATGTTCCTGCAGAAAGTATGATTAAAGCTACTGAGGTCATTATTAAAATTGCTGAACTTACTGCTCAAAAAGCAATGTAGCAATCATTCTATAACCCATAATCTGATCGTTAAATAAAGTCGGCACAGCTTTTGCGTATAGACTTTCCGTTCATTATTAATTCTCAATAGTATCACACTGTTAATGTTAGTTTATTGTTAAGAATGATTATTGAGCGCAACCATGAGGTCATTTACACCTCTAGTAATTAACTATAACTATTCACACATGAAAAAAATCAGCTTTCTTTTTTTAGCAATTTGCTATTCCATTACATCATTAGGTCAATCTGATGATTTACCAGCCAATCGTCAACATGAATTTCGTTTTGACGCTATAGAAGCCATTGCTTCTGCAAACATTGAAATAAGCTATGAGTATATCGTAAGTAAATACTCTGGTTTTGGTGGATCAGTCACCATAGGGCTCGATGATGATGATATTTCTAATTTACGATTTGCAATTACTCCATATTATAGACAGTATTTCTTTAATAAGAAAGATTATGGAGCTAGAGGTTTGTTTGTTGAAGGGTTTGGGCAATTTAGTGTTTTTGAAAGTCTAAATGATCTGATTGATTTTGATGATGTAGAGGAAGACAATGTATCTGCATTTGGATTAGGACTTGCCGTTGGTCAAAAATGGGTCAGTAAAAACGGCTTTGTTTTTGAGATCAGTGCCGGTCTTGGTCGGCGATTTGGGAGTGATGTAGATGATATTGACGAATTCTTTTTTAGAGGTGGGATACTCATAGGGTATCGTATATTCTAAAAAGTTTTAGTATATAAAAAAAGCACCCATTTGAGGTGCTTTTTTTATGATATTAACTCATTATTGTTAGTTGATGAGTAATCGCCTCACAATAGTACTATTTTCACTTTGTATACGGATGAAATAAACTCCTGTTGCTAAAGCCGTAGTGTCAATCAATCTACTTCCATCAAAAGCACTTAAATCTATAGTGGATAACACCTTCCCACTAACATCTACAATGGTAGCATTAGAAAGACGTTGTTCACCTGAATAAAATAAGGTAATTTGATCTCTTGTTGGATTAGGAAATAAACGAATTCCTGATTCCAAAGAAGACACATCTTCTATATCTAGTAAACGATCTTCAAAGACTATCGTAAAACGATTGCTTTGAGTTCCCGCTGTAGCTGTAAAGCTATAGGGGTTATCTTTTAAGTTGGTGATTGTTCCTAAAACATTATCAATAAGATAAACACCTACAATTTCCAATCCTATTCCTTCCAATTGATCAATACTTATAGTATACTGTTCACTCTCTGTTATCTCTGTAGCAAAACCCATCGCAATTTCCATACTGGAATCAAAAGCTTCTCTTCCCTGAATACTTAAAAACTCACCACTTTCTAATATAGAAAACAGAGAGATCGTAGTATCCAATCGATCACTATCATATCCCTCATCATAAAATGATGTTGCCTCAGAAGTAAAACCAATAAGATTAATATTCTGAATACTGAAAGATTCACTGTCTACACGTAACCAAAGACGGTTTATGTCAAATGCCGCAGAGCGCACAGTTCCATTGTTATCAGTAACGCGCATCGCATTATTAAAGATTAAAGGAGTACCATCAAAGGTTTGATCAGCCAAAATACCAAAACCTTGACCCGAGGCCATAAACTCTCGTGGAGCTGTACCGCCATTGGCTGAAGCAATTCCTCCTAGTAAATTACGTAAGGAAACATCATCCATAGAAAAATTTAGTGTATTAAACCCTGGAAGCATTTCATTAGGTAAAGTAATATGTTCCCAGTAGTACACCTCGTTAATGACCACATTCTGGTCTATTAATGTGTTTACATTAATGGCCGAAGGATATGGATTACCCATTAGATTAAAATTATTGGTCGTTGCCGGCCCATTGTAGACCAATGGAAAAGAGATCATTCCATTATTCAAGGTACCTTGGGTATAAGTATGAGCAAAATTAACATCGCCTACCGCTGTTACCGCTTGAGGAAAAACAAGATAACCTTCTCCAGGATTAAGATTAGTTGCCGGGCTAAAATAATTTCCATCAACGTCTAAAAATGTTACTCCAGTTTCACTTCCTATCGTAGAAGCATCAGGTTCAAATTCAGAAGCATCTATTAAAAAAACCCGATCAGCATCACCGTAGACTCCTGACCGCATCTCCTCGCTCATAGGACTACTGAGCACAATAAAATCCCGTGGGTGTAATAAAGGAGTTGTTTTTTGTATTTGAATCGTTCCATTATTGATCGTTAAAGCGTTATCATCTAATTGCACTATGCTTCCTGAATTTTCTACAATTAAAGTACCATTGACGATAATATTTCCGGTCGCATTCATAAAATCACTATCCCTAATAGTGACCATTGCACTATTGGTAATAGTTACTTCACAGGCATTAATATTTGCATTTTGTACTGCCGTATCATAATCAGCACTGATGGTAACAATAGAACTTGTAGTTGGAACACCATTAGTCCAACCCGTAGCCCCTAGACCATCAAATTCCGTAATATGTCCGTCTAATTCCCCAAATGTAAAATAACTCCCATTGACAAAATCTATTATTGTTTCATAATTACCATTACCATCATCAGTTAATGTCATTAATGTATCCGTATCATCAAATGTCAGATCATCACTTATTAATAAAACGGGAATATTTGCAGTAAAAGAAGATTGAGGTATACGTATGGTAACATTTCCTATAGTACCTGTTTCTTGAATAGCCCAGATACGTTGCATACGATTAAGCATTCCACATAAAACCGTTATTGGTGTTTCAAAAGTGGTCATTCCAGCATTATTACCCCAAAGCATATAACTCAAATCTTCACTAAAATCGTTAGGGTTTGCAATATTATCCGTTTCGATACTTCCATTACCTATTGTGATTAGGGATCCAGAGTGAATAGATTGTGATTGTTTTTGATTTAATCCTGATATGTCATCCCTACCAATACCGCTTATATTTTGATCAAAGTCATCAAGTACATCATCGGCATCATATATACTGATTCCTTCTGAATTCAAATAATCCTGCGCTATTGTTTGATCTAAGGTTATCCCATATTTAATAGCCAGATATGATTCTATCTTATTTAAATCAGTACCTGATATTCTCGCACTATAGGAGATTACTTCAAGAACATCTCCCTCATATTGAAATCCTCCGTTATGTCTTCTCCCAACAGAAAAGGGCCTATCGGCATGTATACCATATTCAGATGGGTTCGATATGGTAGGAGATTCATCTCCACCCCATAAACGATGTTCTGAAAAAGTACCTGCTATATTTTGACGTACCGTGGCAAGAAAAGGATCAGGACTTGAAAATGACGCATCATCAAGGCAAGCAATGTATTCCGGTGAGGTAACATCATTATCTCCCGAGTTAAAAAAGTAGGTATTTGAACAAGGAAGCGTTCCTGGAAGGTTTCCTATTCCTATTCCTGCATCTGCCAATGCATTCCCTGGTAAATCATAGGCAAGAGGAATTTCTAACGAAAGTGAAGAGTTCACAATCTGAGTAGGGTTAAATACAATAATTTGAGTATTACTATCCCAACCATCGGAAGTAGTTAAAAAATCATTAGATCCATCAAAAGAAATTGCTGGATTAAAGTTTAATGCATTTTCAGTAACACTTGGCCTGGCTGTTGATGTTCCTTGAGTAATAGAGGTCGTACTTTCAAAAACCTGATTATCCCAGGAAGATACATTGCCAGACGTTTCAGTGACACCTGCATTTGCTTTGAGCCAATAGGATAAATCACTGGTTACTCCTCCCGGAGCAGGAGGAATTTCAAAAATAATCTGAAAGCGATCCAACTGTATTGTTTCAGTTTCTGTAAATGAATAATTTTTCTGGTTGAGAATTGTTCTTGTATTTAGCAGATGGTCTATCAATATAATATTTACCGATTCCAAACCAAGACCATCTATACTATCAATACTCAATGTATATAGTTCTGATGCTACAACATCTGTTGCAAATCCTAAATCTATTACTATAGTCGGATCAAAAATTTCCCGGCCTTGAATCGCCAGCTGTTCTCCAGTTTCTAAAACAGAAAATATTGAAAAAGTAGTATCTAAACGAAAGCTATCAAATCCCAAATCAAATCCAGGTGTAGCGGCCGCAGTAAAACCAATTAAGGTTGTACTGGAGATTGTAAATGTTTCACTATCGAGTTGTAGTGTCAAGCGCTCAATCATGTCCTGTATAAATGCATCTGTATCTTCAACCTTAATAACGGAAGTTTCTGGCATATATACATTTTCAATCGCATAGCCCCTAAAAGATAAGGCGATCAATACACTAAATATAGTTGCAAACAGGGAAGAACGCAAGTATTGTTTTTGATTCATCATAGGATAGAAATACATTAACTATGTGGAGGTATATGATATAAAAAAGTACCCGATGTGGGTACTTTTTTATATACTTTGAATACATTGTATATTAATTTATTAATAATCGCTTAACAACAGTGCTATTAACACTTTGCACTCGAATGAAGTAAACTCCAGTTGCAAGCGTACCCGTATTAATTGAACGACTTTGATCAAAGTTCGTCAAGTCTATGGTATTTAATATTTTACCATTAAGATCTATAATGGTAGCATGCGTCAAACGTTGATCTCCTGCATAGGATAATGTAATCTGATTTGTTGCAGGATTAGGGAAAACACGAATACCAGAATCTAGAGATGATGCATCATCTACATCCAATAAACGATCTTCAAAGACTAAAGTAAATCTACTGGACTGTATACTTTCCGAAGCTGTAAATGTATACGGACCATCTTTAAGATTGGTAATATTTCCTAACTCATTATCGATAAGGTAAACATCCGAAAGTTCCAGACCTATTCCTTCCAAATGATCAATACTGATAGTATATGTTTCACTTTCGGTTATCTGTGTTGAGAACCCTAAATCGATTTCCATATTGGAATCAAAAGCTTCTCTTGCTTGAATACTTAAAGCTTCTCCAGAATCCAATGTCGAAAATAAGTTTATGGTAGCATCCAATCGTGGACTATCATAACCTGGATCAAGTTCTGATGTTGTGATAGAAGTAAATCCTAAAAGTGTAGTACTTTGAATATCTAAGGTTTCATTACTTAAACGTAACCATAAACGATTCATATCTATTTCTGCTGATCTTACTGTTCCATTATTACCAGTAACTCGCATATCATTAGTAAAAGTTAAAGGAGTTGAGGATCCACTAAAAGCTTGATCTGCTACAATTCCAAAACCTTGTCCTGAAGGCATAAACTGCCCTGGAGCTGAACCTCCGTTAACCGCTGCTATTCCTCCAAGTAAATTATATACAGAAATATCATCCATAGAGAAATTTAATGTGTTGGCACCGGGATTTGTATCATTAGGTTGTGTTAAATGCTCCCAGAAATACAATTCATTAATCACGGCATTGTTTCCAATCAACATATTATTATCTAATGCAGAAGCATAAGGGTTACCCACTACATTGAAATTATTCATTGTAGCCGGACCATTATATACCAATGGATAATTTAATGTTCCACTATTTAAAGTCCCTTGTGTATAGGTATGATCAAAGGTAACATTACCTACTGCACTCGTAGCCTGAGGAAAAACTAAATATCCTTCGCCAGGAGTTAGATTTGTAACCGTCTGGAAGTAATTAAAATCAACATCAACAAAATTAATAGCCGAAGTCACTGCCGGGTCCGGAGTAAACAATGAAGTTACAATCTCGAAAACTCTATTAGCACTTCCATAAACTCCAGATCGGGTTTCTCCGCTCATAGGACTACCCAATACTACAAAATCACGAGGAGCAAGTAAAGGAGTTGTCTTCTGCACTTGAATTGTTCCATTATTTGTAGTAATTGCATTATTATCTAACTGTACAACACTTCCTGTATTTTCTACAATTAAAGTACCGTCTACCACAATATTTCCAGCAACATTCATAAAATCACCGTCCCTTATCGTAACTATCTGATTAGCATCAATCTGACAAGAACAAGCATTAATATCACCTAAAGTAGCGGTATCGTATTCATCACTTATAATAGCCATAGATGTTCCAGTAGGATCTCCATTATTCCAGGCTCCACCTGTAAACGTTGTTGTATTTAAAGCACTTCCCGTTATGGTAACATCTGCCATACACGTATCTTCATTTCCTAGACTGTCTGTAACCGTAACGGTAACAGAAGTGGTCGTTCCGATATCCAAACAAGTAAAGACACTTTGACTTAACGCTGTCGTAATATCTCCACAAGAA
>CAZPTJ010000074.1:0-13531 GCA_964589085.1 uncultured Flavobacteriaceae bacterium | reverse complement strand
GGCGATCAATAGATCGGCTGAAGCGATGACAATTTTCTCTGTAATTCAGGCTGGGCTATTCCCTATTATTCATATGGGACGTCCGTGGTTAGCCTATTGGGTACTTCCTATTCCTAACCAATTTGGATCTTTATGGGTGAACTTTAACTCACCACTACTTTGGGACGTATTTGCAATTTCTACGTATCTGTCCGTTTCTTTAGTATTTTGGTGGACGGGATTACTACCCGATTTTGCAATGATCCGTGATCGTGCAGTACGACCTTTCCAAAAGAAAATATACAGTATGTTGTCTTTCGGTTGGACAGGGCGTGCAAAAGACTGGCAACGTTTTGAAGAAGTATCTCTAGTACTTGCAGGACTAGCAACACCTCTGGTACTTTCTGTACATACTATTGTATCCTTTGACTTTGCTACTTCGGTAATTCCTGGATGGCATACCACGATCTTCCCTCCGTATTTTGTGGCGGGAGCGATCTTCTCAGGATTTGCTATGGTAAATACCTTATTGATTATTATGCGTAAGGTATCTAATCTTGAAAACTATATTACCCTGCAACACATCGAATTGATGAATATCGTAATTATGATTACGGGATCTATTGTTGGGGTAGCTTATATTACCGAGCTGTTTATGGCTTGGTATTCTGGAGTGGAGTATGAGCAATATGCATTCTTAAATCGTGCGACAGGACCATATGCCTGGTCGTATTGGGCAATGATGACCTGTAACGTATTCTCTCCACAATTTATGTGGATTCCAAAATTAAGAAGAAGTATTATGTTCTCTTTTGTGATATCCATTGTGGTAAACATAGGAATGTGGTTTGAACGTTTTGTAATTATTGTAACTTCATTGCATCGTGATTACTTAACCTCTTCATGGACGATGTTCTCTCCAACCTTTGTTGATATAGGAATCTTTATAGGAACTATAGGATTCTTCTTTGTACTCTTCCTGCTCTATGCACGTACTTTCCCAGTTATTGCTCAGGCAGAAGTAAAAACAATTATGAAATCATCAGGTGAGCGCTATAAGAAATTGAGAGAAGCAGGAAAGAGTTTGGTAGGCTCAGGGGCAGATGCCAGAACATCAGGAAGTGAAGTGAAAGTTAATGTTCCGGGATATGGTAAAGGAAAAGGAGTAAAAGCGAAAGAAACAAAAGCAGAACCTTTAAGTGATGATGCATTAGCTGCAAATACATCTTCTTTGATGGAGTCGTTAGGGACATTTAATCCTGAAACAGATACTGCAGATGATCTTAAAAAAGTAAATGGAATCGGTCCTGTTATGGAGCAAAAACTAAATGAAATAGGAATTTTCACTTTTGCTCAGGTAAGTAAAATGACCGAAAAAGAATACGACCTTTTAGATAGCATTACAGGTTCTTTCCCAGGACGCGCCTTGCGCGATGATTGGGCAGGACAGGCTAAAAAACTTAATAACAACTAAGGGCATGGCATCACAAGTAATACACGCTATATACACTGACGATGACATTCTTATGAATGCTGTCAAAGCGGCTAAAGAAAAACACTTACACATTAGTGAAGTGTATACCCCATTTCCTGTTCACGGCTTGGATAAAGCAATGGGATTGGCACCTACACGTATTGCAATCACTGCATTTATGTATGGATTGTTAGGACTTTCTGTAGCCATCACCATGATGAATTTCATCATGATTAAAGACTGGCCTCAGAATATTGGAGGAAAACCCAGTTTTAGTTATATCGAAAACATGCCGGCTTTTGTTCCGATTATGTTCGAGATGACCGTATTTTTTGCAGCGCATTTAATGGTAATTACCTTTTACATGCGTAGTAAATTGTGGCCATTCAAAAAAGCCGAAAATCCGGATGTGAGAACTACAGATGACCACTTCTTAATGGAAATTGATGTTGAAGGGCATGATGTACACGAGCTTGCTGATTTTCTAGTAGAGACCGGAGCCACAGAAATTAATTTAGTAGCAAACGAAGAAGCGCACTAATGAAGCATATTATAAAAATAACCGCTGTATTGGCATTATTAGGAAGTGTTATTGCCTGTCAAAAGGATAGCAGACCTAATTATCAGTATATGCCTAATATGTATGAGTCTGTAGGTTATGAAACCTATAGAGAGTATCCAATATTTGATAATATCACCGGAGGTTCTGAAGCCATGTTACCTGCCGAAGGTAGTATTGCCAGAGGGTGGATGCCTTATGGTTTTGAAAATAATCCTGAAGGCTATGCTAATGCTAAGGATAGTTTAATAAATCCCTTGCTGTACACTGAAGAAAATCTGGAAACCGGAAAGGAATTGTATGAAATTTATTGTGCCATTTGTCACGGAAATAAAGGAGATGGTCAGGGATATTTAGCGCAACGCGAAAAGATATTGGGGATTCCTGCCTATAATGATATAGGGCGAGCTATTACAGAAGGTAGTATCTATCACGTGATGTATTTTGGTCTTAATACTATGGGATCTTATGCATCCCAACTCTCAGAAGAGGAGATGTGGAAGATTGATCATTATGTGATCTCTCTTAAGGATAAATTAGATAAAAAACCGGAGCGTGCTTTTGAAACTGCTGTTGAGGAAAAAATGATGGCAGATACTGATCATGAGGATCAGGGAGAAGTACACGAAGAAAGCGGTGATCTTGATGGCGAACATCACGAAGCCGAAGATAATGATGAATCACATTAATCGATAAGCGCACAAGCTATGCACGAATATAAATTATCGAATAGACTCAGATTAACAGCAATCATTTTTATGGTTGTAGGAGGATTGTTATTTGCGGTTGATTACTTCAATTTGCCAAAAGATGTCGAAGCCGTTAAAGAACTTGAAGCTGGCCACGGAGATGGTCACGGCGCAGAAGTCGAACATGGAGAAACAGCACATTTTACCGCTACACTTCAAGATCATGGCGGAGCACAGAAAGAACATCAGAAAGAAGCGGGACACGGAGAAAGTGCAGAAGGACATCATATGTCTGAAGAAGAACATTTGGAACATACGCTTCAACAGTACAAGAATAAGCCCTGGTCAGCGATTTATATAGCGGCTTTCTTTTTCTTTATGATTGCTTTAGGATGTCTGGCATTCTATGCCGTGCAATATGCATCACAGGCGGGATGGTCACCCTTAGTATTACGAGTAATGGAAGGAATTACAGCTTACCTGTTACCGGGAAGCTTAATAATGTTGTTCTTACTTTTTGCTTCTGGAGTATTGCATTGGAACCACTTATTCCATTGGATGGATCCTGAATTAACCAAAGTAGGTGGAGATCATTATGATTCTATTATAGCTGGGAAATCAGGTTTTCTAAACGTTAAAGGCTTTTTGATTAGAGCAGTAATATTTATTGCAGGATGGAATATCTATCGTTATTTTGCTTTAAAATTCAGTAGAGAACAAGATAATGCAACAGATAATAGATGGCATAAAAAATCATTTAAGGCCGCTGCAATATTCTTAGTGTTCTTTATTTATACAGAATCTATGATGTCCTGGGACTGGTTAATGTCTGTAGATCCGCACTGGTTTAGTACCTTGTTTGGATGGTATGTTTTTGCAGGAATGATGGTTTGTGGTATTACGGTGATCGCTATGGTAACCATATATCTTAAATCTAAAGGATATTTGGAACAAGTTAACGACAGTCATATTCATGATTTGGCCAAATTTATGTTTGCTTTTAGTATTTTCTGGACCTATTTATGGTTCTCACAATTTATGTTATACTGGTACTCCAATATCCCTGAGGAAGTAACATACTTCATTACACGTATTGAAGATTATACCTTACCATTCTGGGGAATGTTAGCAATGAACTTTATATTCCCGGTATTACTATTAATGAATAGTGATTACAAGCGTATGAATTGGTTTGTTATAATGACTGGAATTGTAATTCTTCTAGGGCATTATGTAGATATATTCAATATGATCATGCCAGCGACTGTTGGTACTTCCTGGTCATTTGGATTTGTGGAAATAGGAGCTTTATTGTTTTTCTTAGGATTGTTTATTTTGATTGTGTTTACATCACTATCAAAACGACCATTGACTCCGGAGCGTAACCCATTAATTGAAGAAAGTAAACATTTTCACTATTAGTATATAGATAAAGCGAAAAAGTAATGACAGGTTTATTAGCACTTATAGTAATAATTCTTTTTGTAGTCACTCTTTGGCAGATGTCAAAGATTTTTAAGCTATCTCAGCTTAAGGTAAATGCGGAGACTGCACAGATTGCAAACGATAAAGACAATAAAATCAATGGGAAGCTCATGATGATATTCTTGGCTTTCCTATATTTTATTACGTTCTTCTGTTTCTGGAAGTACAGTAAATTCTATTTGCCTGAGGCTTCATCAGAACATGGATCGGGTTATGATACATTGTTGTTCATCAGTTTGGCAATAATCATGTTTGTGCAAATGATCACTCAAGCATTATTGCATTATTTTGCCTATAAATATCAAGGGAAGAAAGGGAACAGAGCGTTGTTCTATGCAGATAACGATCGCTTAGAATTTATTTGGACAGTAATTCCTGTAATTGTATTGGCTGGTTTAATTATTTATGGATTGTTTACCTGGTCGGATATTATGAATTTTGATGAAGAGGAAGACGCTATCGTAGTTGAACTATATGCAAAACGTTTTGCTTGGGAAGCTCGATACGCTGGAGAAGATAACATTCTAGGAAATGCAAATGTACGTTTTATAGAAGGTGCTAATACCGTTGGGGTAGATGCCAGTGATGATGATGCTATGGATGATGTAATTACCAATGAGTTACATTTACCAGTAGGACGTCAGGTTATCTTTAAGCTACGATCTCAAGATGTATTGCACTCTGCGTATATGCCTCACTTTAGAGCACAGATGAATGTAGTGCCTGGAATGATTACAGAATTCTCTTTTACGCCTACAGTTACAACTGAAGAGATTAGGGAGACTGAATATATGAAGGAAAAAATGCAACGCATTCGCGAAATACGAATAGAAAAGAATAACAAATCGATTGCTGCCGGTGACGGACCGATTGATGAATATGATGATTTTGATTATTACTTATTATGTAATAAAATATGTGGAGCTTCCCATTATAATATGCAAATGAAGATTGTTGTAGAAACTCAGGAAGAATATGAGGCCTGGATGGCACAACAAAAAACGTTTAGCGGAAAAGAAGTAGTAGCCGCAAACTAAGTCAAAAAAGAAAACAGTAATTGTAATTAAAGAATTAAGATTATGTCAGCACACCCTGTAGCAATGGATCACGCTCACGACGAAGATCACGGACATCATCATCATAAGGAGACGTTTATCACTAAATATATATTTAGTCAGGATCATAAAATGATCTCCAAGCAATATTTGATCACCGGTCTTATTATGGGGATTATAGGTATTGCAATGTCTCTGCTTTTTCGTTTACAATTAGCTTGGCCTGATCATAAGTTTACGATCTATGAAGTCCTATTAGGAGATTGGGGTAAGGATGGTGTTATGGATCCTAATGTCTATCTTGCTTTAATTACCATTCATGGTACGATCATGGTCTTCTTTGTATTAACAGCCGGATTGAGTGGTACCTTTAGTAACTTACTTATTCCATTACAGATAGGAGCACGTGATATGGCATCAGGATTTCTGAATATGATTTCCTACTGGCTGTTCTTTCTCTCGTCCGTTATCATGGTATTGTCGTTGTTTGTAGAGTCAGGACCAGCTGCTGCCGGATGGACTATTTATCCACCATTGAGTGCATTGCCCAATAGTATTCCTGCTTCAGGAATGGGAATGACCTTATGGTTAGTATCCATGGCAATATTTATTGCTTCATCACTTTTAGGATCGTTAAATTATATCGTGACGGTTTTAAATCTACGTACAAAAGGAATGTCTATGACGCGTCTTCCATTGACGATATGGGCCTTCTTTATAACTGCAATTATTGGAGTAGTTTCTTTTCCGGTATTATTCTCTGCCGCCTTATTATTAATTATGGATCGAAGTTTTGGTACATCCTTCTTCCTTTCAGATATCTATATAGGTGGAGAAGTATTACATAATACAGGAGGATCACCTGTACTCTTTGAACACTTATTCTGGTTCTTAGGGCATCCAGAAGTATATATTGTACTACTACCAGCTTTAGGAATCACCTCTGAGATTATTGCAACAAACTCTCGAAAACCTATTTTTGGATATAGGGCGATGGTCGCCTCTATTCTGGCCATTGCGTTTTTATCTACTATCGTATGGGGACACCATATGTTTATTTCTGGAATGAATCCATTTCTGGGATCGGTATTTACTTTTACGACCCTATTGATTGCAATACCATCTGCTGTAAAAGCATTTAATTATATAACCACACTTTGGAAAGGGAATCTCCAGTTTAATCCCGGAATGCTATTCTCTATAGGTTTAGTATCAACGTTTATTAGTGGAGGATTAACTGGAATTATTTTAGGAGATAGTACCCTTGATATTAATATTCACGATACCTATTTTGTGGTGGCTCACTTCCACTTAGTAATGGGTATATCTGCATTATACGGGCTCTTTGCTGGAGTATATCATTGGTTCCCTAAAATGTTTGAAGGGCGTATGATGAACAAAAATCTAGGATATGTACATTTCTGGGTAACAGTAATTGGGGCTTATGGAGTATTCTTCCCAATGCACTTTATTGGTATGGCAGGATTACCTAGACGTTATTATACGAATACGGCATTTCCGTATTTTGATGATTTATCTGATGTTAATGTGGCAATTACCATTTTTGCATTGATTACAGGGGCAGCACAACTAGTATTCTTGTACAATTTTGTAAGCTCTATTTTTTACGGAAAAAGAGGACCTAAGAATCCATGGAAATCAAATACGCTAGAATGGACTGCAGAAGTAAAACATATCCACGGAAACTGGGATGGTGCTATTCCACACGTACATAGATGGCCCTATGATTACAGTAAATTGAATAAGGATGAAACAGATTATGTGATTCCAGGTCAGGATTTTGTCCCTCAAACATTACCGTTACAAGATAATGAGGAGGAAATGCATCATTAAATTTTTCGCGTAAGCAAAAATTCAAAATATAAGAAACCCATTCGGAAAGGAATGGGTTTTGTTTTTTACTTCTTTCATAGGCTTGACAAACATTTAGCGAAAGCATAATCACAATCCTTATATTTGTGTGTACAGACGATAAGGACTTTCCATGAACGAAAATTTAGATCCCACAAACGAACGATTTTCAAAAGAGGAACTTGATGTAGAAAGAGCATTAAGACCACTGTCTTTTGATGATTTTACCGGACAGGATCAAGTATTGGAGAATCTAAAAGTATTTGTGGAGGCTGCCAATTTACGTGGAGAAGCACTAGATCATACGCTGTTTCATGGGCCACCGGGATTAGGTAAAACAACCTTGGCTAATATACTGGCAAATGAATTAGGAGTTCATATTAAAGTAACCTCGGGACCAGTGTTGGACAAACCCGGTGATCTGGCAGGACTACTGACTAATCTTGATGAACGAGATGTTTTATTTATTGATGAGATACATCGATTAAGCCCTATTGTAGAAGAGTATCTCTATTCGGCCATGGAGGATTATCGTATCGATATTATGATCGAAACAGGACCTAATGCAAGAACCGTCCAGATAGACTTAAGTCCTTTTACCCTTGTAGGAGCTACAACCAGATCTGGCTTGCTTACAGCACCAATGCGCGCACGTTTTGGGATTTCTTCTAGATTACAATATTATAATACAGAATTACTAACGACTATTGTGCAGCGTAGTGCATATATCTTAAAAGTGCCAATAAGTATGGAAGCTGCGATAGAAATCGCGGGAAGAAGTAGAGGCACGCCACGTATTGCAAATGCATTATTACGCAGAGTCCGTGATTTTGCACAAATAAAAGGTAATGGTAATATCGATATTGAGATAGCAAGATATAGCTTAAAAGCACTTCATGTAGATGCCCATGGACTGGATGAGATGGACAATAAAATTCTTACGACCATTATAGATAAGTTTAAAGGAGGTCCTGTAGGTTTAACAACTTTGGCAACGGCAGTTTCAGAAAGTGCAGAAACCATTGAAGAAGTGTATGAACCCTTTTTAATACAACAGGGTTTTATTATACGTACACCTCGTGGACGTGAAGTCACGGAAACGGCGTATAAGCATCTTGGGAGAGTAAAAGGAGGTATTCAGGAAGGATTATTTTAATTTATGGATGAAGCCCCAAAACAAATTCCTAAGGTTCCCTTTATACGATTTTTGCGCCATGCAAGTCGCATTTTAAAAAACCCATTACCCTTTCATCATGGGAATTTTAAAAAACACGGAGATACTTTTGAATTAAATTTGGGGTTTGGGAATTCTGCTATTTTTTCAAGAAATGCGCATTTTGCACAATATGTGCTTCAAAAAAACCAAAAGAATTATACTAAATCTGCTATACAGACCAAGGATTTGGCCAAGTATGTAGGTAAGGGATTGTTGACGGCGGAAGGAGAACATTGGAGGAAGCAACGTAGACTAATACAACCAGCTTTTCATAAGAAGCAATTATTACTGATACTAGATGCAATGCAAGCTGCGATTGATCATGAATTAGTTCATATTACAGTAGATCAACCATTTGATGTTTTTCCCGTATTCAATGATTTAGCTTTTCAAACGGTAGTAAAAGCATTGTTTACTAAGGAGATTCCCGATGCTACTATAAAGCACTTACAGTATATAACAGAACAAGCACAGCAAATGCTCGTTAGAGAACTTAGACAGCCCTATAAAAAGTGGTGGTTTAAATGGGGAGGCGCTATCCAAAAGCATATGGATCTGGTGAATGAAGCTCGTGGGATTCTACAAGAATTGGTTGAGGAACGAAGAAGTATGCAGGCTAAAGGAGATTTATTGGATATGCTATTAGAGGCAAGATATGAAGATGGGAGTGCCATGGATGAAGAACAGTTAATCGATGAAATTTTAATATTTTTTGTTGCTGGACATGAAACAAGCTCAAGTGCATTAGCATTTACAACGGAACTGCTATCCAGACATCCAGAGGTACAGGAAAAGATATACAAAGAAGTGGTCGCTGCGGAGAATCAAAATATAGATCGTATGGAATTTATAAAAGCCTGTCCGTATACCAAACAGGTTATTGAAGAATCCATGCGACTATATCCGCCAGCCTACTTTATAGACCGTGTGAATTATGAACTGGACCATTGGGAAGGTTTTGATATACCTAAAGGTTCTAATATATTATTTTCTATATATGAGATGCATCGTCATCCGGATTTATGGGAAGAACCCGAGGCATTCATACCGGAACGCTTTGCGTCTGATAAAGCTAAAAAGTATTCAACACACTATTATCCTTTCGGGGCTGGTCCTCGTATGTGTATTGGGAATAATTTTGCCATGTTTGAAATGGTTCTTGCTATAAGCAGACTTGTAGGAAAATATCATATTGCATTCAAAAAGACACCGATTGCATATCAACCCTTGATTACGCTTAAACCGAAAGACGCTATTTTAGTCTTTAGTAATCGATCTAAAGTTGATTGAAAACAAATCTAAATACACGGCATTTATAAAAGAAGAAGCACAACGCCTGGGTTTTTTATCTTGCGGTATAAGTAAGGCTGGTTTTCTGGAAGAAGAAGCACCTCGTTTGGAATATTGGCTCAAAAACAATATGCAAGGCGAGATGCACTATATGGAAAACCATTTTGATAAACGTCTTGATCCAACTCGATTGGTTCCCGGAGCAAAAAGTGTAGTCTCTTTACTCCTTAACTATTATCCAGCTCAAAGACAAAAAACAGATACCTATAAAATCTCAAAATATGCCTATGGTGCAGATTATCATTTTGTAATTAAAGACAAACTCAAATCTTTATTATATAGTATCCAGGAAACGATAGGAGATGTTCAGGGGAGAGTATTTGTAGATAGTGCTCCTGTACTAGATAAAGCCTGGGCGGTAAAAAGCGGTTTAGGTTGGATGGGGAAACATAGTAATGTGTTGTCTCAAAGAGTAGGATCTTTTTATTTTATCGCAGAGCTAATCATTGATCTGGACCTTGAATATGATACCCCTGTAACTGATCATTGTGGTACCTGTACTGCCTGTATTGACGCCTGTCCTACAGCTGCTATTGTTGAACCCTATCAAGTAGATGGAAGTAAATGTATTAGTTATTTTACCATTGAATTAAAAGAAGCGATTCCTGAAAGTGTTCAAGGACAATTTGATGATTGGATGTTTGGGTGTGATATATGTCAAGATGTATGTCCCTGGAATCGTTTTAGTCAATCACATAAGGAACCTCTGTTCCATCCACATCAGAAACTATTAGATTTTTCCAAATCAGACTGGGAAGAGTTAACGGAAGAAGTGTTTAAAGAAGTCTTTAAAAAATCTGCAGTAAAAAGAACTAAATTTTCTGGCTTAAAGCGAAATATTAAGTTTTTGGAGCCTTGAACATACGAAAACGTTTTCGTGGCTTAATTGCTAAAATAAATGGAGGATTTCGGAAAAATCCTGATATTACTGCTAAGAAAATAAGAAATCTTAAATGATACTATTATTTTCTATTACCTAAAAAGCATACTATGTTTAAAAAACCGAAGCTTTCCTTTTGGCAAATATGGAATATGAATGTTGGATTTCTCGGAATTCAGTTCAGTTTTGGATTACAGCAAACAGCGATCAATCCTATATTCTCATTCTTAGGTGCGGATCATGCAGAATTACCATTACTCAATCTTGCCGGGCCGGTAACCGGATTATTGATTCAACCTATAATAGGTGCTATAAGTGACAAAACATGGATACCTAAATGGGGAGGAAGAAGAAAACCCTTCTTTCTAATAGGAGCTATATTGGGAAGTCTTTGTTTACTTGCATTTCCTTTTAGTCCGGGTTTATGGTTTGCAGTAGGTCTTTTGTGGATTCTAGATGCTGCAAACAATACTGCAATGGAGCCCTATAGAGCTTTTGTAGGGGATAAATTAAATGACGACCAACTTACGTTTGGGTATCAAATGCAAAGCCTATTTGTTGGGGCGGGAATAACCATTGCAAACTTCTCTTTGTTTTTATTTCAAGATTGGTTTAGTGTGCCAGCAGTAGAAACAGCAAGTTTGTGTACTACCGCTACAGAGACAGTTAGTGTAATTCCCAAATGGGTGTATTATTCATTCTTCCTAGGTGCATTTGCTTCAATCACTACCATATTGTGGTCTGTATGGAAAACACCGGAAATTCCTCCCAGTGATGAGGAGTTAGAAGAAATGCAGCGGGAAAAACAAGAACAGTCATTTTTTGAACGAAGTTTTGGGCCCTTAACAGAAATTATAAGCGCGATAGGAAAAATGCCTAAGATGATGTGGAAGTTAGCCGCAGTTTATTTTTTCCAATGGTATGCTTTGTTTGTGTATTGGCAATTTATTACTCCGATGCTTCGAACCAGCTTATTTGATATTTCAAATGAAGATTCGGAAAAGTTTGACAGTATAATGGATGCCTGTAAAGCTGGAGAGACCATTAGTACAGCAGATACATCATTTGCTCATAATATACAGCTGTTATCTGAACAGGCCCTTGCACAAACTGGTTTGATGAACGGAACTTATAATTTAGTAACCATGATTGTTGCTTTAGCTTTGGTCCCATTTGCGAGAAAGTATGGATCAAAAATGGTTTATGTAAGTAGTTTAGTCTTTTCGGGAATTGCGATGTTTGCCATGCCCTATATTACGGATGAATATTTGCTTTTGATACCCATGATTTTATTTGGTATAGGATGGGCAGCAATGATGGGAATTCCATACTCCATGGTAGCAAAAGTAATCCCAGAGGATAAACGAGGGATATATATGGGAATTGTTAATATGATGATTGTTATTCCGATGCTTATTCAAACGGTTACATTCGGCCCAATTATTAAAAATCTTTTAGGGAATAATGCAGTTAATGCCATTCTATTTGGAGGAACATTCTTTGTTATTGCTGCAATACTTGCGCTGAGACTTAATGAATCAAAGTCTATGAAGACAACATAATATAACTTCTTATTTTTAAATGAAGACTATGAAACATTTTGGAGTTAAATTATCACTATATCTTAATTATTTCGTATTTGCCATATTGTTGAATAGTGTGGGAATTGTTATCTCAAAATCAATTAATGTATATCAAGTCAGTGAAGGAGATGCTTCCGTTTTAGAAGCATTTAAAGATTTGCCAATTGCTATTGTTTCTTTCTTAATAGCTTCTTTTTTGCCTCGTTTTGGCTATAAAAGAGGAATGTTAGTCGCATTAATAATTGTATTTCTTGGATGTATAGGGATGTATTATGGGAATACCTTTCAGACGGCTAAATTATTATTTATGTCTGTCGGTATTAGTTTTGCGATCATAAAATTGTCTGTCTATAGCCTTATAGGAGTTGTGACAAGTAATTCAAGAGAACACTCATCATTAATGAGCTCTATTGAAGGTTTCTTTATGGTAGGTATTGCTTCAGCGTATTTTCTCTTTCCTGCTTTTTATAGCGAAGATCAAAATTCTTGGCTTAACGTATATCCAGTACTATGTTTATTAATTGGATTTTCATTCATTTTGTTGCTTTTCTCAAAAATTGATTTACCAATAGAGACGTCTGGTAACAACTTGAAAGACGATATCACAAATTCAATGGGCTTGATATTAATACCACTCGTTTTAGTGTTTATATTTTCTGCATTTTTCTTTGTTATGATAGAGCAAGGGATTATGACATGGCTACCACGTTTTAATGAAAAGATATTTTCCTTTTCTGAAAAATTAAGTGTACAAATGGCATCAATACTTGCTTTGTCTTTAGCAGCAGGGAGATTTATAGCAGGATGGATATCAAAAAAGATTGCTTGGGAAAAAATAATTGTCATTTGTTCAATTATTGCGGTAGGGCTATTGTTAAGTGTATTACCTCAGTTAAGACCGAATGGTGATAGTCTAATTTTGAAAACACTTGGAGATGTTCCTATGTTGGGATTTATATTACCACTGATAGGGTTGTTTATAGCTCCGATATATCCACTTTTGAATTCAACAGTATTAAGTAATTTGCCTAAAAACCTTCACTCTCCTATGTCAGGATTGATTATAATTTTTTCGGCATTAGGAGGTACTTTAGGATCGAGAATTGTTGGGGAATTGTTCGAAAGCATCGGAGGTGTAAATGCCTTCTATTTTTTAATAATCCCGATAATATTATTAATAGTATCTGTGGTCATTATTAAAAGAATAATCAAAAAAAAGGATGCACTTCAAGGGTAGCATTAACAGTACTTTAAAAAGACTCTTGGAACAAGAGGATACAGATGGTGATAATAAAATCACTATAGAAGATCGTGGGCCCAAAGCCTTTGGAATCATTCTAGAAGATAATACCTCTTATACTATTCAAGGGACCTATCATTTATCTAATT
>CAZPTJ010000073.1:0-13596 GCA_964589085.1 uncultured Flavobacteriaceae bacterium | reverse complement strand
TTTGCAGCACTTTCAAGTTGTAATAGATTTTCTAATGCATAATCTGGGTTTAAGAATAATAAAAAGATTTAGAAGTATTATTCACTGATTTGATGTGCGGGCTTCAATAAATCATTAACTGTTTTTACCGGATTGAAGGTAATCAAGGGTACTTCTACAAAGATAGTGTTCCAATGTGCCATAGCGCCATTCCATAATCCTGGATGTTCAAGTGCCTTAATGGGTGTGCCATCAATTGTCTTTTCTGTTATAAACCCAGCCTTGGGATCTATAAACTTAAGAAGGTCATATTTTTTGCCTTTATAATCCTTAACTCCACAAATAATATCTACAGGGTTAAAATGCGATGAAGATTTGAAAATTTCATATTGCAAGGGATCATTATGATTCACCTGACAACTTTCTACAATCTGTAATGAGACACGACCGCTTTCATGTTTTACCCAAAAAGGCCCGCCACCTGGTTCTCCTTCATTTTTAACCATTCCACAAATACGTATAGGACGATCCAATTGCTCCTGTAAGTATTGAATTTGGTACTTCTCGGAGAATTTTTCAAAATCCCGAGCTAATTTTAGATGGAATTCGTCTTGCAAAAAGTGAACAATTTCAAGAATTTCGGTTTCAGGTAATGTAACACTTTCCAATATCTGCATATAGTGAAATGCGCGTTCCTGTAATTGCAATAGTTTGCCAGCAAGCACTTTTTTATAAACAGCCACTTCATCACCATAATTTAAAGAGACTACATTATCAATGTTTTTAATAAAAATGATATCAGCCTCCAGTGCATTTAAATTGGTGATTAGTGCACCATGGCCTCCAGGTCTGAATATAAGTTGATTGTTTTCATCTCTAAAAGGCTCATTGTTAAGATCTACAGCGATAGTATCTGTAGTGGGAGATTGAAAGGAGTAGGAGCAGTCAAAGGAAGTGCCTGTCGTTTCTTCAATATGATGTTGAATATGTTCAAAGGCCTCCTTAAAATTTTTGTGATGATTTTCTGAAATGGTAAAATGCAGTCGCGCTTTATCTCTGGATTTTATATATAAAGAGGCTTCATAGAGGTGTTCTTCAAAAGCCGAAGCAATGTGATTTGGATAACGATGAAATGGAAAAAGCCCCTTGGGGTAATTGCCATAATGTAATCCTTCTTTTTCCAGCATCATTTTAACAAAACGAACACGATTGATGTTGATATTAACACCATCATTATAGGCTTTAACCAGTTCTTTTCGCACATTTTTATAGAATGGAAAATTGTCAAGTCCCACAAAAAATAATCTTAAGTCCTGAGCATTTTTCCTGTTGATATAGGCATTTGTAGATTCTTTTTCTAAGTCATAATCTTCCAGGAATTGAAATAGAAATTTAAACATACGAGTAGCTGCACCGGAAGCAGGAACAAATTTTAATAAATCAAGCGCATCGCATTTATCTTCAAATATGGAAACATATTGTTGTAATGCTTCAACTGCATAATGTTCTATACCATTAGAGATGGTGGCCGGATCTCTAAGGTCGATAAAAGGAATTCCATTTTCAAAAACTTCAATTTGATCCAGAATTTCTTGTTTTGAAATTCCTTTATGTTCTAGTTGTTTTATGTCTGCTTTAGTTAGTTTCAAAATAGTATTGTATTCAAGAGATTATTCTTCATATACCCTAAACTCTGCACCAAGTCCATAATTACGATGACCTGTTAAAATGAGCTTAGAGTTTTTATTATAGGTTTTGTCAAAAACCTGCCACTTTTTATTATTCAAGAAAACTCGCCTCACATACGTATTTTGATTGTCCAATTGATTTGAGAAAGGTAATAAAGGTCTGAAAGCCGTCGAGATCTTTTCAATTCCTCTCCTTGTTTTTATTTCACGATACTTTTTAGATTGGATGAGTTTGCCTTCCTTATCAGCATATCCGAGGACTTGTAGGGAAACAAAAATACCATTTTCAGGAATAAAAATAACGTGATCTATAATGTCCAGTTCAAAGGTTTTATCTTCTTCTTCATTAATAGCAAAAACGATTTTATCATGAGTAATAGGTGCTCCGGGAAACCCATCTTCATTTTTATAAAATTGAATTCGAAAAAAGGTGGCATATTTTCCTTTCCCCTTTGATTTATATTTTGCTTCGGCATTAATGGGGAGCCATAATTTTGAAATTTGTGTGGATTTTCCTTCTTGTCGTTGTAATAATACAGCTACTTCACTCTCTACGGTTGGCAACCAGGAAGCAAAATGATCTACATGTGTTGTAGGCTTTCTTTTTCTGATCTTGAATTTCCCTCTCTTAGGAACCGAAATAACAACTTCACTTAATTGTGAAGTTTCTTGAAGGAGATATACTTTTTTAGGTAAATGAGTAACTGCAATAACTTTTTCCTGATACCCGATCGCAGAAATATATAGCGTGTCAATGTCTTTATATTTTTCAGGAGTAAAGGCAAAAACACCATCTTCTCCTGCAAATGTCCCCAAACCATTTCCAAAGGAAATAGTGGCAAAGGAAACAGGGATTTGTGCGGTACTGTCAACTACCGTTATGGTCTGAGCAATCAGCTTAGGAGTAATGAGACACAGCAGTAAATAAAGGATAACTTTCATAGGGGGCACTATTTGCCTATAAAAATAGGATTTTCTAGAGACTTAATATAGCGTCTCTTGATTTTCAAAGGCAGTTCCTATGACAACTATATTAGCACCGGCATCATAGGCGTCCTGAAGTTGTTGTTTGCTACGTATACCACCTCCTACGATTAATGGGATTTCCAGAAGTTCTTTAACGGCTTTAATGACTTCCGGACGTACAGGATTCAAAGCACCACTGCCTGCTTCAAGGTAGATGCATTTTTTGCCCAAATGTTGTCCCGCTAGTGCCGTATGCTTAATAAGGTCAATATGTGCTTGATCTATAGGTTGTGTTTTGCTTATGCGCTGTACAGCAGTTTCTTTCCCTCCGTCTACAAGGATATATCCCGTAGGGATGATTTCAATATTTAGCGTATGAAGTATGGGTGCTGCATTGACGTGCTGTTGGATAAGATATTCTGGATTTCTTCCGGAAATAAGAGAAAGTAAGAGGATACCATCGGCACTAGGAGTAAGTTGCGTATAATCTCCAGGAAAGAGAACTATAGGTAAAGTCGTATGTTGTTTTAATAACCGTATAGTAGCATCGGTCTGATTTAAATCATCAGTACTTCCTCCCACAAAAATATGTGTAGTTTCTACAGGGATCTTTAAAAGATATGCTTTCGCGAAAGCCTCCTTAAGTACAAATTTCTCGGGATCAATAAGAATGGCTAACTGCTTTTTGCCTTCAGAAATAGTAGTAAGCCATTGATTATAGAAACTCATGTTGATAATAGTCGCTTATATAAATAGTGTTAGGGGTCTCAATGTAAGACATGTTTAATATCCATAGACACAAGTGAAGCCCTCAAATTCAATAAAATGTAGCTGATAGTTAGAAATATTTCCTTTATAATTAATTAGACCAGAGGTTTTCTTATCCTCAAAAGAGAAGTCCTGTATATCTAAATGTTTCAAGAAACTTAGACCTTCCTGTGCATACAACTTATATAAGGATTCTTTTGCGCCCCAAACAATAGTAAGTTTTCGGATAACGGCTTCAATATTGGCCAGCGTTTTATACTGCTCAAAAGGCGTGAATTTATGTGCAATCCTTAAAATTTTATCGCGTTGCATTTCTATGTCAATCCCTACGGGTTGATTACTGATTATTATTCCCGAAAACGTGTAAGAATGGGTTATTGATATAAAACGACCATCCTTTAAATGCGGTTTTCCGCAGTCATCATAAAAGAGATCATGATCTGTGTATCCCTCAACGGCAAGTAATTGACGTACACTCATGAACCCCCGACGATGCAATTCAGATTTCATGCTATTTACACGATTGGCACAATGTTCAGTTAATATTATATTTTGAGAAAGGGTGTCAAAATCTTCTTCAATTTTCCAGATATGAACACAGATATCGGGGTTTACTATTATTGTTTTGTAAAGAGGCACGTTAACTATAAGATATTACGTAATTTTGCAGACAATTTTGTAATTTATCAAAGATACTAAAATGAGTACTGAAACTGCACCGTACGTACCGTACAAAGTAAAAGATATTTCACTAGCGTCCTGGGGACGTAAAGAGATTGAACTCGCTGAAGCAGAAATGCCAGGTTTAATGTCGTTACGTGAAGAGTATAAAGATGAGCAACCGCTTAAAGGAGCGCGTATTGCAGGATGTTTGCATATGACTATTCAAACAGCTGTTCTTATTGAAACCCTTCAGGCTTTAGGTGCTGAGGTCACCTGGAGTTCCTGTAATATTTTCTCAACACAAGATCAGGCTGCCGCAGCTATCGCTGATGCTGGAATCCCTGTGTATGCCTGGAAAGGGATGAATGAAGAAGAATTTGACTGGTGTATAGAACAAACACTATTCTTTGGTGAAGATCGTCAACCATTAAATATGATTTTGGATGATGGAGGAGATTTGACCAATATGGTTCTTGACAAGTATCCAGAACTTGTTTCTGGCATCAAAGGACTTTCTGAAGAAACAACAACAGGGGTACATCGTTTATATGAACGCATGAAAAACGGAACGCTTCCTATGCCGGCGATTAACGTAAATGACTCTGTTACCAAATCAAAGTTTGATAATAAATATGGATGTCGTGAGAGTGCCGTAGATGCGATACGTCGTGCTACAGATACGATGCTCGCTGGGAAACGTGTGGTTGTTTGTGGTTATGGTGATGTTGGAAAAGGAACTGCAGCTTCTTTTAAAGGAGCGGGTTCTATTGTTACAGTAACTGAAATTGATCCTATCTGTGCATTACAGGCAGCAATGGATGGTTTTGAAGTGAAGAGATTAGAAACTGTTGTAGGCAATGCTGATGTGGTTATTACGACTACAGGAAATAAAGATATTATTCAGGCACGTCATTTTGAAGCGATGCGTGATAAAGTAATCGTTTGTAATATTGGTCATTTTGATAATGAAATTGATATGGCCTGGTTAAACGGAACTCACGGAAATACAAAAGATGAGATCAAACCTCAGGTAGATAAGTATACCATAAATGGTAAGGATATCATTGTTCTTGCAGAAGGACGTCTGGTAAATCTGGGCTGTGCAACTGGACATCCTAGTTTTGTAATGAGTAACTCATTTACAAATCAAACACTGGCGCAAATCGAACTTTGGAACCATAGCGACAATTATAAAAACGAAGTGTATATGTTGCCTAAACACCTTGATGAGAAAGTAGCTGCATTGCATCTTGCACGTCTTGGAGTCGAGTTGGAAACGCTTCGCCCAGAACAAGCTGAGTACATCGGTGTAAAGGTGGAAGGGCCTTTTAAACCTGAGTATTACAGATATTAACATAAGGTTTTTTAAAACCCAGTAATTAAAGCCTTTTGAACGTCGTTCGAAAGGCTTTTATATCTTAAGCTGCCGGTCAATTTGTTGATCTAGAGAAATAAAAGTCTCCGTGCGTGATACCCCATCAATTGCCTGAATCTTCTTATTTAATAGATGCATTAAATCTTCATTGTTTTTACATAAGATTTTAATAAGTACCGACCAATTTCCTGTGGTGTAATGACACTCAATAACTTCTGGAATATCTTTGAGTTGACGTACCGCACGAGCATTGTTTGCTGCACGATCCAGGTAGATGCCAATAAATGCAAGGGTGCGATATCCCAAAACTTTAGGATCGATAATAAATTTAGATCCTGCTAATAATCCAGATTTTTCAAGTTTGCGTAATCGTTGATGGATTGCAGCTCCGGAAATACCCACTTTTCGGGCAATTTCTAAAATAGGTTTACGCGCATCTTCCATGAGTTGACGCAAAATAATTTTATCAATTCCGTCAATAACAAGTTCGTTTTTGACTATTTTCAATGTTGAGAGTTTTAGATTGTTAGTCTAAAGTACAAAAACAGTACAAAACAATAAGTTAAGAACGTATAATATCTTAGAATTAATTAACTGCCTACATTGTTGGGGTTATATCCCAAATAGGGGACATCATATTCTTTAAAGACAATACCATAGTTTTCCAGTTCATCTAGAATAGGGTTATAAACTTCGGGTTTGATGGGGACTTGTACCCCTGGAGTTTTAATTTTTCCATTCAGTATGGCTAAGGTTGCAATTGCTACAGGTAATCCTACCGTTCTAGCCATAGCTGTATTGATCTGGTCACTGCCCACATTAACCATAGTGGCATCTATTTGTTTACGTTCGCCTTTATACTCATATCCAAATTTATGATACATCACGATCATATCCTTGTCTTCTGGAGCCAGTGTCCATTGATCTTCTAGAATGCGCTGCAGACATTGTGCTGGAGTGGCTTTTTTAAGTCCAATTTTTTTATCGGGACTGAAGAGGTTGAGTTCTTCCAGTTTATCCCATAGTAAATCGTCTTGATCAATTTTTAAATAATGGCGGAGTTTAAGTTCCACAGAATCTGTAAGAGAATAAGGGAGGAATAAATTGATGAAGTCTCGGTAACTCATCTCTTCAGTTTGTTCTAACGTATAACTGTCATCAGTCATACCCATCATTACAAAAATATGCCAGGCTTTAGAAAAGCCAACGCGTCGTATAGTGCCGCGATATAAGGTCAATACATCTTCCAGACCATAAATACTGCGATACTTCAAGCTGTTTCGATTTGCATAGCCTTCAAAACGCCCATACCCTTCAATATTTAAAAACTCTGTACGCCTGAATAGACGTTGATAAGGGATATATTTATAAGATCCTTCTTGAATAAACTCAGCAGCACCTCCCTGACCGGCAAGTACAACATTACGAGGATTCCAGGTGAATTTATAATTCCAAAGATTAGTATCGCTTTCTGGTGCGACAAGCCCACCAGTAAAGGATTCAAAAAGTAATATTTTACCGCCATTATCACGTATGCGATCGATCACTCGCATGGCACTCATATGATCGATACCTGGATCAAGGCCAATCTCATTCATAAGAACTAATCCTTTTTCTTTTGCAGATGGATCAAGTGCTTGCATTTCCTTAGATACATAGGAAGCCGTAACCAAAGACTTTCCATAGGTAACACAATCTTTGGCCACCTCAATATGAAATCTTGCAGGTAGCATGGAAATCACAATGTCTGCTTTTTGAATGGCAGCTTTACGCTGCTTTTCATCAAAAACATCCAGCTTTAAAGCAATGCCTTGTTCATGTCCATTGATCAAACGTTGAGCATTTTCTAAAGAAATATCTCCAAGAATAACCTGTAATTGTTCAGTGGCTGCTTTTGATAATAAGTACTGTATAAGTTGTGAAGTAGACTTTCCTGCTCCGATGACCAGAATGGCTCTCATGCGTGATTAGTTTGTACATTTGTCATGAACGAAAGTAGGCATTTACAAGCCTATTTTAAAATTTAAACGAGTGAATAAAAAATTGCAAATAACAGGAACTTTTCTAGGTGCTACTGCAGTGATTTTAGGTGCTTTTGGAGCTCATGGCCTGGAAAATATGGTAGATGGTGAAGCAATAGAAACATTTAATACAGGGGTAACCTATCAATTTTATCATGCTTTTCTACTGCTGCTTGTTTCCATTTTCGCTTTAAGCGAAAAAACAAAACGTTACGTTTATTTTTTGGTGAGCATAGGTGTCCTGCTCTTCTCAGTATCCATTTATTTACTGGCGACAAATGCGCTAACGTCTTTTGATTTTAAAACAATTGCATTTGCAACTCCACTAGGAGGAACGCTACTTATAGTAGGATGGATTGTGCTCTTTGTTAACTTTTTGAAAAAGAAGTCAGATATTTAGGTCAATATAGTAATCAACTTGCTGTTAATTTTTATTTTTGCATTATAAATACAACACAACAAATACCATAATTTTATGGATTCAAACGCCTCTGTTGCGAAATCGATTGCGTTAACCCCTTACGGAATCAACAATGCCATCGTCCATTATCAACAAGATCCTAAAACTTTACACGAGACAACTGTTACAAAAGCCATGGGAAAAACGGCTTCTTCAGGTGCTCTTGCAGTAAATACAGGAACGTTTACAGGTCGTTCTCCTTTGGATCGATTTATTGTAAAAGATGAAAAAACTGCCGATACCGTATGGTGGGGGCCAATAAATATCCCTTTTGAGACAGAAGCTTTTACTAAGCTAAAGTCCAAAATAACCGATTACCTCTCTGGTAAAGAATTATATGTGAGAGATGCCTACGCCTGTGCAGATCCTAATTATCGCCTTAACATTAGAGTAATCAATGAATATCCCTGGTCCAACATGTTTGCCTATAATATGTTCTTAAGACCAAGTGAAGAGGAACTTGCAGGATTCGATCCGGAATGGACCATACTAAATGCTCCTGGCTTTATGGCAGATCCTGAAGTAGATGGAACACGACAAGCCAATTTTGCGATACTGAGCTTTACAGAAAAAATGATCATTATCGGAGGAACAGGATATACCGGAGAGATTAAGAAAGGTATCTTTTCTGCATTGAATTTTATTCTACCTGTAGAAAAGAATACACTACCCATGCACTGTTCTGCCAATGTAGGTGAAAATGGGGAAACAGCAATCTTTTTTGGACTTTCAGGAACAGGTAAAACGACACTTTCTGCGGATCCTGAGCGTAAACTTATCGGAGATGATGAGCATGGATGGACTGCAGAAAATACCGTATTTAATTTTGAAGGTGGTTGTTATGCTAAGGTGATCAATCTATCTGAAGAAAAAGAACCAGATATCTATAGAGCGATTAAACCAGGAGCAATTCTGGAAAATGTCATTATGGATGCTCAGGGAGCGGTAGACTTTGATGATACTACAATTACACAAAATACACGGGTAAGTTATCCTATTGATCATATTGCAAATATTCAAACCCCTTCAGTAGGACATAACCCTAAACATATCTTCTTTCTAACAGCAGATGCTTTTGGGGTGTTACCTCCACTATCCCGATTAACTCCGGGACAGGCTGCATATCATTTTATTAGCGGTTATACGGCAAAAGTAGCTGGGACAGAAGCGGGTATTACAGAGCCACAACCATCGTTCTCGGCTTGTTTTGGCGCACCATTTATGCCCTTGCATCCTACAAAATATGCAGAGATGTTAAGTGCAAAAATGAAAGAGAGTGGCGTACAAGTATGGCTGGTGAATACCGGATGGACTGGAGGATCCTACGGTGTAGGGTCACGAATGAAGCTTAAATATACGCGCGCTATGATTAGTGCGGTATTAAATGGACAACTACCTGAAGTATTAGATCATGATAATTATCATGTTCATTCGGTTTTTGGTTTAGCCCAACCTAGAGTAGTGCCAGGGGTACCTACTGAAGTTCTGAATGTGAGAAAAACCTGGAATAATGACGAAGGATATTATGATACAGCTCATAAACTGGCGAGATCGTTTAAGGAGAACTTTAAAAAATTCGAACAATATGCCAATGCTGAGATCATGGCAGGTCAACCACCTTTAGGATAGTACTAAACTTTTGATTTCTTAATGATGAGACACTGGATCTTTCTTGTGCTTTGCCTTTTGCTTATTGTAAATAGCAATGCGCAGGAAGAACGTTTTAGTATAGAAATCGGTTACCCCATTACTGTTGATAATAATTTTATCGGGACGAACTTTAATGGTATTGTTGATGTAGGAGGGAAATATCGTTTTGTTCAAGCTGGAATTTTGAATATTGCTGGTGGATTGAATATAAGTTTACTTACCAATCCTGCAAATAATGATTTTGGGATTGATTTTACGGTAAATGCTTTTGTTTTTCAACCCAAAGGGATTGTAGAACTCAAGATACCAACGCTTTCAGGTTTTAGGCCTTTTGTGGGATTAGGACTATCTGTTTTTACCTTTACTTCGCAACAGTCTCTAAGTGATTTTGAAATAGCTGGTATTTCAGAAACACAGATAGGATTTACTATAAGTCCAGGGATATCATATGATATTTTTAATCAATTTTTTCTTCAGTTACAATATGAGTATACCTCGGTATCTCCTGATGATGATGTGCCGGATATTCCCTTTAATCGGAATGTTAGTTTGTTAAAGGTAGGAGCGGGTTATCGGTTTAGGTAACTCTTCGTTTATTGACAAGATATACACCAATAATAATAATTACAGAAGCTCCTAATTGCAGTAGGTTAAATTTCTCTCCATCAAGTACACCCCATAAGACAGAAACAACAGGCATAAGATAGGTAACAGAAGAGGCGAATACTGGATCACTTATCTGCACCATTTTATTAAACATCACTTTAGCGGCAGCAGTTCCAAATAGTGCCAGTATCACAACATAGAATAGTGAAATATGTACTTCTGGATTTTGTAAAATATCGGTATTGAAGAACCCTGTGCCAATAAGGATGATTAAAGATGGAATAATGAGAAAAATAAAATTGCCTACGGCAATCGCCATCGCAGAAATATCCTGCATATACTTTTTGATAATGTTGACATTAAAGGCATACATAGAAGCCGCGAGTATAACAAGTAATGCATAATAATAATTTTGATCAGGATTAATCTTTGCCCCAATCATGATCAGAAAAATCGCGCCTAGAAGACCTAATAGAACACCATAAAGCTGACGCTTGATAAAGGAAGCCCCAAAGAACAAACAGCCTACAATTAAAGCCATCAAAGGCACACTGGAGTTCAAGATAGCGGCGATAGCACTATCAATTTCAGTTTCGGCAAAGGCAAACAGAAAAGCAGGAAAAAAAGTCCCCAATAAACCAGAAATAAACAACCATTTCCATTCAGGACGTTTTATTTTTCTAAGTGTTTTTGCGCCAATTAGAAGTAGAAAAAATGCAGTAAATAAAATACGTAAAGATCCTAGCTGCCATGGGCTAAGTCCAACAAGCCCCTTCTTGATAAGAATAAAAGAACTCCCCCAGATAAGGGCTAATACGAAGAGATAAACCCACTTTAAAGTGTTATTGGGCATGATGGCTTATTAAGCGCACAAAGTTCTATATAATTATTGGATTAATACCAAGAGATAAATTGGTATTTAATGTTTTGATTCTTCTATGGTAGAAGAGTTAATTTTCCATCGTATGGTTTCCATCAATCTACGGATATCATTTTTGAGATAAATGGCTGCAGGAAAAATACTATCATAATTAGGCTTCGCTCTAAAATAGATAGAACCTGTTATAAAATGATGGGTACTATCCGTAACATAAAACTGGGATTGAGAGGCTGCATTACCACTTATATCATAGAACATACCATAAACCCCTTGCCTTTCGTTTACATACTTTTCTTCCAGAATATTGTCTGCTTTACGTGTGTGTTCATAGGTGATTTTTTGAGCATCACCCAATAATGTATTGATATTATTATCTACCTTCCTATAGGTGAGATACAAAGTCCCTTCCATAAGAGGATATTCAATTTCTGCAGAACAATCATTTTTATAAGAAACATTTCCTAATGCATTTAAATCAAATCCATAAGGACAATCTGAAGAAAAAAAGGAATAGTCAGGTTTTGGGTAATCCAGACGTAACAAGCCTTTAGGCTTGGGTAATACATCTTCTCCACAAGAAATAAGATTAAAGGAGAGTATTATAAGGGAGATTATTCGACAGATGTTCACGGTTGAATTGTAAATTTTACTTGTTTGATTCGCTTTTTATCAATGGCTTCTATAGTAAACGAATAGTTTTTGAATTTTAGTACTTCATTTTTACGAGGGAATCCTCCAGAGATCTCCAATATGAAACCTGCAATAGTCTCTGCTTCTCCTTTGTGATCCTCAAACACATTTTCATCTTCCAGTTTTATCACCCGATAAAAATCTTTTAAAGAAGTCTTGCCCTCAAAAATATAATTGTGTTCGTCAAGTTTGCTATAAATAATATCTTCATCATCAAACTCATCACTGATATCTCCTACGATTTCTTCAATAATATCCTCCAGAGTAATAATACCACTTGTTCCTCCATATTCATCTACAACAATAGCAAGGTGGATTTTTTTCTCTTTGAATTCACTCAAGAGATCATCCAGTTTTTTGTTTTCAGGAACAAAATATGGTGTACGAATAAGTGTTGTCCAATTAATATTTTTCTTCCCTAAATGAGGAAGTAAATCCTTAACATATAAAATACCACTTATGGTGTCGATACTCTCTTTAAATACGGGTATTCTGGAGTAACCGTTTTTCAAAATCTCCGGAAGAATAGTCTCATAGACATCATCTTCATTTAGTGCAAAGACATCCATCCGAGGTCGCATCACCTGTTTGGTATCTGTATTTCCAAAAGAAACGATACCCTGAAGTATTTTTTGTTCTTCTTGAGAAGTATCTTCTTCGCTAGTAAGTTCCAAAGCTTGAGAAAGTTGATCTACATTAAAATTAGATTTGCGATCACCCAGATGTTTTTGAATCCATATCGTTGCAGATTGCATAGGCCAGCTTATCGGACTAAAAATAATGTCTAGAATTTTTAAAGGAAATGCCATAAAACTGGCGAACTGTATTTTGTTACGACTTGCATAAATCTTTGGCAAGATCTCGCCAAAAATCAAAATAAGAAGTGTGATGACAATAACCTCTATTAGGAATTGTGGATCAAGCCCAAATATGGTTGTTTCAAGACTGCCAAAAAAGACATCGCCAAGACTGGCAAAAAGTAATACAATGGCAATGTTTATAGTGTTGTTTGCAACGAGAATTGTTGCCAGCAATTTTTTAGGTTTTTCAAGTAATTTGGAAACCAGAGATAATTTTGGGGATAACTTCTCATTTTCTGAAGGGGTCATATCGGCTGCCGAAAGTGAGAAAAAAGCAACTTCGGCACCACTTATCAAAGCAGAACAACATAATAAAATAAGCAGGACAAAAATGCTTGCAGTAGTAGTGCTGTTAATTATAGAAAGCAGTATAAGTAAGGGTTCAGGATCAGGATCCAATTAAGTGGCAATTAGTTAAACGTTCATTTAAAATGGTAAGTCATCTTCTTCTTTTGTTGCTGTGATTTGAGGAGGTACTTGCGCCACAGGTTGATTGTGTGAAGGGACTGCTTGCGAAGGTGTAGCCGCTGGCATAGATTGTTGTTCCTCCCCGCGAGGAGTTAAAAAAGTAAAATCCTGACATTGTATTTCAGTACTGTATCGTTCACGTCCCTGATCATCAGTCCATTTGCGTGGTTTAAGTCGGCCTTCTATATAAACCTTATCTCCCTTTTTTAAATATTTTTCACAAATTTCCGCAGCTTTGTTACGTACAACTATATTATGCCATTCTGTATTTGAGATACGTTCTCCAGTAGTACGATTTGTATATTCCTCATTTGTGGCTAGAGGGAATCTTCCTATACTGCCTCCACCTTCAAAATAATGCATTTTTACATCATCTCCAGTATGTCCTATTAAAATGACTTTATTAATTGTTCCTGCCATATTATAAATATACTAAAATTTGAGGATGTTTTATTTCTTATTAGAAGTCAAAGGTATCGATAAAGTTCGAGATCAAAACGGGAACAGGATAGTCCTTAACTC